>NZ_JBQFRE010000005.1:0-279868 GCF_056537245.1 Ruegeria sp. CG11
TCCCACCGTCTCACCGGTGTGTCCCGAGCGCCTCAGCAGCGCCGGTGAAGGGGGTTCTAAGTATAACCAACACTAGCCGCAAGTGGAAAATCACATCCCGCGCGTTTTTTTTGCATTTTCTTTATTTATCAAGCATTTTCTGATAGTTATACGTCACATCAGCAGAGCACCCCCTGCCAAATCACTCAAATACCCGTGATGCAACACAGAGCCTTTATCCGGTCACGTCCGCACCCACTCTATATATAGTGAGTCCGCCCGCCGCACCCACAAGGCCAGCCCGACTCGGTCGCTAGAAACCGATTCAGTTTTCGGCCGATTTTGCCGACTCGACTCGCATTTTGGACGTGGAAAGAGACTCGGGGTCGGGTCCGGGGCTTGCGCATTGGCTCCGGATAAGATCACCTCGCGGCAAAGAAACGTCCGAACGCATTGTGATATGATACCCAAGCAGGCTGCCCCTTTCCCGCGCATACGAACCGTTGGCCTGGATGGTCTGTTGGTTTCGTTTGCCGATACGATGGCCGAACCTTCCAATCGCGCCGCCCTCGCGTTCCGCAATGCCATCGACTCCCGGAATTGGGAGGGGGTGGAGGAGACTTCGGCCTCTCTTGCTTCGGCCTATGTCCGGTTTGATCCACTTCGCCTGCCACACTCTGAGATCCAGGCGCGTCTTGAGCAGATGATGAAGGAGCAGGACTGGTATCAGGCATCGCTGCCCGCCGGGCGTCGTCTGTGGAAGGTGCCGACCGTCTATGGTGGCCAGCTTGCGCCACAACTGGATGAAGCCGCCACCGCAGCGGGGCTATCGCCAGCCGAAGCCATCAAACGCCTTAGCAATACTCGTGTGCGCGTTCTGACCATCGGCTTTGCACCCGGTCAGCCCTATCTCGGCCCATTGGGTCCCGAGTTCAACATACCGCGCCTCAAGGAACTGACCCCAATGGTGCCTGCAGGCGCGCTGGTTTTGGCGATCTCGCAATTCGTGCTGTTTTCAGGCCCAACGCCTACCGGGTGGCGGCATGTGGGCCAGACCGCGTTTCGGTGTTTCCGATCCGAAGCGGAACAGAGCTTTGCCCTGCGACCCGGGGATGAGATGCAGTTTCTTCCGGTCAGCCGGGACGAACTGGAAGCTATCCGCGCAACCAATGATGGCGCGGGCGGCGCGACCTGCACGGAGATACCCGCATGAGCTTGCTGGTGCATCAGATCGGACCGGCCTGCACGGTGCAGGATCAGGGGCGCACGGGATATCTGGATCAAGGCCTGTCGCGGTCTGGCGCGGCGGATCAGCTGGCGCTTCACGAAGGTGCCGCCCTGTTGGGGCACGGCCCAGATTTTGCCGCATTGGAAATGGCGGGAATGGGCGGCACGTTTGAGGCCACTCAACCTGTCAACATCGCCCTGACCGGGGCACCGATGCAGGCGAGTATCGACGGCAGTCCGGTTGTCTGGAATGCCTCTCATACTATCGAGACTGGGCAGAAGCTAACCATCGGTGCGGTGACGCAGGGAACCTATGGCTATCTGCATGTCGGAGGTGGAATCGATGCACCACTGTTTCTGGGGTCGCGTTCGACCCACCTGACCGCGAAGGTCGGGCGCGCAGTGCAGGCGGGTGACATCCTGCCAACCGGCCCACTCTTGGGCAGCGCTGGCATGAAGCTGCGACCTGATGAGCGGTTCGCCGGAGGCCCCTTGCGCGTGGTTGCCAGTTTTCAGACCCCCCTGTTCGATCAGGACACGCTGAACCGTTTTGCCCGGACGCTGTTTCGGCGCGGGGCGCGGGCGAACCGGATGGGAATGCAGATGGAGAGCGATGGCGAAGGTTTCGCCGCCAAGGGCCAGTTGAACATATTGTCCGAGGTCATCACTCCCGGCGACATCCAGATGACCGGAACCGGCAATCCCTTTATCCTTCTGCCCGAGTGTCAGACCACCGGAGGTTACCCCCGCATTGCCACAGTCCTGCCCTGCGACTTGCCCCGCGCGGCGCAGACCCCGGCGGGCGGACAGATACAGTTTGAATTCGTGACGATGGACGAGGCCGTCGCCCTGCACGCGGCCTATCTGGCCGAACTAGCGCGGCTGCGGGCGCGAGTCGAACCTCTGGTCCGTGATCCGCATGACATCCCGGACCTATTGTCCTACCAATTGATCGGCGGAATGATCTCTGCCACCGACTAAGGAGTATTGCCGATGCCCAGCGTCGATCTGAATGCCGATATGGGGGAAAGCTTTGGCCCCTGGAAGATGGGCGATGATGAGAGCCTGCTGAAGATCATCACCTCGGCCAATATCGCCTGCGGCTTTCACGCGGGCGACCCGGACGTGATGGCAACGACGATGGCACTGGCGGCCGAGAACGGAGTGGGCATTGGCGCGCATCCCGGTTTTCCCGACCTGCAAGGGTTTGGTCGCCGTAATATGAAGGTGCCCCATGGCAGCTTACGCAATCTGGTGCGCTTTCAGCTCGGCGCGGCAATGGGGATGGCCAAGGCGGTTGGGACCGAAGTGCGGCATCTAAAACTGCACGGGGCATTGGCCAACATGTGCTCGGTCGATACCGACATGGCGCGGGCCTGCTATCAGGGCGCGCTGGACGTGGACCCGGACATTATCATCATGGTTCTGGCCGTCACCAAACAGGAAGAGGCCGTGCGCGAACTGGGCTGCAAATGGGTTGGCGAGATCTTTGCCGACCGCACCTATAATGATGACGGCACACTGTTGGATCGCAGCCTGCCCGGTGCGGTCATCCATGACCCGGACCTTGCGGGGCCGCGAATCCTGAACATGGTTCGCGAAGGCGCCATCATTACCGAAACCGGCAAACGGCTGGAAACCTCGATCGACACGATTTGCCTGCATGGTGACGGACCCACGGCGGTACAAATTTCCCGATCGGTGCGCGAGAACCTGGTCGCAGGCGGGGTCGAGGTGACAAAATTCACCCGATAGCCATGTGATCGCAAAACCATCGCCCCACCTTCTTACTGTTGCCCGCTTGGATTTCAGACCCTAGCATGACCGCAAGTGCATGTTCTGATTATTTGAAATCCAAACAAGGCTGCGCCCGACTACCACCGGGTATGCGCATGGAGGTGTGTTAATGTCTTTCGATTTGATGTCGTACCAGCCCCGCGGGGACAAGAAGAACTCGGACTTCTTCAACGAGTACCTGCCGATGATCTACGAAAGGCGTACCAGTTCCGGCGTTGCCGATCAGGTCGGCCCGATGCGGGCGATCGTACTGCAGGTAGAAACCACGGCGCTGTTCGATACGCTGATCGAGTTGTATGTGATGACCCCGTATCGCCACACGGCCACCTATATGGGTCAGACCCACAAGTTCTCGGTCCTGCATTCGCATTCCGACTATCCTGCCATGATCGTGATGGCCCCGCTGAACCCCAGCTTTGAGGACTTCATCCCGCGCATCAACCGAATGTACCCATTGGCGCGCGGCACGCCGCAGACCCGCTATGTCGGAGAGATCTACGGCGCAACCGACCTGAAGACCCTAACCAAGACACTCGAAGCCCAGAACATCCGCTTTGAGTATGAAGGCGATACCGAGAACCCGTTCTACACGCAAAATGGGTTCTGCTTTACCACACCGTCGGATTTCACCTGCAATCGGGTTGGGTACTCCACACTCGATTTCAACGACACCGACAGCTTTGGGCTGGGGGATCGCGTACTGCTGAGCGATGCGGAACAGGCGCAGCTGGATCAGGCCGCCGCATTTGGGTCGGACAGCAAAATCTCACCCTTGATGCTGGGAATCGACCACCTGGCCACCCGAATTCTAGCCGGTGAGCGTGAGGACGCGATCCTCGAGTTCCTGACAATGGTGCCCTATTATTTCTGGGGGGCCTACAACATCTTCGACATGAACTCGTCAACCAATGTGAACCGGAACGCCAACGTGGATGATGACAAGAAATCGCCCGCCAAAGTCTTCACCGCGAACAACACCCCATCCTTCGTGAATTCCTTTGAGCAGTTGCCAATGCCGACCGAGGACTTTGTTCGCAACTTCGGCCGCCGTCTGCATCACATGGCTGTCGAGATTCAGGACGGCGATCACAACGCGGGCGAAAAGAACGTCGATTTTGTCGTCAACACGCTTAAAGACAAGGGCGTGCCGTTCTTGGCGCATGTGGTCGGCGAATGCAAAGACGATCCGAACCTGAAGCAGATCTTCTCGAAACACTCGAAAAACACGCTGCTGATCACTGAGTATATTGAGCGTTGCCACCACTATGACGGGTTCTTCACCAAGGATAACGTGGCAGCCCTGACGGCCGCCGCCGGGCAGGACGAACAATACCAGCATGGCCACGTGTTCGACTAAGGCCTCCTGACAAAAAAAGGCTGCGAGTTTCCTCGCAGCCCAGACTCATAAGGAGAGAGTATGTCGGGTCTTATGACGGCCCGATCATGAAACATGTGACATTCCGGGCCTGAAGCCTGCGGCAGGCCAGATCGGCCTGTTCGCGGGTCATGCCCTGGAACGTCGCCTCGAACCCGCGCGAGCTTTGGTTCACCTTGCGCAGGGTTCCTTCCAGAGTGGTCATTTCCGACAGGGCGGTTTTCAGCAAAACCTTCTCCGCCTCGTATCGGGTGGTATAGCGGCCCACATTGACGCCCCACAGATGCCCGCCGGATGTGGACAGGCGCGTGACGATTTCCTGTTCGGGCTCGGGCTGTACGGTCGGGTCGGTTGAAGCAAGAACCAGATCCTCAGGCCGCGCGGCGGGGCGCGTGGTGTCGTCGGTCGGCGACTGGACATCCGCTGCAGCAATAGCTGCGGCGATACCGTTCTGAATACGCGCACCATTCTTGGCGGCGGTCGCCGCAACGGTGCCGGCCACCTGCACGGCGGCACCAGGTCCGGGGCGCAGCACCGGCCGCAGGCTGGTTTTCGGCGCACCGGTCAGGGCTGCGACGGTCGCGCCCAGCCCGGCATTTCCTGCGTAAACAGGACGGGCCGGTTTACGGATCGGCGCCCGCGATGGGGCGCGGCGGAAGCCCATGTCCAGCAGCTCGGCCACTTTGGCATTGCGCGATGCACCGGATTTGCCGCCGAACACGGTGGCGATGATCCGTTCGTCCTTGCGCTTGGCCGAGGCCACAAGGTTGAAACCCGCAGCGCGGGTGTAGCCGGTTTTGATTCCGTCCGCGCCTTTATAGGCCGCCAGCAAACGGCGGTTCGTATTTGGAACCGTCTTGATCCCCGCATGAGTCGATTGGCGCGAGAACAGGTTGTAATATTGCGGGTAATCATACAGCAGATGGCGCCCCAGCGTGGTCATGTCCCGCGCTGTGGACAGGTGGCCCGATTCGGTGAGGCCGTGCGCATTCTTGAAGGTCGTGCGGCTCATGCCCATGGCCTTGGCCGTCCGTGTCATGCGGCGGGCAAAGGCAGCCTCGGACCCGCTGATGGCGATGCCGATGGCAGTGGCGGCGTCGTTGGCCGATTTCACCGCCGCAGCGCGGATCAGATAACGAAAGGCAATAGTCTGCCCCGTGCGCAGCCCTAATTTCGAGGGCGGCTCGGACGCTGCTTTTTTGGTGATACGAACCTGCGTGTCCAAGTCAATCTCGCCGTTCCGCACCGCTTCGAACGCGATGTAGAGAGTCATCATCTTGGTCAGCGAAGCCGGGTGCAGCCGTGTATCGGCGTTGCGCGAATGCAGCACCTCACCGGTGCGCGCGTCGATCACCATCGCCGCGTAAGGCGCGGCCACCCCCTGCAACGGCGCAAAGGAGAGCAGCCACACGCATGCTATAAGAAATAAGCCCATTCGGGCCGGAACTGTCCGCCGAACCTGCACGATCTTTGCCTCTGTCTACCTCGGGCCGCCGGGTTTTCCCGGTCAGCTTGTAATTATTTTATTATCGTTAAGGCTAGCACAGGGGCCCAATGAAATAAACCAAAAGCTCATCAAATCGCTGTTTGGTTGCCCGTCGCGCAGCCTACAACATATGGCCAAACAGGCTGCCCGCCCCACAACATCCTCGAATGTGACCAGAAATTGCCGCAGCACCGCAACGAATTTTCGAAACTGAGACCATTCGGCAACATCAACCGAGCCGCTGCACAAGGTTCGTCAGCTGGCCCAGATCCTGCAACTCGCGGTATCGGGGGTTGTCGGCGGGCGTTTCGGCCTGCTCGACCTCCCAGACCAGCCCGTGCGGAACATACACGCCCCAACACCCTGCCTGAATCGGGGCCACCACGTCGGACCGCATCGAATTGCCAACCATCATCGCCGATGCAGGCCCGCCCTCGTACTGATCGAAAATCTGGTGGTAGGTCTGCGGCGTCTTTTCAGACACGATCTCGACCCCGTCGAACAGTTCACCCAACCCGGACTGCGCAAGTTTGCGTTCCTGATCGATCAGGTCGCCCTTGGTAATCAGCACCACCTGATGAGTCGCCGCGACACCCTCGATCGCTTCGCGCGCGTGGGGCAGAAGCTCGATCGGGTGGGCCAGCATCTCTTGCCCGGCTTCGACCAATTGGCGAATGACCGAGGCCGGGACCCGGTCCTCGGTCACCTCGATCGCAGTTTCGATCATCGATAGGGTAAAACCTTTGATGCCGTACCCGTAATGCCGGATGTTGCGCTTTTCGGCCGCCAGAAGCCGCTCCAACAGATGGTCCTTCTCGGCGTGATCAGCCAACAAATCGGTGAAATGGGCCTGCGTCAGCTGAAAAAAACGCTCGTTGTGCCACAAAGTATCATCCGCATCGAAGCCGATTGTGGTAAGGTTTTGACCCATGTCGAATACGTCCTGCTGGCTCTTTTCTCTGGCTGGTACGACGTTATATAAGCGCACAGATAAACCGAAGCCTGAATCGGACAGTAGAACGCGATGCTTGAACACCAATGGATCATGTCTGACAAACCGGAGGACGACGACCCGGAGTCGTCGGTCCTGGTACAGACGCGCCCCAAGACCAAGCGCCCGCCGCTGTACAAGGTTCTGCTACTGAATGACGACTACACCCCGATGGAGTTCGTGGTGCATGTGCTGGAGCGTTTCTTCAGCATGACCCACGCACAGGCGTTCGAGATCATGCTGACCGTCCACAAGAAAGGCGTCGCGGTTGTGGGTGTGTTCAGCCACGAGATCGCCGAAACCAAAGTGGGTCAGGTCATGGATTTTGCCCGCAGGCATCAGCACCCGCTACAATGCACAATGGAGCGGGAAGAGTAAGCCCGCGCTTCTCTTTCGAATTCGCTCATGTCCCCTCGTCTTGATCTTGCCCTGCAAAGCGGCCTTTCGCTGACTCAACCGCTGGCGGTACTTGGGCCGACCGCAACCAGTGATCTGTCGGCCTTGCCGCGCGAGACGCAGGTGGTGCAGCCGTTCAAACCGTTTCACGATCACTTTGCCAATCAGGGGTTTCCGGTCGTACCCGAGGCGGACGCCCCCTGTCAGGACGCCATCGTGATCCTGCCGCGCGCCAAGGCGTTGGCGCGTTCGATGGTGCAACAGGCATGCTGTCGCGCCAGTGGAGTCGTCGTCGTGGACGGTGCCAAGACCGATGGCGTGGATAGCCTGCTGAAAGACATCCGAAAACGCGTCGCGGTCGAGGGGCCGATCTCCAAGGCCCATGGCAAGATTTTCTGGTTCCAGTCAGATCCGCAAGCCTTTGCGGATTGGGCCGAGCCCGATCATCAGACCGCAGACGGCTTTCAGACCGCGCCAGGAGTGTTCTCGGCAGATGGCATTGATCCGGCTTCGGCGCTGTTGCTGGCGGCGTTGCCCGACAAGTTGGGCGCTCGGGTCGCTGACCTTGGCGCGGGTTGGGGATACCTTTCTGCCGGGCTACTGCAGGCCACGGGCCTGAAAGCCCTGCATCTGGTCGAGGCCGACCACACCGCCCTGACCTGCGCCCGAACCAATGTGGCCGACCCGCGCGCTCAGTTTCACTGGGCGGATGCGGTCACTTGGCGGGCGTCTGAGCCGATTGACACGGTGGTGATGAACCCGCCCTTCCACACCGGCCGCAGTGCCGAACCCGAACTGGGACAAGGCTTCATCCGGTCGGCCGCCAAGAACCTGACCCGCAACGGTTCTCTGTGGATGGTGGCCAACCGCCACCTACCCTACGAGGCCGCTTTGACCGCCGCTTTTGCCCATGTCGAAGAAGTGACCGGCGACAATCGGTTCAAGGTCTTTCATGCCTCTCGCCCTCGGCGGTGATCCCGGCTAACCTGCGCCGCAACTCAGGAGAATACGCATGTCCTTTTCCATAGCTGGCAAAACCGCAATCGTGACCGGCGGGGCCAACGGTGTCGGGCTGGCCATCGGACGCCACTTTGCCGATGCAGGCGCTAATGTGATGTTTGCCGATATGGACGAAAAACGGCTGACCGAGGAACTGGGCGAGCAGGCTGATGACAGCAACATCCGGTTCTTCGCCGGAGACCTGCGCGAAAAGCTGACCATCGCCAATTTGTTGTCGGCCACCCTCGACGCGTTCGATCAGGTGGACATCCTGATCAACGGCGCGCGACAGGTGATCCCGTCCGATCCACTGGATACCGAAGATGACTCGGTCCGCACCTTGCTGAACCAGAACCTGATGCCTGCCTTGCGGCTGAGCCAGTTGGTCGCCAAACGGATGATCAAGCAAGCCGGAGACGATGACGAAAATCCTGCCGGGTCGATCATCAACCTTTCATCGATTGCTGCCCGGCGTACGCACCCTGACCTGATGGCCTATTCCGTATCGACCGCCGCGCTGGACCAGATGACCCGCTCGTTGGCCGTGGCGCTGGCCCCGAACCGTATCCGGGTGAATTCCATCGCGTTGGGCTCGGTGATGAGTGCCTCGCTGCAGTCCACCCTGAAAGAGAACCGCGATTTCCGCGACGATATCGAGAAACACACCCCTTTGGCCCGGATCGCCGCACCCTCGGAACTGACCGAGACGGCGCAATATCTGGCCTCGGACGCCGCCGGGTTCATCACCGGGCAAATTCTGACCATTGACGGCGGCCGCACCCTGCTGGACCCCGTCGCAGCCCCGGCCCACTGATCCCCATGTTCGACACCGAGAAATCCACCGCCTCTGCCTGGTTCCGCCAACTGCGTGATGAAATCGTCACCGCGTTCGAAGCGCTGGAAGACAGCCACGACACCGGGCCGTTTTCGGACGCCCCCGCCGGTCGGTTCGAGGTCAAGGAGACCACGCGACAGTCCGAGGACGGCTCGGACGCGGGCGGCGGGTTGATGTCGGTTATGCGCGGCGGACGGGTGTTCGAAAAGGTCGGCGTCAATATCTCGACCGTTTACGGCACGCTGGGTGAGCGGGCACAGCAGGCGATGGCCGCACGCAAGGGCCTTCCGGGTATGGCTGATGATCCGCGTTTCTGGGCCTCGGGCATTTCGCTGGTGGCGCATATGCAGAACCCGCATGTTCCGGCAGTGCATATGAACACCCGCATGTTCTGGACCCCGCACGCGTGGTGGTTCGGCGGCGGGTCGGACCTGAACCCCTGCATCGAATATGATGAGGACACAGCCCATTTCCACGCCACGCAAAAGGCGCATCTGGACCCGCACGGGCCGGGACACTACCCGCGCCTGAAAGAGTGGGCTGATGAATACTTCTATATCCCTCACCGAAAACGCGCCCGAGGCGTTGGCGGCATTTTCATGGATGACTACTGCACCGGTGACTGGGCGGCGGATTTTGCGCTGACACAGGATATCGGTCGGGCCTTCCTGCCCGCTTTTCTACCCTTGGTCGAAAAGCGCCGCGTGCAGGGCTTCGACGACGATGACAAGAACACCCAACTGGTCCATCGCGGCCTCTATGCCGAGTACAACTTGGTTTACGATCGGGGCACCAAGTTCGGGCTTGAAACCGGCCACGATCCGGATGCGGTGCTGATGAGCCTGCCGCCGATGGCCAAGTGGGTCTGATTTCGCCTAGAAATCGAAATCCATGATGTTGTCAAAGCAATGGCTCCGCGCCCCGGATGCCGACATGTTTTCACCCACACGGCTGACCGTGATCGAATAACTCTTTGAAGTGTCACCGCCCTCGGGTGGTGTCAGCGAAAACTGCACGGTCCGTGTCTGCTTGTCATAGGCTTTGGCCACGTAAATGCGCTGAGTTGTCGGCAGCCTGAGTGTGCGGATGGCAAAATCCCCAATGCCGCACCAATAGGCGATTGCCGCGGACGAGCCATGTGTGGCCACCTGGTAATTACCATTTTTCAACTGCGTGACCGTCGCACGATATCCGGGCCTGACGGCAAAACCAATTCCGACGGCTTGCGCCAGCGTTGGTAGCAAAAGCAGAACAACTGCGCCTGAAATTCTGAGAAACCGCATATCAACAAATCCTTGGCCTGAAACACACTCGGGCATTTCCATAAATCATAGGGGGCCCGGATGATGAGTAAAGTCCGGGTTTAGCGAGTGCCCAGCCGCCCGCCAACGTCCTGCGGTGCCAAGGCAACTGTCTTGATCACCGCATAGCACGGCTTGCCCGGCTCCAGCCCCAGCGCCTCGACCGAGCGACGGGTGACGCGGGCCAACACCGGCCCTGCCGGGGTCTGGACCGAAACGATGGCCCCCGGCCCGTCGCCCGCGCGGATCGTATCGACCGCACCTTCCAGCATGTTCAGGGCCGACAACCCCTCGGGCCGTTTGTTGGACAGGATGACTTCCTGCGCCGGAATGCGGATGCGCAGCTCTTCCCCCACCTGATGCGGGATGCGTGGCAGGAACAGTCGCGCACCGCCAGCATCCAGTTCGGTCAACCCATCGGCGTGATGGTCCCGAACCCGGACCTTCAGCACCGCCCCCACGGCCCGCACGCCCGCCGGGGCGATCGACGGATCAGCCATCACCTCGGACGCCGGACCGTGCCGCACCGCCTTGCCATCCTGCAAAGCAACAACCGAGGTCGCCAGCCGCGCGACTTCGGCCGCGGAATGGGTAACGTAGAGAATCGGAACCGAAACTTCATCCCGCAGCCGTTCGAAATAGGGCAGGATCTCGGCCTTGCGCGCGTCGTCCAACGCGGCAAGAGGTTCATCTGCCAGGATCAGCCGCGGACTGGCCAGTAGGGCGCGACCAATGGCGACACGCTGCTTTTCCCCGCCCGACAGGCCCGCGGGGCGGCGATCCAGCAGATGGCCGATGCCTAGCATCTCGATCACCTTGTCCGGGTCCTCGCGACGCGCCCGTTTTGGCGCGAACCAGCGCCCATAGGACAGGTTCTGTCGCACAGTCAGATGCGGGAACAGGCGGCCTTCCTGAAAGATATACCCCAAACGCCGACGGTGTGGCGGCAGCCATAGGTTCTTCTCGGTGTCGAACAGCTCCCACCCGTCCACGGCAACGCGCCCCGCCTGGGGGCGCAACAAACCGGCCACCGCATTGACTACGGTGGTCTTGCCCGAACCGGACCGCCCGAACAGAACCGTTACGCCTGAGGGCGCATCAAAGCTGAGATCCAGCGTAAGGTCAGGCAGATCGTGCTGCAGGTGGACAGACAGACTCATGACCCGGACACCCGCGCGGCCGCACGACGACCGACATATTCCGACAGCAACAGTGCGCCCATGGCGATGATGATCGAAACGATCACCAATCGCGTCGCCGCGCCCTCGCCCCCCGGTACCTGCAGGAAGGCATAGACTGCCGAGGGCAGGGTCTGGGTCTGACCGGGGATGTTCGAGACAAAGGTGATCGTGGCCCCGAACTCTCCCATCGCTTTGGCAAAGGCAAGGATGGCACCAGCGATCACGCCGGGCAGGATCATCGGCAGGGTGACGGTGGCAAACACAAAGGGCCGCGACGCGCCCAGCGTTGCCCCGGCCTGTTCCAATTTCGGGTCCACCGCCTCGATCGACAGGCGGATGGCGCGCACCATCAAAGGAAAGGCCATGATTCCCGCGGCCAACGCCGCGCCGGTCCAGCGAAAGGCTACGACGATGCCGAACTCGGCCAGCAACCTGCCCATTGGCCCCTGGATACCAAAGGTCAACAGCAGCAGGTACCCGGTCACCACCGGCGGCAGAATCAGCGGCAGGTGTACCAGCCCATTAAGCAGCTGACGACCGGGGAACCGCCAGCGGGCCAGCGCATAAGCCACAAAGACGCCAAACGGCAAGGTCACCAGCGTCGCCCAGAAGGACACACGCA
Source organism: Ruegeria sp. CG11 (assembly GCF_056537245.1). Lineage (NCBI taxonomy): Bacteria > Pseudomonadati > Pseudomonadota > Alphaproteobacteria > Rhodobacterales > Roseobacteraceae > Ruegeria > Ruegeria sp. CG11. The sequence continues at coordinate 12,190 of NZ_JBQFRE010000005.1, forward strand.
AAGACAGTCTGAGCGCCTCAAGCTCTGCCGGACCCAACCATCCCATACGTCAGCGCCCCGGCAGGGCAAAGCCCTGTTCTGTAAAGATTGCCTGCACGGCGTCCGATTGCAGGTGATCCAGAAACGCCTGTGCTTCGGTTGTGCCAGACGCGGTCACCGCTGCCGGGTAAATGATCGGCGGGTGCAGATCAGGCGGGAACGAGGCCACAACCTGAACCCGGTCTTCGACTTGCGCATCCGATTGATAGACGATCCCCAGCGGCGCGGCCCCTGCCGCAACCAGTGCAAGCGCCGCGCGGACATTGTCGGTTTGGGCGATCCGAGTCTGAACACCCTCCCACAGCCCCAGATTCTGAAGCGCCGTCTTGCCGTAAATCCCCGCCGGCACCGCGTCGACAAGCGCCATCGCCAGATGCCCGCCCCCCAGCTTTGCGGACAGGTCGACATCCGGCTGCATCCGGCCGATCTGATCCTGACCCGCACCGCCGATCAGAACCAGCTCATTGCCCAGTAAATCCACCCGCGAGTCCGCGTCGATCAAGTTCTGGTCCTGCAGAACATCCATCCAATCCACATTCGCAGATATGAACAAATCCGCAGGTGCCCCCAGTTGAATCTGCCGCGCCAGCACGGACGAGGCCGCATAGGACACCGTCACCTCATGCCCGGATTGCTGTTCGAAGATCGGCGCGATCTCGTCCAGAGCGTTTTTCAGACTGGCGGCAGCGAAAACCAAAATCTCTCCTGCTCCGGCCCGGATCGGGGCCAGCGTCAAGGTGCCCAAAACCAAAGCCGCGATTACACATCGGCGGGCAAGGGACAGGATCATGTGCTCTCCCGTCTGGAAGGTTGCAGTCCCTTTGGGGATATCTGAGGGCACCTATGACACGCAAGCGCCTTTCCCCTTGGCCACGGGCGCAGCCTGCGGAAAATGAACGGAATATACGAGGGGCAGGATCAACAAAATCCACCTGACCCGGCGTTGCATCAAAGAATTTGTGCCAGACCCTCTTGCGCCCGCGCGCTGGCTTGGCTACATGCACCGTCACGGGTGATTAGCTCAGTTGGTAGAGCGCTTCGTTTACACCGAAGATGTCGGGAGTTCGAGTCTCTCATCACCCACCATCCTAACCTTTTGAAACAAACGAAAACCCTTGCAAACAAGGACGTATGTCCGTTTGAAGGTTACAGTTTTGGTTGCAAAAGGTGTTCCCATGGCAGGCAAAGTTCGCAACCTCGTCAACCGTTCTGGTCGGTATCATGCCCGGCTTGTAGTGCCTAAAGACCTACGGGAAATCATCGGCAAGACTGAGCTGAACACCGCTTTGGGTGGCGATTACCGCCAAGCGCTCAAGCTGCTATCAGGTGCCGTGGCACAGCTTCAACATCAAATCGCCTTGCTGAGCAGAAGCTGAACAGCGAATGGGGCCGCACCACACCTGCCCGCCATCCACTGGCACCGGACCAGATCGCATACAGCCACTACGAACAGCGTATGGCGTTTGATGACCTGCTGCGCGACGATCCGCGTTACTCTGCTGTAGCAGCCTTGTTCTTGTTGTCTCATTGCGTTGGCTTCTTTCACCATATACCGAATGCAAAGTGCTGAAAGCGAGGCTACTATTTTGGATTTGCGCGAGAAAAAGCTGACGAGAATTGTCGAGCTTGTTTTGGAAGGGACAGAAATTCGGTCTCCTGCAGACGTTTCCCTATTGAACGATGCTGAAATACTGAGAGTGCCAGGTATTGGTCGTGCGGGATTGAAATTACTTCGAGATGCCTACCCGGTTGACGAAATCCGAATTGAGAACTTGGCACAGATCGCACAGGAAGAAAGATTAAGGGCGCGACAAGAAAGAGTTGCAAGTGGGGAACAATTTATCAGAAAGGGTGCGATCGTTCGGGTTGGCGTATTTCACAAGGTAGTTGCCGTGAAATTAGGTGCCTCAGGAGTAGTTATTCAGCAACGAGGAGCTATTTGCTTGATGCCGATCAAGCCAGCTTTTGATCCAATCAAATTGGAGTTTAAGACCATTGGTGTTGAGGGTGAGTTTGGATGTATTCGAGAGGATCAGAACCCCGAAATACTTCGAGGTATCCAGCCTGAGGATATTGTAGAGATGGAAATCTCTGTCGACTTCATCGATAAGGGTGAAGATTTCCACACTCGATTGATGCGGTTAAAAACCTCGGATGGGGCCAGACTTGAGTGGGAACTCTTTTGCGATGGACGGTATTCGGATTAGATATCTTCGTCGTTACACCACGTCATCCGGCCCATTTTAGGGCCGGTTACACGGTTACAAAACTGCATGTACGTCACGGTTTTTTTACAAGGCGGCGGGAGTTCAAGTCTCTCATCACTCACCATCCCCCCATCAAATCGCACAAATGACACGGGCTTGGCGTAATTTGAATCCGACGCTTGCAACCGATTGCAAGTTTTGGCCGTTGGCGCGTAGTATTCCACCATGAAATCGCTTGTCAGCCTTCCTCTTTTCGATGGACATCAGCCATGAGTGTCACCCTGAAAGATGTCGCCGCATTGGCGGGCGTGTCGCGCTCGGCCGTTTCGCGCACCTTTACCGAGGGCGCTTCGGTTTCCGCCAAGACCCGCAGCAAGGTTGAAAAGGCCGCGAAAGAGCTGGGCTACAGCCCCAACGCGCTGGCCTCGTCGCTGACCACCGGGCGGACCAAGCTGATCGGCCTGATCTCGAACAACTTTCACAACCCGATTTTCCTTGAGGTGTTCGACCAGTTCACCCGCGCCTTGCAGGAACGCGGGCTCCGGCCGCTGATCGTGAACCTGACGGACGAGACCGAACCGGCCAATTCGGTGCGGATGCTGCGACAATATTCGGTAGATGCCGCCATCGTTGCTTCATCGACCTTGCCGCCCAGCTTTGCCAAGGCGTTTCATGACGCCGGCGTGCCGGTGGTGCATACCTTCGGCCGGTCGGCCACCTCGCCCGAAGTGCACGTCGTGGGGATCGACAACGTGGAATGCGGGCGCATGGCGGCGCGAGAGCTGCTGGCGCGCGGCTATAAACGCGTGGGGTATCTGGGCGGGCCGCAGGATGCGACCTCGGCAATGGACCGGTATCGCGGCTTCATGGAAGAGGTTGAAAAGCACCCCGACCTTGAGGTCTCGCATTCCTTCGCCGGGGCCTACTCCTTTGAGGCCGGGCGCGCTGAGATGCTGCGCCTGCTGACGGAAACCCCCGCCGAGGGGTATTTCTGCGGGGACGACATTCTGTCCATCGGCGCGCTATCGGCCCTACGCGATCACGGGCTGAAACCGGGCACCGAAATCGGCATCATTGGTCTGAACGACATGGAGATGGCGCGGTGGGAGAGCATCGACCTGACCACTATTCACCAACCGATCAAGCAGATCATCACCTCGTCAGTCGATCTGGTCGAGGAAATGCTGAAAGACCCCAAACGTTATCCAGAAGCACGGATTTTCCCTTGCCGGGTGATTGAGCGGGGCACGTTGCGGCCCCGCCCCTGATCAACGGAACATCGGCGGGCGCGCGTCTTTCCAGGCACCGTCCGCTTTGCCCGATGCCACGGCCGCGTGCACTGCGGCGATCGAGCGGACCCCGTCGGACGCGCCGGGCAGACCGTCACGGGCCTCGCCCCGGATCGCATCGGCCAGATCACAATAAATGTTCGCAACGGCCAGCGGAAATCCTTCGGGATGCGCGATTGCAACACGGGACAGGCGCTGCACCTCGTCATGCAGACCGCCCTCGCCTTTTTCGATGATCTGAGTGCGTCCACCAACGGGGGTGTAGATCAATTGGTTGGGCTGTTCCGAAGCCCAACGCAGACCACCGGTTTCACCAAACACCTGAATGTCGAACCCATGCTGCCGGCCTATGGCCACGGATGAGGTCCACAGGCGGCCCACAGTGCCACCCTCCATCCGGAAATTGATCATGGCGTCGTCTTCCAACTCGCGGCTGGAAATGGTCGAGGCCATGTCGGCGGACAGGGTCTTCACCTCATCATCGCAGACAAAGCTGGCCATGTGCAGCGCGTGGATACCGCAATCCGCGAACTGGCCCGAGACGCCCGCCATCGCCGGATCATAGCGCCAGCGCACGCGCGGGTTGTCGGCATCGGTGGCGTCGCCGTGGTGGCCGTGGCTGAAATTGGTGACGACCAGACGTACCTTGCCAATATCGCCCGCCCGCACCATCGCTCGGGCCTGCCGCACCATCGGATAGGCAGAGTAGCAATAGTTGACCGCACATATTTTGCCCGAGGCCTCGGCCACGCGGACGATCTCTTCTCCCTCTTCCACGGTCATGGTCATCGGCTTTTCGCACAGCACATTGAACCCGGCCTCAAGGAACGCCTTGGCAATCTCGAAGTGGGTCGAGTTCGGCGTGGCAATTGTCACCAGATCAATCCGGTCGGCGCGGTCTTTTTCACCGGCCAGCATCTCTTGCCAGTCGCCATAGGCGCGGTCTGCAGCCACGCCCAGCCGCTGCGCATATTCCCGGCCCACGTCAGGGCGGTGATCCAGCGCACCGGCTGCAAATTCGAACCTGCCGTCTGCCTGAGCCCCAAGACGGTGTGCGGGCCCGATCTGGCTGCCTTCGCCACCACCGATCATGCCCCATTTCAGCTTTGCCATGGTATTTGTCTCTCTTACGTGTTTTGCCGTTTGCGATTAGAAATCGCTGATGTTTTGCCATTGCCGCTGCTGTGACGACATCAGCGCCGCAGCAACTACACGGTTGACCTCGTGCCCGTCATGGAAGGTGGGCCAGATCGGCTGCCCGGTATGGATCGCCTGCAGGAAATCCTTGGCCTCGATGATGATCTGGTCCTGATATCCGGTGCCGTGGCCCGGACCCTGACAGAAGGGTTCGTAGTCCGGATGCGCCGGGCCGGTCAGGATCTTGGTAAAGCCGCGCTGTGCCTCGGGACCTTCGTGGCGATAGAACCACAGGGCGTTCTGGTCCTCCTGATCAAACCGCAACGCGCCTTTGGTGCCCGACACCTCGTAGGCGTATCCCATCTTGCGGCCCGTCGCGACGCGGCTGACATGGATGTTACCCATCGCGCCGCTTTCGAACCGGCACATGATCTGCGCTTGATCGTCATTGTCCACCGTGCCCCCAGGGCGGGTATGATGGACTGTCTCGACCTCGGCCATGACCTCGGCAATCGGCCCCATCAACGCCAGCGCGCCGTTGATCATATGCGGTGCCAGATCGCCCATCGTGCCGTTGGCTATGCCGGTTGTGCGCCACGTGGCCGGGGCCTCGGGGTCGGCATAGAAATCTTCGGTATGCTCGCCCCGGAACCATGTGATGTCACCCAATTCCCCCTCGGTGATCAGATTGCGCGCGTATTGCGTGGCGGGGGTGCGGGCATAGTTGAAGCCGACCATGTTGGCGACACCGGCCGCCTCGGCAGCCGCTACCATTGCCGCACCATCCGCCATCGACGCGCCCAGCGGTTTTTCGCACAGCACTGGCTTGCCCAGGGCAAAGGCCGCTTCGGCGATCTGGCGGTGGGTGTTCTGGGGCGAGGCGATGACGACGGCCTCGACCGCCGGGTCGTTGACCAACACTCGCCAATCCTCGGTCGCGCGACGGAACCCATAGGCCGCCCGATACCGTTCGGCGCTTTCGGGGCTTGAGGCGCAGATCATCTCAAGACGCGGACGCAGCGCCGTGTTGAACACCACCCCCACAGCCGACATGGCAACCGAATGGGCCTTGCCCATATAGCCGCCACCTACAATTCCAATTCCAATTTCAGGCATCTGTCACGGCTCCGAACATATTATTTGCAACCGGTTGCAAAATGAGTATCGTGTGAATCGATTCAACGCAAGGTCCAAACTAAGCCGACCCCAGCTTGCCGGAGGGATATGACGTGAGCGCTTTGATAGACGGCATCAAAGGAAACCGGTTCGCCGTGTTCGGGCGTGCGGGCATGGACATGTTCGCCGATCCCATTGGCGTCAAAAGCGAAGATGCTGATACGTTCCACGCCGATCTGGGCGGATCGTCGGCCAATATCTGTGCCGGTCTGGTCAAGCTGGGTAGTCAGGCGTCGCTGGTCACCTCGGTCTCAGACGATGCCATTGGCCGATTCTGCCTGAATCGCCTGCGCCACTATGGCGTCGACACGTCTAACATTCGCTTTGTGGGCGGCGAATACCGCATGTCGCTGGCGGTCTATGAAAGCCGGATCGAGAACTTCCAAAACGTCATCTATCGCAATGGGGCCGTCGATTTTCAGGTCACCGAAGAGGACATGGACAAGGTCGACTATTCCGCCTTCTCCGCCGTGATCTCGGCGGGCACCGTCTTTGCTGCCGAGCCGTCACGCAGCGCCACCTTTCGCGCCTTTGACAATGCCCGTGCCGCCGGGTTGCCGGTGATCTTCGACATCGATTACCGCCCATATAGCTGGCCCTCGCCCGAAGTGGCCGCCGACGTCTTGTCGCGCGCCGGAGAGGCCAGTGACCTGATCGTCGGCAATGACGAAGAGTTCGGTTTCATGGCCGGGGGTATTGAAAAGGGTTTCGCCAAGGCCAAGAAATTGGCGGAAAAACCGGGCCGGATCGTCATCTACAAGAAAGGTGAACAAGGTGCGGTTACGCTGGTGGACGGTCAGGAAATCTGCACCGGCATCTACCCTGTCACCGCCATCAAACCCAACGGCGCGGGCGACAGTTTCATGGCTGGTCTGTTGGCGTCGATCGCGGCGGGGCATTCGCTGAAAGACGCGGTCATGCGCGGGTCAGCATGTGCCTCGATCGTTGTGTCACAACCCGGTTGCGCCCAGGCGATGCCAACAACAACACAACTGGACTCATTCCTTGCCGATCACCCCGGCCCGACCACATAGGAGGCTCCCATGCATATCGCGCCCTATGACAACCAGAACAAACCCATCGTTGATACCGACGACCCCACGGTGCCGCTGAACTATTTCAATATCGTCAAACTGCGCCGTGGCGAGGCGTTCGAATATCAAGTACCGGGCTATGAAACCTGTATCGCGCCCGCCACCGGCAGCGTGGATGTTGATGTCGAAGGCGTACAATTCGCCAAACTAGGCAACCGGGGCGAGGATGTCTGGGATGGCGAACCCGAAGGTGTTTACGTCCCGGTCGGGGCCAAGGCGCGGATGGTTTGTGTCTCGGACGAGGCCGAGGTGTTCATCGCGGGCGCCAAATACGACAAGGTGCTGGAGCCCTTCGATGTGCGAGAACATGACCTTGTGCAATACGGCAGCGACGACACCAAAACCCATCGCAAGATTAAGCACATCCTTGGCCAGAAACAGCATGCTAAGGTTGGACGCCTGTTGGTGAGTGAGCTGTACACTGTTGGTCAGGGCGGCTGGTCCGGCTTCCCCAGCCACAAGCACGACACCAACCGCTTGCCGGATGAAAGCCGCCACGACGAGACCTACAACTTCCGCTTCAAACCCAACTGGGGGTCGGGCCTGCAGATGTTGCAGCGCGAGGATAACGAACCTGGGGATGCCTATCACATCGTCGATGGCTCCACGATCTGCATCGACAAGGGGTACCACCCCTGCTGCGTGCTGCCGGGATACGAGATGTACTATTTCACCATCTTGGGCGGTCTCAGCCAGCGCTCACTGGTCCAGTATTTCCAACCAACACACGCCTATCAGATCGAAACGATCCCCGGCATCAAAGACATGATCGCGAAATTCAAATGACCCTTGTCACGCTGAAAGACGTCCTGACCCCCGCTTATGAACAAGGCTATGCCGTAGGTGGTCTAGTCACTCTTGGCTGGGAAGACATGCGCGCCTATGTGGCCGCGGCCGAGGCCGAAAACGCCCCCGTGATCCTGCAGGCGGGCCCCAGCTGCCGCGAACACACACCGCTGCCCGTTCTGGGCAAGATGTTCCGGCATCTGGCCGAGAACGCCTCGGTTCCTGTGGTCGCCCATCTGGACCACGGCTATACGTTTGAGGAATGTAAGATCGCGCTCGACAGCGGGTTCACCTCGTTGATGTTCGACGGCTCACGCAAACCGCTGCAGCAGAACATCGACGAGACAGCCGCGATTGCGGAAATGGCCCATGCAGCCGGAATTTCCTGCGAAGGTGAGATCGGTTTTGTCGGCTATTCCGGCGGTGAAGGCTCAAACGGCACCGACCCGGCCGAGGCGGCACAGTTCGCGCGGGAAAGCGGCGTGGATGCGATGGCGATCTCGGTCGGCAACGTCCATTTGCAGCAGAACAAGGAAGGCGGTCTGGACGAGGACCGCATCCGTCAGATCGACGCCATGACCGATGTGCCGCTGGTGATCCATGGCGGCTCAGGCGTGCCGGTTGAACAACGCAAACGCCTCGCCCGCGAGACCTCGATCTGCAAGTTCAACATCGGGACCGAGCTGCGCATGGCCTTCGGCGTCGCACTGCGCGAAGCGGTGAACCGCGACCCTGATAGGTTCGACCGCGTCACCATCCTGAAAGAGACCCACGACCCAGTCGAAGCCGCTGCGCGCGCGGTTATTCGTGCCTTTGGCGCGCCGCCGCAAATATAAGCCGTCAAAGAGTAAAAGCGCTCTGGAAGGCTTCGAGCGCTTCTTCCGGATCGCCTGCCGCAAAGGCCTCCATTCCTACGGGTCCACGATAGCCCATATCATTCAACGCCCGCGCAACAGCGGCATAGTTGACTTCACCGCTCCCGGGCTCACATCGGCCCGGGTTATCGGCAACTTGAACTTCTCCGATCCAAGGCAAGCACTTCTCGCACCATCGGATAAGATCACCCTCGCCGATTTGTGTGTGGTAGAGGTCGAGGTTGATACGCAACTGAGGGCGATCAATGGCTGAGACCAGCGCCAGCACATCCGCTGTTGAACCAAAGGGACACCCGGGGTGATCCAACAGGTTCAGGTTTTCCAGCGTGAACACCACACCCTCCGCTTCGGCCAGATCGCAGATGCGGTTCAACGTCTCTCGCGCCTTTAACCACATCTCTCCAGTTAGGGTTTCATGCTGCCAGATTGGGATACCGCCATCGCCTAATCCCGTTCCGTGCAAGTTCAGACGATCCACACCCAAACGTTTGCCGATCTGCACCGTTTCGCGCGCAGATTTCAGCAACATATCTGCGCCTTCGTCATCCGCAAGACGGCCTTCGAGATAGCCGTTCATGATCGTGAAATTCGCGCCGACGCGTTCGAGTTTATTGAGATCCCACTCAGGCCAGTTCCACAGGCCTACACCGAATCCCATTTCCGTCAGGCGTGCGGCGCGCCAATCGATTGGCTTATCCAGCCAAAGCATTTCGGCACAGGCTGCCAGTTCGAATGGTTGGGACATGCTAAACCTCAGAATATGGGACGGTCAGATCGAGCCACCCTCAACCATGAAATTCCCCGCACTGCACATGGCGGCATCATCCGAGGCCAGAAATACCACCATTCGCGCCACATAGACCGGGTCAATCGGATCGGGCAGGCATTGGCGGTCGACCTGTTTTGCCAGCGCCTCGGGCGTGACCCAGAGGTCCTTCTGACGCTCGGTCATGATCCAGCCGGGCACCACCGTGTTCACGCGGATACGGTGATCTCCCAGTTCGCGCGCCATAGTCCGGGTCAGGCCATGCACGGCGGACTTGGCGGTGGCATAGGCCGGGAAGCCCGCGCTGGCCTCCCACCACGAGTTCGAGCCGAGGTTGATGATCGATCCACCACCCCGTTCGATCATTGCGGGCGCGACGGACTGGATGGCAAAGAACATGTGGCGGATATTGGTCGCCATGCGTTCGTCCCAATAGTCCGGTGTCACTTCGCGCCAGTCGTGCCGGTCATCATGGGCGGCGTTGTTGACCAGAACATGTGCGGCGCCCAGTTCCTCCGACAGCTGGCCCAGGGCCACACGCAGCTCCTCGATATCGCGCAGGTCGCATTGGGCAAAGGCGTGTTCGCCGTCCAGTTCCGCCAGCAGCGCATGTCCGGCGTCGGCATTGATATCCAGAAATCCGACCTTGGCCCCTTGGGCCGCAAAAGCGCGGACCGTTTCCGCACCGATACCCCCTGCCCCGCCGGTGATGAAGACCGTCTTGCTGCTCAGGCTGGGATAGGTGGCAAAATCTCGGGTCATCCGTCACGCTCCATGATCCATTCGACCTCAGGGGCCGCAACAAAGCGCCATTTCCGCAGAGGCCCGGCCATGACGTTCAGATAATACATCTCAAACCCATAGGGCGCGCCGCAAGGGTGATGGCCGCGCGGGACGGTCACAACATCGCCATCGGACACGGCCATCGTCTCATCCAACTGGCCGTCATCGGTATAGACCCGCTGGATGCCGAACCCGTTGGCCGGGTTGAGGCGGTGATAATAGGTCTCCTCCAGATAGGTGATGCGAGGATAGTCATCCTCATCATGGCGGTGGCTGGGGTAGGACGACCAGTGGCCGTTGGGCGTAAACACCTCGGTCACCAGCAAACTGTCGGCATAATCCTCGTTCTCCATCGCGATATTGTTGATGTAGCGCGTGTTTACGCCCTTGCCGCGCTCGGTCAGAGTGATGCCATCGGGGCCGATACGCCGGGCCTGATGCCCGCCTTTGCCGGGCGCAGAACAGACAGCGATGACGCAGTCGGTTTCGGCGACGGCCTCCCACTCGGTTCCGTTCGGCAGGTACAGGCAATGCGGCGGCGTCTTTTCGAACACGTTCATCCGGTCGCCCAGAACGCCCCAATCCTGCCCGGCCCCGGTGATCTGTGCCTTGCCTTCGACCATGACCAGAACAACCTCGCGGTCGCCGGTCGCCTCAGCTGCAGTATCGCCCGCACGCAGGTGATAGAGGCCGAAACCGACATATCGCCACCCTGCACTGGCCGGAGTAATGTCGTGGACCTTGCCGCGGGTTCCGAACGGTTTCTTGAGCAGGTCTGCCATGGTGTCGTCTCCTTGATGGGTGGGCGAACGGCGCACCCCTATGTTGTTTCAGGCAGCTTGCCTTGCCTCCAGGGCCGAAAGCGCCTCGGTCAGTTGCGTCTCGCTCCAGCCTTCCGAAACCGCCCGGCACAGGATATCCGCCTGGCTTTCCGGCGCGTTGCCCCCGATCGGAGGGTCCGTATCCAGATTGGTCGGGAAGGGATAGCCTTCGGCGGTGGCCGCAATCGCCGCATCAAGTTCCGAGGCGCTCAGGTCACCGCGCTGTTTCAACGCGATCAGATGGGGGAACACCGCCAGCGACATGGCACGACGATCCACCGCTTCCATCGCGCGCCCGAAGGCCGAGGAAATTTGCAGCAAGTTCGCCATGCGGTCGATATCTGCGCTGCTGTTTTCTCCGGCAGCATGGAATAGTGCGGGATTGAAGAACACCGCATCGCCTTTTGACAGCGGCAGCTGGATATAGCTGTCTTCGAAATGGTCCCGATGGGTGGGATCGTGAAATGCCAAATAGCCCGGTGGATAAAGCTGCGAAAACGGCAGCAACTTGGTTGGGCCGCTTTCCACCGGCATATCGCAATGGGCAACGGCGCCTTGCAACGTCAGTGCAGCGGTCAGGTGATGGGCATGGGCGGGATATCGGGCGGCGCTGTCGGCGCTTTGGAACCCCAGGTGGTAATCCCTGTGCGCCTGCTGCGCTTTACCCCCCGGACGCACCTGATTGACCTGCGCGGTCATCTGATAGTTCGGGCCCAGCCATGCCTCGCAGACGGCTGCAATCGCTGTGTTCGCGAAATACAGCGCAAAGCCTTCCGGGTCGCGCAAGCATTGCTTTTGCAGCGCGTTCCAAATCCGGTCATTCGCGCCCGAGGCGGCAAAGTGATCGCCCTCTCCCGCACCACTTTGACGTTCTTCGTCGATGACCTGGCGGAACACTTCGGTGGCCCGATCGATTACCGAAGTATCTTGGTACGCCGCTTTTAGGACGATCACTCCGGCTGATTTGCTCAGAACCCAGCCCCATTCCGCCAGCAAACCCTGACGTTCGTCGGCCCGCCCCAGCACCCGGCGCAGGGTCTGCATGTCATAGACAGGTACGTTCTTTTCAACCGACGCGGCATGGGGCACCGCATCAGCCGAAAGGTTCTGAGAGGTCAACACCTTGAACTCATCCAGATCGCAGGATTCCCGGTCGAAATAGCCGACATATCCAAGGTCTTGATGCACCATGACATGCTCCCTTCTCATGGCTTTTGGTGTTGCGTCTTTGCCTGGCGAGTTACGCAGTGATCTCTAATCCTGCCTGTCCGCAGACATCGACGATGTGGGCGTAGCCCATCTTGGAAAACTCATAAGGCGGTGCCTTGGCCGGGTCCTGTTCGGCCTCGACCACGATCCAGCCCTCGTAATCCATCGCCTTGAGCGAATTTGCGACCGCCTGGAAATCGATGCAGCCATCGCTGGGCACGGTAAAGGCCCCGGCGATCACCGCATCCAGGAAGCTGCGATTATTTTCGCGCGTGTCCTGCACGATGGGCGGACGGATATCCTTGAAATGCACGTGGTGCACCCGGTCGCCCCAGCGATTCAGGGTCGCCATGACATCGCCGCCACCGAACAGCAGGTGGCCGGTGTCGAAACACAACTTCACCTCGTGGCCCGTCCCCTCCATCAGCCAGTTTACGTCATCCTCGCTTTCGATGATCGTGCCCATGTGGTGGTGATAGGCCATCGGCATACCCTGATCAGCCATCCATTTCGCCAGCTCGGTCAGCTTGGCCGCGTAAGCCAGAACCTCATCCTTGGACAGTTTGGGGCGGTCATTGACCGGCGTCCCGATCTGACCCTGCACTGTGTTGGAGCACTCGGCATAGACGATGCAGGGGCTGTTCAACGCCACGAACTGCTCGACCTGCTCGCGGACAGCCTCACGCTCGGTCGCGAAGTCATTCACCAGCGTATTGCCCGAACACCAGCCGCCGCAGAGCGCGATATCGTTGCCATCCAGATAAGCGCGCAGCCCTTCGGTATCGCTGGGCATCCGCTGGCCGCGTTCGACACCGATATAGCCGATCTCGCGCGCCTCTTTCAGCGCCTGCTCCATGGTATAGGCCGCCGTCAGATCCGGCAGATCGTCATTCTGCCATGCGATCGGAGAGATCCCGATTTTCACACTCATTTGGTGTTTCTTTCCTTGATGGCGACTTCATAGGCCGCGCGTTTTTCATTCACTTCGGGGCGGATGCTGACCTCGGGCACGGCCACTTCCCACCACGTGCCGCCGTATTCAGTCGAGGGGTACGGGTCGGTATCGATGACCACCACGTAAGGCCCTTTGATGTCACCGCGTTTGGCTAGTGCGTCTTCAAGCTCGGCAATCGAACTGACCTTGACCGAGGTTGCCCCCATCGCCGCTGCGTGGGCCGCAAAGTCGATGGCCGAGGGCGTTTCGTGAACCGCGTGATCCAGCAGGTTGTTGAACTCTGCCCCACCTGTGCCCATTTGCAGCCGGTTGATGCAGCCAAAGCCGCGGTTGTCGGTGATCACAACGGTGAAGGAAATCCCCATCATTGCCGCCGAGGCCATTTCCGAGTTCGCCATCATGTAGGTGCCGTCGCCGGTAAAGCAGATCACGTCACGATCCGGCTGGGCCATCTTGATGCCCATGGCGCCCGCGATCTCATACCCCATGCAGCTAAAGCCGTATTCCATGTGATAGGCGCCAGGGCGCGGTGCTTTCCACAGTTTGTGCAGTTCCCCTGGCATGGTGCCCGCCGCACACATCACAACCGTATCGTCATGCGAGGCGCGCTGCACCGCGCCAACCACCTGCATGTCGGTGGGCAAAGCGTTGCCATCACCCGGCGCGTCAGTCAGCTTGTCGACCTTGCCGAACCAGTCCGCTTTCAAAGTGTCGGCCACAGGGTCGGCACGGAATCCCTGCAGGGCAGATCCCAACTCCTCAAGCCCGACACGGGCATCGGACTGCAGCGGCATGGCGCCGTGTTTCTCGGCGTCGTAGGCGGCGGTATTCAGGCTGATCATCTCACGCTCGGGGTTCGAGAACAGACCCCATGAGCCGGTGGTGAAATCCTGAAAGCGCGTACCAACGCCCAGCACCAGATCGGCCTCGGCGCAGACATCGTTGGCGGGTTCGCCGCCAGTGACGCCGATGGGACCAAGGTTCAACGGATGATCCCAGGCCAGAGCGGATTTGCCGGCCTGTGTCTCGGTGATCGGAATGTTGTGCGTTTCCACAAAGCTCTGCAGCGCATCGGTTGCGCCCGAGTAATGCACCCCGCCCCCGGCGACGATAACCGGGCATTTGGCCGCCTTGATCGCCGCAACGGCACGGGCCAGTTCGCCCTCATCAGGGCGGATGCGGCGCTGATACCAAACGCGTGGTTCAAAGAAGTTTTCGGGATAGTCATAGGCCTCGGCCTGCACGTCCTGACAGAAAGCCAGCGTCACCGGTCCGCAATCGGCCGGATCGGTCATGGTCCGGAAGGCGCGCGGCAAGGCGGTCAGAAGGTGTTCGGGCCGGGAAATTCGGTCGAAGTAGCGACTGACGGGCTTGAAACAGTCATTGGCGCTGAGCGTGCCGTCACCGAAATTTTCGATCTGCTGCAACACCGGATCGGGGCCTCGGGTTGCAAACACGTCACCCGGCAGGAACAGAACCGGCAGTCGGTTCACATGCGCCAGCGCCGCCGCCGTGACCATGTTTGTGGCCCCCGGCCCGATCGAAGACGTTACAGCCATAGCCCGTGTGCGGCGCATCTGCTTGGCATAGGCAATCGCGCAATGCGCCATGGTTTGTTCGTTATGGCCGCGATACGTCGGCAGGCTGTCTTTGACGGCGTGCAATGCCTCACCCAGCCCCGCGACGTTGCCATGGCCAAAAATGGCCCAGACACCTGCGATGAACGGCTCTCCGGCCTCGTTCATCTGCGCGCCCAGATAGCGCACCAAAGCTTGCGCTGCGGTCAGTCGGACTGTCTTGCCCATAGTGATCCCTTTTCAACACAAGGCCGTATTGGCCAATCCTGCAATTTCGTAAGGTTGGGCCACCCGGACCCAAATGGGGGGAACGGTTTTAAACCGTTCCGCCCAGAGACCCTTCCAGCTCGGCCATTTCCTGACCACCGGCCATAAGGTCCTGCAGTTCCTCGGGCGTGATCTCGCCGCGTTTCGCCGTACCCAGAGTCTTGCCCCGGTTCAGCACGGTAAACCGATCGCCCACCGCCAGTGCGTGGCGCACGTTGTGGCTGATGAAGACAACGCCAACGCCCTGGCTGCGCACTCGGTCAATGGTCGCCAGAACATTCGACGTTTGGCGCACACCCAAAGCCGAGGTCGGTTCGTCCAGGATCAGGATTTTGGCACCGAAATAAACCGCGCGCGCAATCGCAACGGTCTGCCGCTCACCGCCGGAAAGCGTACCGACAGCCTGATCCGGCCCACGCAGGTTGATGCCCATCTTGCGCATCTCTTCCATGCAGACGTCGTTGGCCTGTTCCACATCGAACCGCTTGAACAGACCTTTACCTTTGGTTGGCTCGCGCCCCATGAAGAAATTCCGCGTCACGCTCATCAGCGGGATCATCGCAAGGTCCTGGAACACGGTCGCAATGCCTGCCTCCATCGCATCGCGCGGGGTATCGAAATGCAGCGGTTTGCCTTCGAAATAGATCTCGCCCTTGGTGGGTTTGTGCACCCCGGACATGGTCTTGATGAAGGTCGACTTGCCCGCACCGTTGTCACCCAGCAAGCAGTGGCATTCCCCCGGTTTGACGTCAAAGCTGACACCGGCCAGGGCGATGATGTTACCAAAGTGCTTTTCGATGTCTTTCATTTCAACGATAGGCGCCGCAT
Source organism: Ruegeria sp. CG11 (assembly GCF_056537245.1). Lineage (NCBI taxonomy): Bacteria > Pseudomonadati > Pseudomonadota > Alphaproteobacteria > Rhodobacterales > Roseobacteraceae > Ruegeria > Ruegeria sp. CG11. Next base: position 27,999 of record NZ_JBQFRE010000005.1, read on the forward strand.
CGGTCGCATCGCCGTGGTGGAACTTGGTATCTTCGGTCATATCAGCGCTCCCCGGTTACGCGTTTACGGATCGCGTTGTTGAACAGAACGGCGATCAGCAGCATGGCGCCCAAAAAGACCTGGAACCAGTCCTGATCAAAGTCGGTATAGGTCAGGCCGATGACGACCATGCCAAAGATGATCGAGCCGAAGAACGCCCCGATAGCCGATCCATAGCCACCAGTCAGCAGACAGCCCCCGATCACGGCCGCGATGATCGCCTCGAATTCTTTCTGGAAGCCGCGGCGCGCATCGGTCGAACCCGCGTCCATTACCGTGATGATCGCCACCAGCGCGGCGCAGCAGGCCGTCAGCATGAACAGAGAGACTTTGACGCGGCTCACCGGAACACCCGAGTTGGACGCCGCTGTCTTGTCGCCGCCCGAGGCAAAAATCCAGTTCCCCGCCGGGGTGCGCAGCAGTACATATGTTGCGGCCAGCGCCATGACGATGAACCAAAGGATTTCGACCGGGATACCCGGCACTTTCGGCGCTCCGCTTTTGAATGTGTCAACGATGCCATTGGCGGCCATCCAGCTAAACAGGCTGCCAAATGCCTCGCCCGAGAAGAACGGCGCCAACCAATCATTTTCGGTCGCGTCACGCACACCGCGCAACTGGGTCGATCCCCCGGTCGCCATTTTCAACCCGACCAGAGACAACCCCCGCAGGATGAACAGAAACGCCAGCGTCACGATAAAGGACGGCAGGCCCGAGCGGATCACGATATTGCCGTTGATCGCGCCAACAAAGGCCGCAAAAACAAACGTCATCGGGATCGCGGCGATCAGCGGCAGTTGCCAGGTCACCACACAGACGCCGAAGAACAGGCCGGAAAAGGCGACCATCGAACCAATCGACAGGTCAAACTCTCCGCCAATCATCAGCAACGCCGCGCCAATGGCCAGAATACCCAGCTGAGCCGCAGGCGTCATGAAGTTCATCACCCCGGCCAGGGTGAACATCGAGCTGTCCGCGGTAATCGCGAAGAAGATGAACACCAGAATGACACCGGCCATGGCACCAAGCTCGGGGCGTTTCATTAATTTGGTCAGAAACGGTTCGCTCTTGACCCTTTCGTCGGCTGCGACGGGCGCTGACTGACTCATGTTCTTCTCCCATTTAGATGGAAACGGCGCGCAGGGCGCCGTTTCTTTTGTCACTGTCCGGGGCGTTTAGCGGATGCCCTGCGACGACAGTTCGATCACCTGACCAGCCTTGTCGGCAGTCACCAGGTTCGGGCCCGAAGGAACATCGCCACCCGGCATCAGACCGTATTTGGCGTGCAGACCCATGAAGTTCACCGACAGATAGCCCTGCAGGTATTGCTGCTGGTCGATGGCAAAGGCCGCGTCGCCGTCAACAACCGACTGCAGGAAATTGGCCGACAAGTCGAACGAGGCAACATTCACGTCACGGCCCGAGGCTTTGACGGCTGCAACAGCAGGCTCACCGGCCGAGCTGGCACCCAGAGCCATAACGGTGTCGACGCTTTCATCTGCGGCCAATGCGGCGGCCACTTTCGATTCAATCTCGGACGGGTCGTTCGAGGTCGGCAGAACGGTGACGTTGCCACCAAAGCCCTCGGCAAAACCTTCACAGCGCAAATCCAGCGACACGTTGCCCACTTCGTGGTTCACACAGATCGCATTGCTGCCGCCCATCGACGCCAGCGCTTCACCTGCGGCCTTGCCCGCGTCGTACTCATCCTGACCGACATGCAGTAGTGCGCCCAGGTCCTTGGCAACTTCGGCGCCCGAGTTGATCGAGATCACCGGGATGCCGGCCGCAACCGCGCGTTCGATTGACGGGCCAAGCGCGTCCGCGTCGGGGATCGAAACGATCAGCCCGTCCGGCTCCTGGTTCACGGCAGCATCGATCAGCTGCGACATGGCCACCATGTCGAAAGTCTCAGGCGCGCGGTATTCCACGTTGACGCCGACATCCTTGCCCGCCTGCTCAACGCCGTTCTTGACGACATTCCAGAACGCGTCATTTGCCTGACCGTGCGACACAACCACGATTTCCTGCGCAAATGCGGGCGTGGCCAGGGCCAGAGCACCGGCAGCCAGTGCGCCTTTTACGAACTTGTTCATTAGTTTCCTCCCATAAAAAAGTCTGTCTTTTGTCGGGGCATCAGCCCCAATCATTCGGATCCACCGAATCTTTTCCGCTCCTAAAACTGGCAGAGCTTGTTCCAGTTTCCGGATATCGACTCATTTTGCAACCGGTTTCAAAACGTCAGCCATTGCGACCGGTTGCCCGGATTGTGCCGAGCGGGTTGCGGCCTCGGCCATCGCCAGCGCGGCAACGCCATCCTCCAGTGTCACCGGCATTGCCGAGCCGTTCAGCACGGCCTGAACGAACGCGTCCCATTCTGCGCGATAGGCGGGCATGTAACGTTCTAAGAAGAAGTAGGTCGGCTTGGCGCCGGTCACGCCATCGGCCGTCGATTTGACCACGGCGTTTTCCAGAACATTATGAGCTTGCAGCAACCCGCCCGAGCCCAGCATCTCGATCCGCTGATCATAGCCATAGACCGCCCGCCGCGAGTTCTTGATCACCACGATCTTGCCATCCGCATAAGTCATTGTGACCACTGCAGTATCCACATCTCCGGCACGCCCAATCTCGGGGTCGACGATCGAGGAGCCAACGGCGGAAATCCGTTCGGGCAGCTGGCCCATAAGATAATTCGCCATGTCGAAATCATGGATCATCATGTCCCGGAACAGACCACCCGAAACCTTGACGTAGCTGATCGGTGGCGGGGCGGGGTCGAAAGAGGTGATCGAAAGCATCTCGGTCGTACCGATCTCACCATTGTCGGCGGCCGACTTCAGGGTCGAGAAACTGGGGTCAAACCGGCGGTTGAACCCGACCATGACCGGGCAGCCAGTTTCGGCTGCAACCGCCTGACACGCCAGCGCCCGCTCAAGGCTTAGATCTACAGGTTTTTCACACAGAACCGCCTTGCCCGCCTGTGTGGCGGCTTCGATCAGATCAGAATGAGTATCCGTCGGCGTCGCGATCAGCACCGCATCAATTGACGGGTCCGCGATGATGTCTTGCGAGTCACGAGCCGTCGCCCCCTGCTCTGCAGCAAGGTTTTCAGCCGCTTCGGAAATCGCGTCGGAAACCGCGCAAAGCTGACTTTGAGGATGCGCGGCAATGGCCTGTGCGTGTACCCGGCCAATGCGCCCGGCGCCAAGCAGTCCGATTCTCAGCATACGGTTCTCCCGATTCTTTGATTTGGCGATACAATGTTTCCTTTTGCAACCGGTTGCAATATTTTTTTCGACACAAAGAGGCACAACGCAAAATCACGCGGATCAAGCGGAGTATTTTCGAGTTGCGAATGATAACTGGCGATCCCGGAAGGACTCGAACCCTCAACCTGCTGATTAGAAGTCAGCTGCTCTATCCAGTTGAGCTACGGGACCGCTGCGCCCTTCTTGCGGTTTTTACGGGCGGGGTTCAAGACCCAAGCGCATGAAGGCGCTGTTTGGATCGGCCTCGTATCCGTAGATCGGCCCGCAATAGGAATATCCCAGCGCCTCATAGAGTTTTCGGGCCGCGTCATACTCTGGCAGATGCGCCGCGCCGGTTTCCAGAACCAACGCAGAGATCCCGTCGGTTCGGGCCAGATCGGCCAGATGTATCATCATCTTGCGCGCCAGACCGCGCCCGCGGACCTGCGCCAGAATATGCACCGATTTCACCTCGGCCGTGCCATCCGGCAACGCCTTGAGCGCACCACACCCAACTGGCTGATCGGCTTCATACATGGCCCAGAACCGAATCCCCGGCCCGGCCAGCGCCTTGGCATCCATGGTGTGATTGCTTTCCGCAGGGCCGGCGGTTTCGCTATGGGCAAAATGCGACTCGACCACCGGGCGCAGCGCGTCTGAGGTCGGATCAGCCTCGCGGATGTCGATCAATTCAGTGGGTCCAGGGCGCACGCCGGTCGGTGGCGAAATTCTCGCCATAGCCACGGGCGCGCAGGTTGGGCTTGCGCTTGTGCGGTTCGCTGACCTGCGCATCGATCCCATTGTCCTTGGCGTAATCCAGCGCCTCTTCCTTGGTGTCGAACTTGAGGCGCACCTGGGTCTGCGTGTCGTTCGACGAGGTCCAGCCCATCAGCGGATCAACCTCGCGCGACGAGGCAGGGGCATACTCCAGAACCCACTTGCGGGTTTTGGCCATCCCCGAGGTCATCGCGTTTCGCGAAGGCTGGTAAATCCGTGCGCGCATGTCGCCTCTCCGTACTCACTTGGCTGGGGGTGTTTATGCGCCAGACGCGCGGCGTGGACAAGTCCGCAATTGTCGCAACTTAGAGCGTTTGAAATGCCCCCTTGAACAAGAACAAAAACAGATCAAAATCAGGCGCGAAAGGAATCTCCCCTGATGGCTTACGCTCATTCCGACAAGACCCAGCTGACCGCCGAAGATGTCCGCGCCCGCCTGAAGCTGGAAGGCGGCAAGGAGTTCGTCATGCACACCGAGTTCGCACCGGCTGGCGACCAGCCGACGGCGATCAAAGAGCTGGCAGGCGGTGTGAATGATGGTGAGCGAGATCAGGTCCTGCTGGGTGCGACCGGGACGGGCAAGACCTTCACCATGGCCAAGGTGATTGAAGAAACGCAGCGGCCTGCGATCATCCTGGCGCCAAATAAGACGCTGGCGGCGCAGCTTTATGGAGAATTCAAAGGCTTCTTCCCTGAGAACTCGGTGGAATACTTCGTCTCGTACTATGACTACTACCAGCCCGAAGCCTATGTGCCGCGGTCCGATACCTACATAGAAAAAGAATCGCAGATCAACGAACAGATCGACCGGATGCGTCACTCGGCCACGCGGGCGCTGCTGGAACGCGATGACGTGATCATCGTCGCCTCTGTCTCGTGCATCTACGGTATCGGTTCGGTCGAGACCTATGGAGCGATGACACAGGATCTGAAGGTGGGTCATGAGTATGACCAGAGGCAGGTGATGGCTGATCTGGTTGCCCAACAGTACCGCCGCAACGATCAGGCTTTCCAGCGCGGGTCCTTCCGGGTGCGTGGCGATTCCCTGGAAATCTGGCCGGCCCACCTTGAGGACCGTGCTTGGAAATTCTCGTTCTTCGGCGAGGAACTGGAAACCATCACCGAGTTCGACCCGCTGACCGGCGAACGCGCGGCAACGATGGAGCAGGTGCGGGTCTATGCGAATTCGCACTACGTCACGCCGAAGCCAACGATGAATCAAGCGATCATTGGGATCAAAAAGGAACTCCGCATCCGGTTGGATCAGCTGGTCGGCGAGGGCAAGCTGCTGGAAGCTCAAAGGCTGGAACAGCGTACGAACTTCGATCTGGAAATGCTCGAGGCCACCGGCGTTTGTAACGGGATCGAGAACTATTCGCGCTACCTCACGGGTCGCGCGCCTGGTGAACCGCCGCCAACCCTGTTCGAATTCATTCCGGACAACGCGATTGTCTTCGCCGACGAGTCCCATGTCAGCGTCCCGCAGATCGGCGGCATGTACCGTGGCGACTATCGGCGCAAGTTCACGCTGGCGGAACACGGGTTCCGCCTGCCCTCGTGCATGGACAACCGACCCCTCAAGTTCGAGGAATGGGACGCCATGCGCCCGCAATCCGTCTTTGTCTCGGCCACCCCGGCGAAGTGGGAGATCGAACAGACCGGCGGTGTCTTCACCGAACAAGTGATCCGCCCCACGGGTCTACTGGACCCAGAGGTTGAAATCCGCCCGGTGTCGATGCAGGTGGACGACCTGCTGGACGAGGTGCGCAAGGTGGCCGCCAACGGATTCCGCACGCTGGTGACAACGCTGACCAAACGCATGGCCGAGGACCTGACCGAATACTTGCACGAGCAGGGCATCAAAGTCCGCTACATGCATTCGGATATCGATACGCTGGAACGCATCGAAATCCTGCGCGACCTTCGCTTGGGGGCCTTCGACGTACTGGTCGGCATCAACCTGCTGCGCGAAGGATTGGATATCCCCGAATGCGGGCTGGTCGCCATTCTGGACGCGGATAAAGAGGGCTTCCTGCGCTCGGAAACATCCCTGATTCAGACCATCGGCCGTGCTGCGCGGAACGCGGATGGCCGGGTGATCATGTATGCCGACAAGATCACCGGCTCGATGGAGCGCGCCTTGGGCGAAACCAACCGCCGCCGCGCCAAACAGCTCGCCTATAACGAAGAACACGGCATCACGCCTGAGACCGTGAAGAAGAATGTCGAGGACGTTCTGGCCGGTCTCTACGAAGGCGATGTCGACATGAACCGCGTCACCGCCACCATCGACAAACCGATGCACGGCTCGAATCTCGAGGCCCATCTGGACGGTCTGCGCGAGAAGATGCGCAAAGCCGCCGAGAACCTCGAATTCGAAGAGGCCGCCAATATCCGGGATGAGATCAAACGTCTGGAAGCGGTCGATCTGGCCGTCGCCGACGACCCCATGGCGCGCCAATGGGCGGTCGAGAAAGCCTCGGAGGACGCGGTGAAATCACGCGGACGGTCAACGGCTGGCAGGCCGGGGCAGCGAGGTGGGAATGTGAAGCGGCGGAAGCGGTAGACAAAAGAGATGCCTCCGCTGCCATTCAGTTGTTACAGGACAACCCGTTCTACACCGTAAGCTTGCCGCTTCAACTCGTCACGAAAAACGTCCAAGCGGCACATTCTTGTCGCCTTCTTTACTTCTGTAACGTCGGAGTGCGCTCGGTGGGCAAGCGTCAACGGGTCCAAAGTCGGGTCGAGCAGTGCGACCCCACATTGGAAGAAAACTGCCGCCAAGTTTGCCTCGTATTCCTCCTTTGTTGGAGGAATGTTGGCATTACCGCTCGCCGTTGCAAAGAGCTGAAAATTCTTAACAACGGCCCCTTGGGCGTGATGATCTAGCGCCAAGTGCGAAAATTCATGAGCCAACATAAAATTGGACAGCTTGCATCCGTTGTCAGCGTTTTCGAGCAACTTTTTATCGACCACAAGTATTGAGCGTTCCCCAAACGCTACGACGCCTGCCTTACGTTTGTAGTCTTCCGCGCTTTCAGTCCTGTATGCTTTGATTTTGACTTCACCTTCACCGTCAGCCAGCCAGTTCCAAACATCGGTCATCCGAAAGAACTCTGTATCCTCGCAATAAATACGACGATAACCGATCATTTCTCGGAAAAGACTGACAGCCTCTGGAGTGGTCAAGGACTGCTTCTTTGCCTTTATCATTTGCCCACCTATTTCGATTGCCCATCGCAGAATCAACTGCTTATGCTACCCATGTTACCCCAGATGTGGGCGCCACCACAACAGATTGAACCTGTAGAAAATTACCTACAAGATGTTGACCAGCCCTAGGTGGTCGAGGGCGAGAAAAACCAAGCCTCCCGTCGCAAGATGTGTTGGCTGATAATCCCCCCACTCTACCCTTGCAGCCCAGCGCGCACTCCTCCACGTTTGAAATCACAAATTGTGATTCCAAACGGATGCCATGACGAACACCCTACCCAGCACGCATGAGGTCCAAAGCGCCATTCACCGGGTGCGCGGCGCCCGTGTGGTGCTGGCCGAAGATCTGGCGCAGTTCTACGGAAAATCGGTCAGCGCCTTCAATCAGGCCGTCTCACGCAACAAGGACCTGTTCGAGGGCTACCGCTTTCAGCTCACCGATGCCGAGGTCGCCGATTTGCAATCACAGAATGTGATCTCAAAACCCAAGGGCCGCGGCGGGCGGCGGGTCAATCCGTGGGTCTATACGGATTACGGCGTGGCCATCGCCTCGGCCCTGTTCAAAGACCCGCGCGCGATCAGGATCACTCGGATGATCACCGAGGCGTTCGTCGACGGTGCAAACGCGTTGGCCGAGACCCCGCGCAGCGTGCCGGAAATCCTGCCGCCCGAAGATGCGCCTACCCCGCTGCTGCCCAATGGCGAGCAGCTGCGCGATTTGGCCGAAAACATCCTCGATTCCGGTCAGCAAAGCCTTGTCGATTACATCGCCAACCCCACCACCAAGCGGCAGCAGGCGGTGGCGGTGATCATGAAAACCCTCGCCGAGACCGCAGGCGAAGAGGTGCGCACTCAGCACGAACGCCTGCGCCTGAACATCGCGCAACGTCTGGCGACCGGGGATTATGCCGATGATGACGACCGCAAACGTCTGCTGGAGTTGCTGCAGGCGATGAAGGGTTAAACCCCCAGCTCGACCCGCATCTTTTTGGTCAGCTTGGCCACGACCAGATCATAGGATGTCACGATATGGTCGCGCAGGGATGCGTCGGACATGCCGCGTTCCTCATAGACCTGCAGCCATTTCATCCCGCGCGAGGCCAGATAGGGCGCTGGGCGGATGCCGGGCTCATCGCCCAGCACCTCAAACGCCAGATCGGTGGCCTTGAAGGTGAAGGCGTCCTTGCCATCGTTCCAGCCGCAGATCGCAAAGACCTTGCCGCCCACTTTCCACACATCCGCATTGCCCCATTGCACCACATGACTGGTGGCTTTGAGGCTGGCGCAGAAGGTGTTGAAGTCATCGCGGGTCATCGCCCGAATCTCGGCGATCACCCGGAAATATGCAAGCGTTTAAAGGGCCTTATCCCAGTGGACAACCACGTCAAACCCGGCAGGGGATGGCGGACCTTCAAGGAATTCTGCGAAATTTCCCCACAACTCGGCCACTTTGGGCGCGTTCGCGTTCGATGTCTCCTCGCTTTCGACAACCGCAACAACGTAACCGGTACCGTCCTCATTCATGGCATTGGTGAAGCTGTGCATCCCGTTCATGCCCATAATCTGATCTTTAAGCTCATTCATTTTCGCCTCGGCGGCATCCCGCATGCCGGGCTTCATTTTGAACTGAGTAATACGTGCAAACATTTCTTTCCTCCCTTTCAGGGCGAAATCCCCCAAAGACGGCCATAAGCGGCACGTCCGGCGCAGTGTAACACAGCATCGGTGAATCGCGCAGAACCCGCGCAAGAGCCAATCAGGGACGCACGAATTTGGCGGTTCCGACGGTTCGTGATGGCCGCGAGCCAGTCTGCTGCGGGACCGTGCCAGAAACTGGGGCGGGCGCGATGGTTTCGCAGGCGACGCCGTCGCCGTCGGGGTCGTTGCGTGGATGATACCCCGGTCCTCCGGCCAGAAACGGGCCCGGCACAACCTTTTCAACCGCGTCACATCCGGCGAGGGCAATCAAATGGATCAGGGCCTCTTCACGTTCAAAGCCGGATGTGCGCAGGTAAACGGCTACGACGATGCTCAGGATCGTCAATGGCAGCATGAGAATCATGATCAGTATCCGGACCGGAGACAGCGCGCGCTTGCGCAAGGCGTCCGCACGTTTCTGGCGCCTCGATACCTTGGGTGTTGTCGGTTCCGTTTCGGGCTTGGGCTGATCGACTGGCATATCCTTCCCCTAACCCGGATTTGTGGCGAAACCGAGGCTCGGGCAATACCTGTAACAAGACCTCGTACCGGCCGGGTGAAGCAGCTATGCTCAGCCCGTTGCAGACACCACGGGGCACATCAAACATGGTTGAAGCCAACCCTTTTCGTCCGGTCGATGACACGGCCCGCGGCTTGGCCCGCGACCTGATTGAGGGTGCGACTTATGGTGCCCTCGCCACCCTACAGCCGGATAAGGCGGTGCCGTCGGTATCGCGTATCGCGCTGGCAACGGATGAGGCTGGCAGGCCGATAACCCTGATCTCGACCCTGGCGGATCATACGCGGGCTTTGCGCGCCAATCCGGCCTGCGCACTGTTGATCGGAGAGCCGGGAGAGACAGGCGATCCCCTGACCCACCCGCGCCTGACCTTACACGCCGAGGCCCGGTTCGTTACGCGTGACAGTTCAGAACACGGCCACCTGCGCGCAAGGTATCTGGCCCTGCGCCCCAAAGCGAAGCTTTATGTCGATTTTACCGATTTCGGCTTTGTTCGTTTCGAGATTTCCGAGGCCCTGTTGAACGGTGGCTTTGGCAAGGCCTGGCGCCTTGCCTCTGCTGACCTTATGCCCGATCAGCGCACCACGTGAACCGCGCAGGCGGCGTGGCGGACCACATGGTTCGCGGTAGAGCCCAGCAGAAGATCCTGCATGCCCGGCCGATGCGATGCCATGATGATCAGATCCGGCTTGTGGGCTTCTGCCCAGTCCAGAATGGTGCGCCCGGAATGCCCTTCGATCACCACGCCCGTCGCGTTGGGCAGTTTCGCCGCCAGCTCGTCCAGCTCGGTCTGAATCGCTTTGCGGGCTTCGGTCAGGTATTCGGGCGGCATGTAAGAGATCGCATAATTCGGGATGTGCTCGACGACATGCAGCAAGGTCACCTGGGCGTCCGGCGTCGATAGAATCTCGGCCAGTTTCAGTGGACCGGAAATATCCCGTTCGGCATCGAAAGAAATGGGAACAAGAATGTTATGATACATGGCGCGCACCTCCGTTTTCCTACATTCACCTTGTGCGGGACTGGGCGTTAACGCTTTGATCCAAGTCAGGAACTGCCAAAAGTTTCAGCCACATCGTACATCACCGGCTCAAAGCTTTTGCACAGCTCGTTGATCTTGCGGTTGCGGTCGCGCATTTCCGGAGTGCGCAGCATGGCCAGAAAATCCTCGCGGCGTTCCCACTGGGAATAATTGGCGATCCGCGTCTGGGCATCGTTCACATGAAGCCCTGCTGAAACGAAACCCGGCTGTTTCGAGATGAACTCGGCATAGGCGTCGGTCAGCGCCTCCAGCAGATCGTGGCAGGTACCCGGCGTCATTTCAAAGGTGGTGATAACTGTCTGGACGCTCGCGCTCTTCGAAATCTTCGGCATCTGGATTCTCCTTATCGTTTCACAAGCTTAACACAGGAATTGCAAAGGTCTCGTGTTTCCTTTGCGGGCGAGACTTCTTTGTAGGTTTCCAAAAAATGAACAGATTACTAACCATCCGTTAACCATGCTGACAGATTCTGCGCGCATGTGCCGGATCGTCCTTCTTTTGTCCTTGCTGCTTGCCGCCGCTCCGGCGTGGTCTGGGGCGTGGCTGCGGGAAAAGGGTTCGGCATTCACCGCAGCCTCGGTCACCGCCTTCAAGGACCCCGACGGCACGTATGACTACAAAACAGGCCTTTACGCAGAATTTGGGTACAGGCCGAACCTTACAATCGGGTTGGATTTCGAGGAAAACCGCGACCTTTATGGTCACGCACTTTTGTTTGCCCGGTTTCCGGTGGCCGATTTCGACAAATGGGGGCGTTTTGCGGCCGAGTTCGGCGCGGGTGCCCATCACCGGCACCGGGACGCCTGGGCCATGTATAAGCTGACCCTCTCATATGGCAAAGGGTTCCAAACCGGCTGGGGGAATGGCTGGGTGGCCGTCGATACCGCTTTGGAATTGCGCACACATGACGCCCTGTATCGCAAGCTGGATATCACGGCGGGTCTGTCCGGTGATCGGCTGCTGAACCCGCTTATACAGATCGAAACTGCCTATACGCCCGACCATTCGCTGTTCTGGAGAGCCCGGCCTTCAGTCATGATCCGAACAAAAAACAGTTCCGCCACCTGGGTTCTGGGCCTTGAACGCAATGATGCGCGCAGCGATACGGGGCTGAAGCTGGCGATTTGGAATGAGTTCTAAGGCCTGCGAACTGGCCGCCCCGCGACAGGACGGCCAGCCGTAAAATCAGCGCTCCATTCGCACGATTGCGGAGACCTCGCCGCTCAGCGCCTCGGGCCAGCGCAGGTTAATCGCGTCATTCGATGCGCCCTGCTCCAACTCGACATACGGGTTGGCAAAGGTCAGCGACCCGAACGCAGTTCTTAACGGACCCAGGACCGTGACCGCATCACAGCCGCGAGCAAGACCACCGAACGGCAACTGAGCCGAAGTCTGAACGGTCCAGGCTTGCGATGCTGAACCTTGTGCATACCTGACCCGCAGCGGGTTCGACACTTTCTGATCCACTCCGTGGAACGTATTGTTCTCGAACGTCACATCCCGGTGCGCGTATTTGTTCAGATCGGCATAGGTGGTGTCCACCCGTTCCACCCGGGTGATATTGCCACTTGATGATCGGAACTTGTTCCCGGTCACGATAACACCGTTCAGGAAGTGCCCTGCACCATAGGGCCGAATAACAAGATAGTTGAACCAGGGCGCAACTTCGCTGGAGTAGAAGATATTGTCGGTGATGGCCATCGAACTAAACGAATATCCGGCGGTGTAAACTGGGTTTGCGTCTCGTTCGTTGGACCACAGGACATAACAGTTATCGATGTAATTCCCCGAGATGGTCGAACTGTTGTAGGTCCCGATCATGACCAAACCGGCACTGCGTACGCCTTGCGGAATGCTATCGCCTTGGAAAAAGTGATTGCCCAAGATCATGTTGTTAGTGCCGCCCAGAACGGCAAAGTGCCGGAACCGCACCGCCCGGTTGTGACGCAATTTGACGTCATTGGCGGTAGAGTTCAGCGCAATCGACTTGCGATCCTCCACGTTGAAGGATTCTTCGGTGGACAGGAATTGGCAGTTGTCGATCAGCATACCCTGGCAGCCGGTTCCGATGGACGTGATGCCCCGATCCTTGGGACGGCTGATGAAACAGTTCGTCACCGCGAACGTACTGCCCGACGGAGCCAGACGGATCGCGCTGCTGCGGCCGCTGCACTGGAACTCGATTTCTTCCATCCCGAACTTGCGCAGCGTGCTGAACCCGCTGAAATCCAGCAGGTACTTGAAGGACTGGAAAGTAAAGGTCTGCGTGCCGGCCGCATCGAACAACGGTGCGTTCAGCGTGATCTCACCCGCACCCTCGTTCTTGGAACGGACGTAGATTTCACGCCCGACCCCGCTGCCTTGTACCAATGCGCCAACAGGAATATTGGCCACATTGGCCACATTCACCAGGCGGGTGGGGTCGTTTGGGTTGTAGGTCGCGACCGAGGTGAACGTCTCGGTATCCCAGGCCGAACTGCTTTGCACGTCGAACTGGCCATTGCGGATTACGCGGCGCGTCGAGAATCCGCTTTGCCGGTTCGGCACCGCGGCGGCCATGTCGATGGGTTCGCTGACCGAAACCTTGCGCCCCCCCAGATCAAGCGATTCATGGTCCGAGTTGTTCAGCAATGCCTGAAACGCCTTTTTGAAAGCCAGCGTTTCGTTGCCAAAAGCGTTTATGTAGGTCGGCAGGTCGAAATTTTTGGTCAGCAACAGCATTTTGTCGTCGGGCATCGTGAGCGTGCCTTCGAAATCGATCTCGGACGCCATCGATGTGTTTTGTGTCAGCAGGTAGGTGCCTTCGGGCACGAAAACCGTGCGCCCGTTTGCGGCCTGATCCGCAGCCTCAAAAGCCGCCGAGTCATCCGCCACACCATCGCCGATGGCCCCGAAATCGCGAACATCGACGAGGCTGATCAGATTGCGCAGGAACACACCGGTGACATCCGTGATCTCGATATCATCGACCCGGATGACGGCCCCGTTTGCACCATCGATGTCCAGTCCAAAATGCCCGTACAGCGCTTGCACGCCCCACGGCATGTCCACGCCGGGGCGCTGGCCAGTGCCGACAATGGCGGTGATCTCATGCACCGTGCCATAGCCGGAAAGCTGTGTGACCGGGCCCTGCTCAACCACGCCGGTGACCTGAACGTCTCCGGCACCGCCAGCCCAACTGGCGATGCGTACTTCGGGCAGCGGGCCGCTGATCGCTTTGACCCGCGCCTTGACCTGAAGATAGCAACCCGGCAGCAACGGCGTCTGCCCCATATAGCGCAGACGCTGCGTGGTGCTGACCTTCAGAATCTCAAGGCAACCGCCGAAATCCGCATCGGCCGGAACAAACGCGCCGGTGCCCGACCCGTCGTAGGTGGGCGAACCCGGCGTGCCATCGCCACTGGACCACACGTTCAGACCGTTTGCGAAAGCAGGCGGCATGAACTCGATGCCGTCGGTGATTGCCTTATTCATAGAAATCCCTTTCCCAATCGCGCCGCATCAGCGCGCATAAACCCAGTGCCCGGAGGCACCGCCCCGAACGCAAAAGCCTGAGTACCGAAAAGGAATTAACCGCCGCTCATGTCACCGTGACGGTGGTGTTGCATCAGGCGGCCGGATCGGAGTTACCCAGCAGCTGCACGCCGTTGATCTTCCAGCCGTTTTCCAGCGGCACCATCTGATAGTCGAGGATATGCACCCGGCCTGCACCGTCCGTGATCATGACCTTCTGCCACAGCGAGCCTGCCACTTCGCGCAGTTCCAGAAACCGCACATCTGCGGGCCGCCAGACCATCGGATAGCCGCGTTTGACCATCACCCCAAAGTTCTCGGGCGTCTGGAACAGTTGCTGGATTGTGGGGCTGGCAAAGGTAAAAGCGGTGGCGAAATCATCCGCCTTGAACGCCTGGATCTGCGCCGCGATATTCGCCTCAATTTCGGCGCTTTGGGCAAACGCGCCCGAGGCCAAACTGGCGCTCAGGGACAGGGCAAGTAATAAACGACGCATGGGGCCACCTCCTGAGCAGAGGGTAGCCCCGCGCGGTATCAGGTCAAATCAGACCAACTCTCCGGCCAGGGCCTTGTCGATCAGAGCAATCGTTTCCGGCACACCATAAAGCGCGATGAAGCCGCCGAAACGCGGGCCTTGCGAGGCGCCCAGAAGCACTTCGTACAGCGCAGTGAACCAGCCGCGCATCGGGTCGAACCGCTCGCGTCCGATGGAGTAGACAACCGATTGCAGCGCTTCGTCTTCAATCGGACCGTCATAAGCCCCAAGCGCAGCTTTCAACGCCTCCAGCGCTTCGCGTTCCTGATCCGTCGGCGCGCGGTGCTGGCGGGTCGGTTTCACGAAGTCGTTGAAGTAGCGCACCGCAAAGCCTGCTGCCTGATCCAGATCGGGATGGCTTTCCGCTGTCGCTTCGGGTGCGTAACGGCGGATAAAGCCCCACAGCGCCTCTTTGTCCTCGGCCCCGGAAACGGACGCAAGGTTCAGCAGCATCGCGAAGGGCACGATCAGCGTGGACTCGGGAACGTTGCCGCCGTGGATATGCCAGACAGGGTTATTCAACTGCGCCTTCAGATCCTGACCCGGATAGGCCCGCAATTGCTGATGATACTCATCATACGCCTTGGGGATGACGTCGAAATGCATCCGCTTGGCGGTTTTGGGCTTCTGATACATGAAATACGCCAGCGACTCGGTCGGCGCATAGGTCAGCCATTCGTCGATCGACACACCGTTACCGGACGATTTTGAAATTTTCTGACCGTTTTCATCCAGGAACAACTCGTACGAGAAATGCTCGGGCGCACGGCCGCCCAGCGCACGACAAATCGCGTCATAGATTTTCTCGTTGGTCGCGTGTTCCTTGCCGTACATCTCGAAATCGACGCCCAGCGCAGCCCAGCGTGCGCCGAAGTCCGGCTTCCACTGCAGCTTCACGTTGCCGCCGGTGACAGGAACGGTCCACTCCTTGCCCGTCTCATCGTCAAAGGTCACGGTGTAGGTCTCGGCACAGACCTTTTTCATCGGCACATACATAACCCGTCCGCTTTCGGGGTGCAGCGGCAGGAAAATGGAATAGGTCTGCTGGCGCTCTTCACGCAGGCTTTTGAGCATAATCGCCATGATTTCTTCATAGCGCTCGACCGCGCGCTTGAGGATTTCGTCGAACTGTCCGGATTCGTAGAACTCCTTGGCCGAGTAGAACTCATACTCGAAACCAAACGTGTCCAGGAAACGCCGCAGCATCGCGTTGTTGTGCTCGCCAAAGCTGTCATATTCGCCGAACGGGTCCGGAACCGAGGTCAGCGGGCGCTGTAGATGCTGTTCCAGAATCTCAGGGTTGGGTACGTTGGTCGGCACCTTGCGCATCCCGTCTAGATCGTCCGAGAAACAGATCAACTTGGTCGGGATATCCGACAATGCCTCGAACGCGCGCTTGACCATCGTGGTGCGCGCGACCTCGCCGAATGTGCCGATATGCGGCAGGCCCGAGGGGCCGTAGCCGGTCTCAAAAAGCACGTACCCCTTCTCCGGAGCGCCCTTCTGATAGCGTTTGAGCAACCGGCGCGCCTCTTCGAAAGGCCAGGCCTTGGACGACATCGCGGTTTCACGCAGTTCAGACATCAGATTTGCTCCATCGGGAAAAACAGCGCCGGCCGCCCTTTGCAACCGACCGGCCCCTCCTATTGTGCCGGTGCAGCATGAGTCAATAAACTGCGGGTTTTTTCCTGATGGGAAGGCCGATTTACGCGGTCAACTGGTCCAGCTTGGCCGCCCAGATGAAATCATTCTCACTGAGACCACCGATTTCATGTGTGGTCAGTTTGACATCCACATAGCCCCAGCCAAAGGAGACGTCCGGGTGATGTCCCTGCTGATCGGCCAGCCAAGCGCAGAGATTGGCCAGATAGGTCGCCTTGGCGAACCCTTTGAACTTGTAGTGACGGCTGAGTTCTTTCGCCTCTGCGTCCAGTTTCCAGTCAGACGACAGTTCGGCCATGTGGGTGTTTGCCTCTTCCCTGGTCAAGGCAGGAACACCGCCGGAACAGGGCACACAGGTTCGATCCGAAAGGCTGCAGGTTTCTCCTGATGTGGTCATGATCCGTTCACTCCGCTGCGGTTGCTTTTTCCGGGAACTTGTTTGGCAGCAACCCAAGGGACTGTGCCTGACGCACATCCGCCAGCAGGTCTCGATCCGCGGCTGCAAACAGCTCCTCAGGCGAGTTTAGCACGAAATAACCCATCTGGTGCATGTCGATCCGATAGGGCGTGCGCAGGATCGTCAGGATATCGAACGGATCGCGGTCGGGAATGTCGCTTTCCACGGAATAGACCAGCTCGGTTGGCGAGGACGCAAGCCCGGACCCCAGCGCCTTGATCTCTCCGTCCTGACGACGCAGTCCAAACTCGATCGAGAACCAATAGAGCCGGATCAGCCAGGAATAATCCTTGTCGCCTGCCTGCACCCCGGCTTTGCCAATGGCATGGCTAAAGGCTGCAAAGCGCGGATCACTCAGCAAGGGCGTGTGGCCGAAGATCTCATGAAAGATGTCCGGCTCTTCAATATAATCGAAATCCTCGCGCGAGCGGATGAAGGATGCGGCGGGAAAAACACGGTCTGCCAACATGCCAAAGAAGGTTTTGAACCCGATCAGAGCGGGCACCGGCTGCACCCGCCACCCGGTCATATCCAAAAGGCGTTCCGAGATATCGGCGCAGGACGGCACACGGGTTTTCGGCAGATCAAGCCTTTCCAGCCCTGCAAGGTAATCGCGGGCCATGTAGCGCTGCACATTCTTCTCTTGCGCGGCATAAAGATCGGCCCAAACCGCGTCTTCCTCGGCCGTATAGGCGATATGGCCGCGCGCATCAGCCACCTTGGCGACGTATTTGGTCGATTTTGGCATTACTTTTTCCTCCTTGAGGAAAGTATAGCCGCCCGTCCTGATGATTTTGGTTTGTTGTAACGTGGTTTTGCCGGTACTTTGGTAAATATATATCGCTGAGCTACCTTTTATGAAACAAACGCTTCAACCCGCTGACATTGCCATTCTGCAAGAGCTGCAGACCGATGGCCGCCTGTCGATGCAGGACCTTGCCGACCGCACCGGCCTGTCGGCCTCGCAATGCTGGCGGCGTGTGCGCGATCTTGAGGCGTCCGGCGTGGTGTCGGGTTATATCGCGCAGGTACGGGCCAAGTCCGTAGGACTGGACGCCATCGCCTATGTCCACGTCGCCCTGCGAGACCATCAGGAGGACAACATCACCGCATTCCTGCGACTGGTTGAGACCGAACCGCAGATCGTCGAATGCGCCTCGATCACCGGGGATCATGACTTCATCCTAAAGGTCTATGCCAAAACGCCCGAAGACCTTGAACACTTCATCATGCAGCGGTTGCTGAAGTCTGGTTTGGTGCGTGACACCCGCAGCAATTTCGTGCTGCGCCAGACCAAAACGCGGGGGCCGTTGCCTATTCTGTGACCCAATCCGGCAAAATCCGTTGAACCTGCCCGCCAGCCCTCCTATCGTGCGGGCGCAAAAGCCCAATCAGGACGACACCATGACCGAACAAGTACCCCACCCGATGTCCCCACAGGATTGCCTTGTCGCGATCATGGTTGCGGTCTCTGCCTCGGATGAGACCATCCGCACCGCCGAGCTGGTCAAAATCGAAGGCGCGGTCAACATGCTGCCGGTATTTGCCGAATACGATATCGACCGCACCCGTCGCGTGTCGCAAACCGTGTTTGATCTGTTCGAGCAGGAGGACGGGCTGGATGCCCTGTTCGGCCTGATCCGCGACAACCTGCCCGAGCGGTTGCACGAAACCGCCTACGCGCTGGCCTGCGATGTGGCCGCGGCGGACGGGTCGCTTGCCGAGACCGAGCTGCGCCTGCTGGAAGAAATCCGGTATGAGTTGAATATCGACCGTCTGCACGCCGCCGCGATCGAGCGCGGCGCACGGGCGCGTCACACCACCTGACCTCAGCTGCCCGCCAACATCCCCCAGCGTTCGATCAGAGCACGTTGCAGCTTGCGTGATCTGTTGTTCCAGCTGCGCGCGCCATCGGGGCGTTCGCGCAGCGCGCGGGGGATGGTCGCGCGGTGGTCGACATCGGCGGTAAAGATGGCAAAGGCCAGCTCTGATCCATCCGGCGCCGTGATGAACCCGCCCAGCCCCGACACGAAATTCAGCGTGCCGGTCTTGGCGTCCACCCTGATCGGGTGATCCTTGACCGGCCGCCCCTGACTGTCCAACAGCTTGAATTTCTTGAGCAGCGGCTGAAGTGCCCCGTCCTTATGCGCCTTGACCAACGCTGTCACAAGATCTGCGGGCGCAACGCGTGACGCATCGCCGAGCCCCGAGTGGTCCACCATCGCGATGCCATGCACACCGTAGGTTACAGAAGCCCAACGGTTCATCTCGTCAGCTGAGTCAGCCAGACCCTGCAACTCGGCCCCCCGCGTTTTCGAGGCCGCCATTCCAACCATTTCGGCTGTGATATTGGTCGAGTATTTCAGCATTCCCTGCAGGATACTCGCAAGCGGGTCGCTTTGATGCACTGCCAGAACGGTCCCTCGCGGTTTTTCGCGAGTGATCTGCACGCGGCCCAGAACAATCCCGTTCACCCGCGCTAGCGTGCGGAACACGTCCCCGGCATAAAGAGCAGGTTTGCGAACCGGCAACCACCGCGCGCCGCCATTGCCCAGCGCACCTTTGGCCACAGTCCAACGATCCTGCCGGGCGCTAGGCTGATAGGTGTAGATCGGCAGGCTCCGCTTTTCGACTAGCATCGACGACATGTCCACGGACGGCCTGTAACGGGCCGTGCGTGCATCCATAGTCACATCGTAATCGGTGCCGCCGCGCTTCCATTCGAAATGAACGCGATTGAAGTTCAGAGCAATGCCGCTGACGGCCGGGCTGTATCCCAGATGGTCCGGCTGCCCCGAATCGATGCTGAAGACATAGGGAAGCGCCCCGTCATAAACCTTGAACGCGCCGCGTACCTCAGCAACCCCGGCCTCGCGCAAATTGGCGGCCATAGCGGCCAGATCGTCGGTATCCAGCAGGGGGTCTCCGCCGCCCACAAGGATCAGGTCGCCCTGCAGCACGCCATTTTCAATCGGACCATCGGCGATCAATTTGGTTTCGAACCGGTAGTCGCCCCCCAGAACGTCCAGCGCGTAAAGCGCCGTCAACGCCTTGGCAACGCTGGCGGGGGGCAGGCCTTGATCTCCGCCAAAAGCCTCAAGCTGAGCGCCGGTTTCTACATCCGAGACGGCAAAGACCACCTCACCGCGCAACCCCGCAGCCCGAACAAGCCGTTCGGCCCCGCCAGACAGGTCCTTCCGAAGCAGAGGCCGCAAGGATCGGACAGGGGCATCGGCCAGAGCCGGACCTGAAACAACCGATGCCCCCAGCCCGGCAAGAAACAAACGACGCGAAAGACGATCAATCATGGGTCAATTAAAATCCCAGAGATCACAGGCAAACAACCACTGAATGCGATTATGCGCCCATCGTGGCTATTCAGGCAACACCCCGCCGTCCCATTCGCCCCGCGTGCGCAGCTCGGTTGAGCTGACATCCACCATCGGCACGTTCACGAAACACCACGCCGGAGCCTGCGCGCGCCCCAGCAGATGCCGCGCCTGACCGTCGATGCGATAGCGCGCATACAGCCGGGCCGCAGGCGACATGCGGGCCGAGATTCGGTCCCCCGGCCGCGCCACCACGCCGACCGGCACGCTGTCCATGATCTGGCGCCAATCCTTCCAGCGGTGGAACTGCGCCAGATTATCGGCGCCCATCAGCCAGACGAACTTCACATGTGGGTAGAGCCGCTGCAACGCCGACAAGGTGTCCGCGGTGGCACGTGTTCCGGTCAGCGCCTCTATATCTGTCACCTCAACGCGCGGGTGCTGCATGACAGCCTGCCCGGCCCGAATCCGCCGCCGCAACGGCGCGGGGCCGCGTTCTTTCAACGGATTGCCCGGCGACACCAGCCACCACACGCGATCCAGCCCGAACGCCTTCATCGCCTCAAGCGTTACATGCACATGCCCCTCATGCGGCGGATCAAAAGACCCGCCGAACAGACCGATTACCTGCCCCGGCCGTGCATATGGAATGCCGTGTCGCTCCATCCCTCGCTGATGTTCAGAACTGAGGCGGCTTGTCAATCAACAGGTTGAACCGCATCGCCCAGCCTCACCAGCCCAGGCCGCACCACTTCGGCACACCACCCGCCATGCCCCCTCACGGCGGAATAGCCGCCCTTACCCAACGCCTCCTCCATCCGACTGCACGGCGCACAGATCACGGTAAAGCGCAAAACGGCCTCCCCCACCCGCACCTCCCGCGCTTTGAGAGCCGCCAGATTGATCCTCGAAACCACTAGATTGCGCCGCAAGATATCGGGCAAGACCGGCCCCCGCCCCAGATAAGACCCTATCGCCGCCAGATGCTCCTGCTGGATCAGCGTCACCGCCCGCTTTCCAGCGCGGGCGCGGTCGCCATCGAGGCCACCTGCTGCAATCAAAGCGGTTTCAACCGACCGCATCGCTTCTCGCCGCGCAGGCCGTAGCCCGATCCACTCGACACGACCCGGCTGCGCCCAACCAGCGATGAGGTCGTTCAGAGACATATCAGAGCTTCCGCCCATCATTTTTCCTTTGTCCGACAGATTGTATCCTGCCGATGAGGCCATCCAATATTGCCGCCTCGTAACCGCGGTTGCAAAATTCCATAGAAAGGATAGATACGAACAGATCATTGGAGATTTTATTTGCCATCGCTTGGCTCGTTAAACTGCTTTCTTAAATCTAAAGACCAGAACTTTGATGCACCCAATTCCTCCCATCCTCTTGGTGAGTCGTCAGACAGCTGTAAGTATTTCATCTCATTGTAGGGTCCGTGCCGACGATTGGGCCACCAACCCAAAACCGTCTCGACCTCACCAGACGTCAGCGGATCATCGGTGATCTGCAGCGTCAGACTGGTTAACGCGTAGCCCTTGCCATAGCTGGCTGACAAGTTTTTCGGATCAACCGCAAAAACGCTCTTAGGATCGGAAAAATCCGCGAAGCCCACCCACCTTAAGCCCTCAAATGACTTTGGTGGCTTATCCTTATGATTAACGATCAGAGCAAGATTGCGGCCTGTATCCGTACCGTATTCGACCAGATCAGAAAACACACTTCGCGCAAGGCCGGGCCCCGGAAGCAACGCAAACAGATAGCGACGCGGACCAAGCTCGGCGCCTAGATCAACCACCAACGCTTCTCCGGTCAGTTTGCCTTCAGTCTCGGTCGCGGTAGCGAACAACCCGTAGGGGTAGTAGTTGACTTTCATCCCCTGCACGACACTCGCAGATACCGGGCCTGACGGGGTGGAAACTTCAGCCTGAATGCGTTGGTGCCAACTATAAGTTTCTATGCAGCCAGCCAAAAGCAGCGGAAACATCAGGAGGAAAAGAAACCGCATCAGACCACCTGCAGCATATTGTGAGTTCCTTTAAACCGAGAATGGAAATCGTTTCCAGAATGCGCTTGGTTTACGGGCGAACTTTGTCAAAGTTTAGACTTGCGGGTTGAAAGCTAACCTCCATTGCCCCCACCAACCGCATCCGCTATCACACCGCCCAACTCAATTTCCCCGACCCAGAGGACGCGACATGGCCGCCTATCAATATGTCTACCACATGCAGGGTGTCTCAAAGACCTATCCCGGTGGCAAGAAGTGCTTTGAAAATATCCACTTGAGCTTTCTGCCCGGCGTGAAAATCGGTGTCGTCGGCGTCAACGGCGCGGGTAAATCGACGCTGATGAAAATCATGGCCGGTCTGGATACCGACTTCACCGGTGAGGCTTGGGCGGCTGAGGGCGCCAAGGTCGGCTATCTGCCGCAGGAACCCCAGCTGGATGAATCGCTGACCGTCCGCGAAAACGTCATGCTGGGCGTGGCCGCGAAAAAGGCCAAGGTCGATCGCTTCAACGAAATTGCCATGGAGATCGCCGAGAACTACTCGGACGAGCTGATGGAAGAGATGACCACCCTGCAGGACGCGATCGACGCGGAAAACCTCTGGGACCTCGACAGCCAGATCGACGTCTCGATGGAGGCGCTGCGCTGCCCGCCGGACGATGCCAACATCGCCAACCTCTCGGGTGGTGAGAAACGCCGCGTGGCGCTCTGCAAGCTGCTGCTGGAAGCGCCCGACATGCTGCTCTTGGACGAACCGACCAACCACCTGGACGCCGAAACTATCGCCTGGCTGCAACAACACCTGATCGACTACAAGGGCACCATCCTGATCGTCACCCACGACCGCTATTTCCTGGATGACATCACCGGCTGGATCCTCGAACTCGACCGCGGCCGCGGCATTCCCTATGAGGGTAACTACTCCGCATGGCTGGAACAGAAAGCCAAACGGCTCGAGCAGGAAGCGCGCGAGGACAAGTCCAAGCAGAAAACCCTGCAGCGCGAGCTGGAATGGATGCGTCAGGGTCAGAAGGCCCGTCAGGCTAAATCCAAAGCCCGGATCAACGCCTATAACGAGCTGGCCGAACAGTCCGAGCGCGAAAAGCTGACCCGCGCCCAGATCGTCATCCCCAACGGCCAGCGCCTTGGCGGCAAGGTGATCGAGGTCGAAGGGCTCGCCAAACACATGGGCGACAAGCAACTGATCGAAAAGCTCGACTTCGCCCTGCCCCCCGGCGGCATCGTCGGCGTTATCGGCCCCAACGGTGCCGGCAAATCGACCCTGTTCAAGATGCTCACCGGTCAGGAACAGCCCGACAGCGGCACCATCACGCTGGGCGACACGGTCGAGCTGTCCTATGTCGACCAGTCCCGCGACGACCTCAAGGACAACGACACCGTGTGGGAGGCGATCACCGGCGGCGCCGAGATCATCCAGCTGGGCGACGCGCAGGTCAATTCCCGCGCTTATTGCTCGTCCTTCAACTTCAAGGGCGGCGACCAGCAGAAAAAGGTCTCGCTGCTATCGGGTGGTGAACGCAACCGCGTCCACATGGCCCGCCTGCTAAAAGAGGGCGGCAACGTCCTGCTGCTCGACGAACCGACCAACGACCTCGACGTCGAAACCCTGCGCGCGCTGGAAGACGCGCTGGTCGATTTCGCCGGTTGTGCCGTCGTAATCTCACACGACCGCTTCTTCCTCGACCGGATTTGCACGCATATTCTGGCGTTCGAGGGCGACGCCCATGTAGAATGGTTCGAGGGCAACTTCGAAGATTACGAAGAGGACAAAAAGCGCCGTCTCGGACCGGACGCGCTGGAGCCCAAGCGCTTGAAGCACAAGAAGTTTGCGCGTTAGGATATAGCGTGAGGGGCAGTGCCCCTCACGACAAGAAGTACGCAAATTTCGAGGTTTATTTTGAACAAACTAACAAGAACCTATTGGGATGAAGACCCGAGCTTGGGAGTGTGCATTGACTGGTTCGGTCCCTACAACTCATACGACCATTTCAAAGAAGACATCTCGAACCAAACTGTAGGCGCCAAACTGATCTACTTTGCGGAAGACGCCGAGGGTTTGGCTCAATACATCGGCATGACCGAAAGGCCGGATATTCGTTTCCGAGCCCACCACAAGATTTCCACCGAAAATGAAGGGGCGTTCTGGTACGGAATAGTCAGCAGCCAAGGGAAGAGCGGCCGCCGAACAAAAGAAGGCAATACAAGAAAATCTGCCGCCAAAGACTTGGACCAGGCCGAAACTGCACTTATCAATTGGCTCTGGCCAGAAGATAATGACGACAAGATAAATAAGCGCCCAGAGCAAACAATCTGTATTGCAAACCGGTTTTTCACATCGTGCGACGAAGCGATACCGATCCGGGGGCCGGAAGCACTGCCCCGTATTCTGTTCTATGATTGGGTCTCAAATCGTTACACTGTTCTGCACGATTGAGCTTAACAATTTGGCGAGGGCAGTGGTGTCAATATAGCTAAGTCGCTTACAAACAGCGATGTGCGATCATCGGCACTGCTACATTACACCCTTGCCACATCCCCACCTCGATGCCATATCAATGGCGCTTACGTTTTTCTATTCGACCTACTGTCTCCGATTCCGGCGCTCAGTCACTCGATCCAGACAACGACGCCGGGCTGCCGCAACTCCGTGGGCAGCACCAAACAGGAGACAACGGATATGCCCGCAGGCACCGTAAAATGGTTCAACACCACCAAAGGCTACGGCTTTATCGCACCCGAAGATGGCGGCAAAGACATCTTCGTACACATCTCGGCTGTCGAGCGTTCGGGCCTGACCGGTCTGGCCGACAACCAGAAAGTCACATACGAGCTGCGCTCGGGTCGTGACGGTCGCGAAAGCGCCGACAATATCGAGCTGGCCTAAGCTTTTGAAAGGGTGAGGTGATATCCTCACCCTTTCGTTTTCGTGCCGCAGAATGTGTGGCGCTCATATTACATCACATTTTAGTTATGTAATCCCGGCGATTGACCGGATCGGCTATCATTCCGACATTAGGCTCAAGATATGTCTTTTGTTTTGAAGAGAGCTGCCATGTTCACGCGCCGTACCTTTCTGACCGCAACCGCAGCCGCAAGCCTTGTGCCGGGCGTAGCGGCGGCAAAGAAGAAAGCTGTCGAATACGATCCCACACCGCAATTTGTGCGCATCAAAAAGCAGTTCCAGCCGGGTCAGTTGCTGGTCGCGCCGCGGTCGTTCTACTTGTACTACGTGACCGAACCGCGAAAGGCGATCCGCTATGGCTGCGGGGTTGGCAAGGCCGGGCTGGAATTCACCGGCACCGCCACCATCGACGTCAAGAAAGAATGGCCGACCTGGCGCCCGACCGACGAGATGATCGAGCGCGAGCCCGTTACCTATGCTCGGTTCAAGGACAATGACTATGTCCAGCCCGGGGGCGGCGACAACCCGTTGGGCGCGCGGGCGCTGTACCTGTTCCAGAATGGCGTCGACACCTATTTCCGCATTCACGGCACCACGCAGCCGCAGACCATTGGTCACGCGGTTTCAAACGGCTGCATCCGCATGATGAACGAACACGTAATCGACCTTTATGAACGTGTGCCGATTGGCACTGTCGTGACCGTCGTCTGATCACTTCTGGGCCGCAACGATAAGCTCCAGTACGTAAGGTCCCAGATTTTCGACGATCATGGCGACCCCTTCTGCATTTGGGTGAATGCCGTCCGGCTGCATATAGCGGCGGGCGGCGTCCGGATCGCCCTCAGCGGTCAGGCCGGTGAAGAAGCTGGGGGCGTAGGTGGCTTCATAAGTCTCTGCCAGATCCGGGTAGATGGCATCAAACGCCTCTTTATAGTCGGCGCCATAATTCCCCGGCGCCTGCATCCCGATCAGCAGAACTTCGACATCCGCTGCGCCTGCCGCTTTGACGATCGCCTCAAGATTGGTGCGCGACACTGCCGGGTCGATCCCCCGCAGCAGATCATTGCCACCAAGCGCCACGATCATCCCGTCCACTTCTGGTGTTAGGGTCCAGTCCACCCGCGCCGCACCGCCTGCGGTGGTGTCCCCAGACACACCAGCGTTGATCAAGCGCACATCCGCGCCCTGCGCCTGTAGCCACCGGTTCAGCTGAGGCACAAAACCATCCTGCTCAGGCAGCCCATAGCCATGGGTCAGCGAATCCCCCAAAGCGGCAATCACCACCTGCTCGGCTGTGGCCGCAAAGCCGCAGAACATAAACAGCATCGACATCAAAGTCTTGCGCAACATCTGAACCGCTCCATATCCAAGTTGACCGCCCCCATCCGGAAAATCCCATGACGACACCCGTTCTTTCGCTCCAAAATGCCGCTTTGTCGCTGGATGGCAATGCCGGTCGGGTGAATATCCTGCACGACATCACTCTGACCGTCACCAAGGGCGAAACGCTTGGCTTGGTGGGGCCGTCGGGGTCCGGCAAATCTTCACTGCTGATGCTGATGGGCGGGTTGGAACAGGCGACCGGGGGTGAAATCACTGCTTTGGGCCATGATCTGACCGGAATGGACGAAGACGCGTTGGCCCGATTCAGGCGCGACACCATGGGGGTGGTGTTTCAGAACTTTCACCTGATCCCCACCATGACGGCGCTGGAAAACGTGGCCACTCCGCTGGAGCTGGCCGGGCACAAGGATGCCTTTGCCCGTGCCGAGGCCGAACTGGACGCGGTCGGCCTGTCGCATCGGCGCGACCACTACCCCGCGCAATTGTCTGGGGGTGAGCAGCAGCGGGTGGCGTTGGCGCGCGCCTCGGCCCCGCGCCCCCAGATCCTTCTGGCAGATGAGCCGACTGGGAACCTGGACGAAACAACGGGTGCGGCCATTGTCGACCTGTTGTTCGATTTGCGTGACCGGCACGGCGCCACGCTGGTTCTGGTCACCCATAGCCACAGTCTGGCGCGCAAATGTGACCGAGTGATCCGGTTACGGGATGGCACCATCGCGGAGGACGCGAACCAAGAGGCCGCAGAATGAGCCTGCATCTGGCCGGGCGTCTGGCGCGCCGGGAATTGCGCGGCGGTGTGCGGGGTTTCCGGGTGTTTCTCGCCTGTCTTGCGCTTGGGGTGGCTGCCATTGCCGCTATTGGGTCGGTGCGATCTGCAATACAGACCGGGTTGACGCAGGAAGGCGCGGCCCTGCTGGGCGGGGACGCGCAGCTGGAATTCACCTACCGCTTCGCCAGCGAAGATGAGCGCGCGTGGATGCAACAAACCGCGACCGAAGTGTCCGAGGTTGTGGATTTCCGCTCAATGGCCGTGGCGCAACAGGGAGGCGAAACCCAGCGGGCCCTGACACAGGTGAAAGCCGTGGATGTAGCATATCCTCTACTGGGCACGCCAAAGCTGGAGCCCGACCAATCGCTTTCCACAGCGCTGGCCGACCAACAGGGCCTACCCGGAGCGGTCTTGGACCCGGTGCTGATGGACCGGCTGGGCCTATCCGTCGGAGACCGCTTTGCGCTTGGCACACAGGACTTCGTGCTGACGGCTGCCTTGATCCATGAACCCGACGGTGCTGCAGATGGCTTTGGCTTGGGGCCACGCACTTTGGTCCGAACCGCGGATCTGCAGTCGTCCGGCCTGTTGACACCGGGGACGTTGTTTTCCACCAAATACCGACTGAACCTGCCACCAGAGGCCAACCTCGAACTGCTGTCCGCCGAAGCCAAACAAAGCTTCGAAGGCACCGGAATGCGCTGGACAGATGCCCGCAACGGAGCGCCGGGGATTGCCGAGTTTGTCGCGCGCCTGAGTGCCTTTCTGGTTCTGGTCGGCCTGTCCGGTCTGGCGGTAGGTGGCATAGGCGTATCAGCCGCCGTCCGCGCTTATCTGGCGCAGAAGACCGAAACCATCGCCACACTGCGCACGTTGGGCGCGGATCGTGCCACGATATTCCAAACTTATATGATCCAGATCGGGGTTTTGTCGGGGATCGGCATCGCGTTGGGGATCGCGCTGGGGGCGGCATTGCCCCTGTTATTGGCCCCGCTGATCGAGGCCCGCCTGCCCGTCCCTGCGGTTTTCAGGCTTTACCCACGCCCTCTGGCCGAGGCCGCGCTCTATGGGTTGCTGACCGCGTTCCTGTTCACCCTCTGGCCCCTCGCCCGGACCGAGGAGGTCCGGGCCGCGACCCTGTTCCGCGATGCGTTGTCATCGGCGCGCGCCCTTCCCCGTACAGCTTTCGTGGTTGCAACCGGGTTCGGACTGTCTCTGCTGATCGCGTCCGCCGCTTGGTTCAGCGGTTCGGTACGCCTGACGCTCTGGACGTCCGCAGGGCTGGTGGGCGCGCTGGTTCTGCTGTCCCTTTCGGCCCTTGCGATCCGTAAACTGGCCCGCATCAGCACCACAGCCGCCCGTGGCCGCCCTGCCCTGCGATGGGCCTTGTCGGCGATCTCGGACCCGCGTGAAGGGGCCGCTTCGGTCGTGCTATCGCTGGGGCTTGGCCTTTCGGTGCTTGCCGCTGTTGGCCAGATCGACGGCACCTTGCGCAATGCAATCTCGGGCAACCTGCCCGACGTGGCCCCGTCGTATTTCTTTGTCGACATTCAAAAAGACCAGATGCCCGGTTTTACCGAACGGCTGGAAGCCGACCCCGCCGTCAGCCGCATCGAAAGCGCTTCGATGCTGCGTGGGATCATCACCCAGATCAACGGCCAGCCCGCCCGCGATGTCGCGGGCGATCACTGGGTATTGGATGGGGATCGCGGCGTGACTTATTCCGCCACACCGCCCAAAAACACCCGCATCACCGCAGGCGCATGGTGGCCCAAGGATTACTCCGGCGCTCCACAAGTCAGTTTCGCCGCAGAAGAAGCCGAGGAAATGGGCCTGACCCTTGGCGACGAATTGACCGTGAACATTCTGGGCCGCGACATCACCGCCGAAATCACTTCTTTCCGCGAGGTTGATTTTTCGACCGCTGGCATAGGGTTCATCATGTCGATGAATCCCTCCGCCCTTGCCGGTGCGCCGCACAGTTTTATCGCCACCGTCTATGCCGAAGAACAGGCCGAGGCAGACATTCTGCGCGATCTGGCAGGCCAGTTCCCCAACATCACCGCAATTCGGGTGCGGGACGCGATTGACCGCGTCTCGGGTCTGCTGGGCGGGCTGGCCGCCGCGACGTCTTACGGAGCGGGAATATCCTTGCTGACCGGTTTTCTGGTGCTGATCGGAGCCGCCGCCGCGGGTGAAACCGCACGCCGTTACGAATCCGCGATCCTGAAGACGCTGGGCGCGGACCGGCGGCGCATATTGATCAGCTTTGCCCTGCGCTCGGCCCTGCTTGGGGCGGCGGCCGGGGCCGTTGCGTTGCTGACCGGTATTTTGGGCGGATGGGCCGTTGCCACTTACATCTTCGACACCGGCTTCTCGGTCATCTGGACCTCAGCCCTGAGCATCGTTCTTGCCGGCATTTTGGTGACCTTGGGCGCGGGCCTTGCCTTTGCCCTGCGTCCCTTGGCCGTACGTCCGGCCCGCATTCTGCGGGCCACCGACTGATCTCAGCGCACGCAGGCGACCGGTTGCAGGATTTGCAGCAAGTGGTCGTTGTCGCATACCAGCGCGTCTAGCGTGATCTCGTCCAACGAGGCATAGAACACCTCGGCCGCGTCCTGCAGCGCCAGCCGCAACCGGCAGGCATCCGTCAGGGGGCAGGTGTTGTCTGCATCAGCAAAGCACTCGGCAATCGGCAGGTTGCCTTCGACATGGCGGAACACCGAGCCGATGCGAATTTGATCAGCCGGACGTGCCAGAGACATGCCACCGTTGCGACCGCGTTGCGTGCTCAGGTAGTTCAGCTGGCTCAGTTGGTTGATCACCTGCGCCAAATGGTTTTCCGAGATGTTGCACACATCGGCGATCTCGGCCTTTGTCACCAGCCGATCCTGATGCGCCGCGCAATACATCAACAGGCGCACCGCGATATTTGTCCGTTTGGTAATCCTCATCGAGACCTCCCAAATTTCAAGATGCGACCTTATTGCATGTCCGGCAAAAAAGCGGTTTGACATACATCAATCGCTCAAAAAGGACCTGACGGCGCATGGCAGACCCCTATTTCTTTGGCTATGGCAGCCTCGTGAACCTTGCGACCCATGATTTTCCCGACCCACATCCAGCGCAATTGAAGGGTTGGCGACGGGCGTGGCGGCACACCGACCTGCGCCCCGTGGCCTTTCTGACCGCAATCCCGGACCCCGAATCCCTGATCGAGGGGATGATCGCCCATGTTCCGAAAAACGACTGGGCAGCACTGGACGAACGGGAATGGGCCTATGACCGGGTTCCCACGACCCACGCCGTCACGCATCCCCTGACCCATGATGTTGAAATCGCCGTTTACGCGGTGCCGCAGGGCCGTCACGCCGAACCGAGCAATCGCCATCCGCTGTTACTCAGTTATATCGACGTGGTCGTGCAGGGGTATCTGCGCACCTTTGGCGAGGACGGTGCGGACCGGTTCTTTGCCACGACCGATGGATGGGACGCGCCGATTTTGAACGACAGGGCGGAACCGCGCTATCCCCGGCACCAGCAGTTGAAACCGACCGAGACGGAATTCGTCGATGACCGTCTAAATCGTTTGTCGGTTTCGATCGTACAGACCGCATAGAAAAGGGCGGGGCCATTGAACCCCGCCTTTCTGAATTCTGTTCTGTTGTGATCAGCCGCGCGCGCGGATTACCTGTAGCAGCGGAAGCAGGGTTGCCATTTCCGGCCCACGCTCCATCCCGGTCAGCGCCTTGCGCAGCGGCATGAACAGACCTTTGCCCTTGCGACCAGTGGCCTCTTTCACGGCTTTGGTCCAGGTGCCCCAGGTCTCGCCATCGAACGGGCCTTCGGGCAGCAGAGCCACGGCTTCAGCGATGAAGTCGCGGTCCTCATCAGCAATCAGAGGCTCCGCCCCGTCGCGGCACAGCTCCCACCAGCCTTTGAGATCACCCAGAGTGGTGATGTTTTCACGCGCCATCGCCCAGAAGGGTTCGGCCAACTCTGCTGGCACGCCAGCCTCGGCGACGGCATCCGCAACATCGGCCAGCGGCAGCGATTGCAGGTGCTTGGCGGTCAGCGGGAACAAGTCCTGCACGTCGAACTTGGTCGGCGCCGCGCCAAAACGGTTGACGTCGAACCCTTCGATCAGTTCCGCCATATCCGAACGCAGCTCAACCGGATCAGACGAACCCAGGCGCGCCATCAAGCTCAGCAGCGCCATCGGCTGCACGCCCTGTTCGCGCAGGTCACGCAAGGCCAGCGTGCCCAGACGCTTCGACAGCGCCTCACCCTGCGGGCCGGTCAGCAATGAATGGTGCGCGAAACGCGGGCAGGTTCCGCCCAGCGCCTCGATGATCTGAATCTGCGTCGCGGTATTGGTCACGTGGTCCGAACCGCGCACAACATCGCTCACGCCCATCTCGGTATCATCCACCACCGACGCAATCGTATAGAGAACCTGACCGTCACCGCGGATAAGCACCGGGTCAGAGACCGAGGCCGCATCGATCGAGATGTCGCCGAGAATGCCGTCATTCCACTCGATCCGTTCATGATCCAGCTTGAAGCGCCAGACGCCATTGCCACGCTCGGCGCGCAGGGCCTCTTTCTCGGCGTCCGACAGGTTCAGCGCGGCGCGGTCATAGACCGGCGGCTTGCCCATGTTCAGTTGCTTCTTGCGCTTCAGGTCCAGCTCGGTCGGCGTTTCGAACGCCTCGTAAAACCGGCCCATTTCGCGCAGCTTATCGGCGGCCTCGGCATAGCGGTCCAGCCGGTCGGACTGACGTTCAATCCGGTCCCAATGCAGGCCCAGCCACTCCATATCCTGTTTGATGGCGTCGACATATTCTTCTTTCGACCGCTCAGGATCAGTGTCGTCGATGCGCAGGATGAACGTGCCGCCGGCCTTGCGGGCGATCAGATAGTTCATCAGGGCGGTGCGCAGGTTGCCCACATGGATGTAACCGGTGGGCGACGGGGCAAAACGGGTGGTGGTCATGGGTGTCTCCTGTTGGCGCGGCTCATGTCACAGGATTGGTCAATTGTCCAGACGAACGCCCTTTTCAGCTTCCCGGTTAGAGAATTGTCCGGCAAGCAATTCAGGTCGGTTCGACTGGCCAATGCTGCTCGAGATCCTCAAGCCCGGCGCGGATTAACTCGGCCAGAACGTCCAGATCAATATCCGCCAGCTTGTTCACATAAAGGCAGGACTTGCCCAGTTTGTGCTTGCCCAGTCGGGTCAGGATATCGCCGAAATCCGCATAGCCGGGCATGATGTAGATCGACAGCGCCGCCTTGCGCGGCGAAAAGCCTGTGGCCAGAAAGTCGCCCTCACGTCCGGATTTATAGCGGTAGTGATAGCGGCCGTAGCCCACGATCGATGGGCCCCACATGACCGGCTCGAACCCGGTTGTTTTGCGGAACAGGGCGTTCAGCACCTGCGCGTCGGCGGCTTTTGACGCCGGTTCCACGGCCGACAAAAAGCGCTCGACACTTTCGCCAGTTGGGACAGTTTTGTTTTCTGATCGGGGCATGAAAAAGAATTAACACGACATGTTCATCCACGCAGCCCACTTCATAGGGGTATAGTCTGGCAAGGACCTCTTGCCGTCCTAACTCACCTACAGGTGTTCTGACAGGGAGAACCACAATGACCATCAAACTCACACGCCGCGCTGCACTGGGCTCCGCGGCTGCTTTGCCGTTTGCTGCAGCAGCGACCCCGCTTTTGGCTGCGGGAACCGAGACCAAGGCGAACTCGACCATCGCCAAATCCTTCAAACTTGGTGATTTCACTGTCACCACGTTGCTGGATGGCAGCCTGCCCCGTGACGGTGCCAAAGAGATTTTCGGCGGTGGCGCCTCGGATGAGGATTTCGCCAAGGTGTCGGCCGACAACTTCATCTCGTCGGACGTGGCGCAGTTCTTCTTCACCCCCACGCTGGTCAATACCGGGTCCGAACTGGTGCTGTTCGACACTGGCCTTGGTAAAGGTGGCATTCAGGCTGCGCTGGCGGATGCGGGTGTCACCCCGGATCAGATCAACGTCGTTGTCATCACCCACATGCACCCCGACCATATCGGTGGTATGACCACGAATGACGCGCCGACCTTCCCAAATGCACGTTATGTCACCGCATCACCCGAGTATGATTTCTGGGCGGCGCAAGAGTCAGGAAACCGGGTCGGTGATCTGGTGGCCACCAAGGTGACACCGCTGGCCGAGAAAATGACCTTTGTCGAAGACGGCGGTGAAGTTGCCTCGGGCATCACCGCCGTCGCGGCTTATGGGCACACGCCCGGCCACACGGTTTATCATCTGGAAAGCAACGGTCAGCGGCTGGTTCTGACCGCCGACCTGGCCAACCACTATGTCTGGTCCTTTGCCCATCCGGAATGGGAAGTGAGGTTTGACATGGACAAGGCGGCGGCCACCGCATCGCGGCGCAATGTTCTGGGAATGCTGGCTGCCGACAAAGTGCCGATGATCGGCTATCACATGCCCTTCCCTGCCGCTGGCTTTGTCGAAACCCGCGGTGACGGGTTCCGCTTTGTGCCGGTCAGCTATCAGATGATGGGCTAGGCCTTCAGTATCCGGGGTCCGGCCGCACCTTTGAGCCATCCGTGAAACGGGACAGGCGGAAGGCGGCCGGATCGACGCAGGGCGTGGTTCCAGCAACCAGATCAGCCATCAAACGGCCCGCTGCCGGGCCGATACCAAACCCATGGCCCGAAAACCCTGTTGCGATGAACATGCCCGGCAAGTGATTCACGCCCGAGATCACCGGTACCGCATCCGGTGTGACGTCAATCAGGCCGGCCCAGCTTTGGACAAGCTCGGTCTGCTCCAACACCGGGAACCCTTTGCGCGCTGCGGCCCAGGCCTGCCGCAGAGCTTTGGGCGAGGGCTCGGGGTCCAGCACGCGGCAGTGTTCGAACGGAGAGACATCTGTGGGCAGCCAGGTTCGGTCCTGCTGCGCTTCGATGCTCCAACGCTTTGACAGACGAAACCGCAGCGATCGCCATTCCTGTGCAAATGCGGGCAGGAACTGCCGCGCCAGCCGAAAACTGTCAGGCACGATATCCACCGTGTTTTCATGCCCCGACGCGATGGAATAGCCCCCGTCCGCCCGTTTCCGCATGGCAAAATCGTCGGACCAGAGCGCCGCGTCCGGTCCTTCCACCGGTGAGGTCCGCAGAACCGTATTCAGAACCTTCAATTGCGGCAGGTCGATCCCCGCGTTCCCGGCAAACAGGCGCGACCAGGCGCCGCCCGCCAGAACGACGTAGTCACAGGCCACGCGGCCTCGTTCGGTGAATACTCCTGCGATGCGACCATCGCCGGCATCGACGCTGCGGACGGCGCAATTGGTCATCAGAACCGCACCGCGATCTCGCGCTGCCTCGGCAATTGCGGGGGCGGCCAGTTGCGGTTCCGCGCGGCCATCCTGCGGCATGAAAAGGGCACACTCATGAGAGACCTGATTGCCCGGCAGCAGATCGTTCAACTCGGACCCCGAAACCAGCTTCGCACCGGTCTGCAACCCGTTCACGTGGCGCAACCACCGCTCCAGGTTGCCTCTGCCGCGCTTGCCCGAAGCGCCAAACAGGATGCCCGCGCGCGTATAGCCCGTTTCGCGCCCGATGCGCTGATCCAGCCCCTGCCAAAGATGCAGCGACTCGACCATCAACGGAATCTCCCGCGGGTCACGCATCCCCAGACGGACCCACCCCCAGTTACGAGAGCTTTGCTCGCCCGCAATCTGCCCCTTTTCGCACAACAGCACCGAGGCCCCGCGTTCCGCCAGTTCCAACGCGGTCGATGCACCGATGATACCGCCGCCGATGACAACGACGTCTACGGTTTTGGGCAGGTGCAGATCGGGTTCGACGGGGGTTGGTTTGGGACCGGGCATCAACCGCTCTTACATCATGGCTCGGGCCGCCATGAATGCGTGGGACGGGCGCCTAGGCAACATGCCTTCTGCCGCAGGCGAGATGTTTTTTGACAGCTGTGGCGCACACGCCAACAGGCGCGAGAAAACCCGCGCCGCACTGCTTGAATTCACTGGAAGTTTACGCTGCGCCGCTCAGTTCGGCCCATTTCTGGCGCAAGGTTGCCGCAAGGCCAGTATTGCGGGGCTGCACCTCTTCGTCCATTTCCGCTTGTTCGGGCAGAATCGGGAAGGTCGTTTTGGGTTTCGCTGCCTCGGCCGCAGGCTCGGGCTCTTCGCTTTCTTCTTCCCGAAGAAGATCAGCAATCGCCGAGTCAAGCTTGGCCTCGTCCAGAACCCGGGCTTCGGATTCCATCGACTTGTACCTTAACGGTGGGTGAAGCGGCTTGTCATATCCCTCATACATAATAACACCAAATCGTTAACTCAGATATTCACCATATGTGCGACACAGTTCACACAACGAATTGAGGTCACACCGCCCCATGTGAGGCGTCAATTAAGCCAAAATGTGGCAAAAAAATGTCTCAATTTCAAGCGATCAGTTCCCTGACCGCCCGGAAAATCAAAACGTTATCCGCTTTCGGGAAACAATAATCCAATCATTGGAAAAATAGATCGAATTACGAAACATCATTGTTGACGTCTTTAAGCGACTCCCGCTCAGTTCAGCCCCGGTCCCGCCAGCGGTTCACAATCGGATACCGGCGGTCCAGCCAGAACGCCCGGCTGGTCAGCCGCGTTCCCGGGGCGGACTGAAAGCGCTTGTACTCGCTGATATAGATCAGATGCTCGACCCGCCGCGCGTCAGCCTCGTCGAAACCGGCGGCCACGCAATCGGCGATCGAGCCCTCCTGATCGACCAGAATATCCAGAATCGCGTCCAGAACCGGATAATCGGGCAGACTATCGCTGTCCTTCTGATCTTCGCGCAGTTCAGCGCTGGGGGGTTTGTCGATGACCGAGGGGCGGATCACCTCACCCGCAGGGCCCATCATCCAGTCGCGGTGATTGGCATTGCGCCAGCGGCAGGTCTCGAACACGCGGGTCTTGTACAGGTCCTTGATCGGGTTGTATCCACCGTTCATGTCGCCGTAGATCGTGGCATAGCCCACCGCGACCTCGGATTTGTTCCCGGTGGTCAGCAACATCTCGCCAAACTTGTTCGAGATCGCCATCAACAGCAATCCACGCAGGCGGGACTGGATATTCTCTTCGGTCAGGTCCTCATCTCGACCAGCAAACAGCGGGGCCAAAGTCTCGGTCACCGCCGCCCGGCTGTCCGAGATCGGCACATAGTCATAGTGAACGCCCAACGCCTTGGCGACGACCTCGGCATCGTCCAATGACGCTTGGCTGGTATATTCCGATGGCAGCATCACACAGCGGACATTCTCGGCCCCGATGGCATCCACGGCAATGGTGGCGACTAAGGCGGAATCGACCCCACCCGACAGACCCAGCAGAACCTTCTTGAACCCGGTCTTGCCCATGTAATCGCGCAGCGATTGCACCATCGCGCGATAGTCCTGCTCCCATTCATCGGGCTGCGGCACGATCTCGGCTGGCACGATGCGCCAGCCGTCATCGCCGCGCTCAAGGTCGATATGGGCCACGACCTCGTCGAAAACCGGCATCCGAAACGCAAGCTCTCCGCCCGGGTTCAGGCCGAAGGTGGCCCCGTCAAAGACCTGATCATCCTGCCCGCCCACCATGTTCAGGTAGATCAACGGCAGGCCAGTTTCGACCACGCGGGCAACCATATGGTTCAGGCGGACATCGTATTTGTTGCGGAAATAGGGCGAGCCATTGGGGATCAGCAGGAACTCGGCTCCGGTCTCTTCGAGCGTTTCGGCCACGTCCGCGTGCCAGCCATCCTCGCAGATCGGGCTGCCGATGCGCGTATTGCCAACCGCATAAGGTCCACCCAACGGACCAGAGTCATAGAGGCGCACCTCGTCGAATACCGTTTCGTTGGGCAGGTGATGTTTCAGCACCTTGCTGCCGATCCGGCCACCTTTGAGGATCAGGTAGGCATTGTATAGGCTGCCACCCTCGACCCAGGGACCTCCAATCGCCACCGCCGGGCCGTCGGCACATTGCGCGGCCAGCTTTTCGACCGCTGCCATTGCCGCCTGATGAAACACCGGCTTCATCACCAGATCCTGCGTATTGTACCCGGTGATGAACATCTCGGGGAACGCCACCAGATCGGCGCCGGCCTCGCGCGCCTGATCCCACGCGGCTAACGCCTTGGCGGCATTACCTTCGATGTCCCCCACGGTGGGGTTGAGTTGCGCCAGAGTGATGCGGAAACGGTCGGCCATGCTGCCCTCTTGCCCTCGTCGGTCTTACTGCCATTTAGCAGATCATTGCGTGAGTGAAAGGCAAATGCGGCAAAACCCGTTGCTCTGCCCCTGCGCGTGCCGTAGTTTTGCGCAAAAGGAAGAACCCCGGACAGGCAGGACCGATCATGAACGCTTTCCGCATTTCAATTGCCGCATCCGCCGTGGCCCTGATCGCCGCGGGTGCCGCCGCTCAGAACGGTCAGGTGATCACCAAGGATGATGAGGTCGGGGGCGTCTACGAAGGCACCTTTGAAAACGGCCTGCGCCACGGGACTGGCACCTACCGCCTGCCAAACGGGTTCGAATACAGCGGCGAATGGGTCGAGGGCGAGATACAAGGCGCGGGCATCGCCCTCTATGTAAATGGCTCGGTCTATGAGGGGATGTTT
Source organism: Ruegeria sp. CG11 (assembly GCF_056537245.1). Lineage (NCBI taxonomy): Bacteria > Pseudomonadati > Pseudomonadota > Alphaproteobacteria > Rhodobacterales > Roseobacteraceae > Ruegeria > Ruegeria sp. CG11. Next base: position 65,765 of record NZ_JBQFRE010000005.1, read on the forward strand.
GCCAAGGGTCAGCCCGAGGGGCGCGGCAAGATCATCTATGCCGATGGCGGCAGCTATGACGGCGAATGGTCAAACGGGTCGATCAACGGCACCGGTGTTGCGATCTACGCCAATGGCGCACGTTACGAAGGTGGCTTTCAGAACGCCCGCTATCACGGCAAGGGAGTGATGACCGACCCCAGCGGCTACAGTTTTGACGGCGATTGGGTCGATGGTGTCAAGCAGGGCAACGGCAAGATCACCTATGCCGAAGGCGGTGTCTATGAAGGCGACGTCAAGGATGGTCAGCGCCATGGTCAGGGCAGCCTGACCCTGCCCGACGGAATGACCTATGCCGGTGGCTGGGCCGAGGACCGCATCACCGGAACCGGGCGCTTGTCCTATGTCAACGGGGACATTTACGAAGGCGAGCTGGTCGACGGGCGGCGTCAGGGCAAGGGCAAGGTGATCTATGCCAATGGCGATGTCTACGAAGGCGACTATGCCGATGACTTACGCCACGGTCAGGGGACCTATACCGGGACCGACGGGTATGTTTACACCGGCCAATGGACCAGCGGCCTGATTGAAGGTTTGGGCGAGGTAACCTATCCCGACGGTTCGATTTACGTAGGTGATTTCAAGGCCGATCTGGCCGAGGGCAAGGGCCGCATCACCTATACGGACGGCTCAACCTATGATGGCGACTGGATCGCCGGGGTGATCGAGGGTCAAGGCGTTTCGACCTATCCCAACGGCACCGTCTACAAGGGCCAGTTCAAGAACGCCAAGCCGCATGGCAATGGCATTCTGACCTCAGCCGACGGGTCCAGTTATGAGGGGGATTGGGCAGATGGTCTGCGGCAGGGCAACGGGCTTTCCACCTATCCGGACGGCACCACCTATTCCGGCGATTTCGACGCGGGCAAACGACACGGGCAGGGCGAAATCATCATGGCGAACGGGTTCTCCTATTCGGGTCAATGGACCGAAGGCAAGATCACCGGAGAGGGGGTTGCAACCTATCCCAACGGCGATGTCTACGAGGGTCATTTCGTCGACGCGAAACGCCATGGCGCAGGTACGGTACGCTATGCCAACGGCGAAACAGAAACCGGCACTTGGGACAACGGCGCGCTGGCAACGGCGGATGATGCTCCTTCCGTGGTGCCCGCTGAAACGGCCCCGTCGAACCCAGACAGCTCTGACGGCTGAAGCAGAACCGCTACCACGGCACCGGTTTTCCCGCCCAGTCAAAAAACCCGCCGGTATCCGCCGGGGTCAGTTGCGCCATCACCTTCAGTAAGTTCGATGCAGCCTCGTCCGTGGTTACAGCAGGATGTCGCCCGAGATACTTCCTGGTAAAGTCCGTTTTCACCGTTCCGGGATGCAGCGAAACACAGATCACCTGTTTGTGCGTGCGGGCCAGTTCGATGGCTGCCGTGTGAATGATCTGGTTTACTGCCGCTTTCGCCGCCCGGTAGCTGACCCAACCGCCCAGCCGATTATCCCCGATCGAGCCCACGCGCGCCGAAAGCACGGCGAAGACCGCGCGACGATAAGAAGGTAACAGGCGTGCCGCATGGCTCAGAACCAAGGCCGGGCCTACGGCATTCAAGGCGAACTGGTCCATCATCGCCTGTGCAGATACGGCGCGGATGGTCTTTTCCGGGGCCGCGCCGTTGATCTCCAGCGCGCCAGTCGCAACAAGGATCAGATCGAACAACCCAGTGAGTGCACTCAGAGTGCGATCCACACCATCAGGGTCAGTCAGGTCAAAGCCGTCTGTCGAACGTGACAGGCCAGTCACCGCCACGCCCTGCCCGCGCAAGCGCTGGCACACTGCCCGTCCGATCCCTCCTGATGCGCCGATGATCAGTGCTTTTTCCATGGCGAACCACCTAGCCGCCTGCCCGCACGGATCAATGCGGCACGGAAAAGAAACCGCTCACCTGCAGTTACGTCGCAAATTGCTCTTTTCATTCCGGGGCGGCTCTGTATAACCTCAATCCCATGATCAACCGCGCAGATATCCTGATTGCCGACACCGCCATTCGCGGTGCGTCTCTGCGTGGCCTACTGATCCTAATCCGCCTCTGAGCGTGCCATCCGGCGCGCCCGCTCAGAGGAGGACGCCCGCGCGCCATAGGCTTTAGGACAGAAGAAGAAAGAGAATCCCATGACCAACGTGACCGACCAAGACCGCGTCTTGATCTTCGACACCACTTTGCGCGACGGCGAGCAGAGCCCCGGCGCAACCATGACCCATGACGAAAAGCTCGAGATCGCCGAGCTGCTGGACGAAATGGGCGTCGACATCATCGAAGCCGGTTTCCCCATCGCATCCGAGGGTGATTTCAAAGCGGTTTCGGAAATCGCCCAACGATCGAAAAACAGCCGCATTTGCGGTCTGGCCCGCGCCAACTTCGCCGATATCGATCGCTGCTGGGAGGCGGTGAAACACGCCGGGAAGAACCGGATTCACACCTTCATCGGCACCTCTCCGCTGCACCGCGCCATTCCGAACCTGACCCAGGACGAGATGGCCGAGAAAATCCACGAAACCGTCAGCCACGCGCGCAACCTCTGCGAAAACGTGCAGTGGTCGCCGATGGACGCGACCCGGACGGAATGGGATTACCTGTGCCGCGTGATCGAGATTGCGATCAAGGCCGGCGCGACCACGATCAACATCCCCGACACTGTCGGCTATACCGCCCCGTTGGAATCCGCCGATCTGATCAAGCGACTGATCGAAACTGTTCCGGGCGCGGATGAGGTAATCTTTGCCACCCACTGCCACAACGACCTTGGCATGGCGACCGCGAACTCTCTGGCCGCCGTGGCTGGCGGTGCGCGTCAGATCGAATGCACCATCAATGGCTTGGGTGAGCGGGCAGGCAACACCGCTTTGGAAGAAGTGGTGATGGCGCTGCGCACCCGCAACGACATCATGCCGTGGAACACGGGCATCGACACCACCAAGATCATGCACATCTCGCGCCGCGTGGCGACGGTGTCGGGCTTCAACGTGCAGTTCAACAAGGCCATCGTCGGCAAGAACGCTTTCGCGCATGAAAGCGGCATCCACCAAGACGGGATGTTGAAGAACCGCGAAAACTTCGAGATCATGCGCCCCGAGGATATCGGGTTGTCGGGGACATCTCTGCCCTTGGGCAAGCACTCGGGTCGGGCCGCGTTGCGCGATAAGCTGGAAACGCTGGGGTATGAGGTCGGAGACAACCAGCTCAAGGACATCTTCGTTCGGTTCAAGGATCTGGCCGACCGCAAGAAAGAGGTGTTCGACGACGACCTCATTGCGTTGATGACGTTGGATGATGACGAGAGCAACGACCACCTGCAGCTGGTGTCGATGAAGGTCACCTGCGGTACCGGCGGTCAGGCGGAATCGACAGTCGAACTGGAAGTGGACGGCCAGGATGTCATCGCCACCGAACACGGCGACGGGCCGGTGGATGCGACATTCAAGGCGATCCGCGTGATCTATCCGAACACCGCCCGGCTGCAGCTCTATCAGGTGCATGCGGTGACCGAAGGCACCGATGCGCAGGCCACGGTTTCGGTGCGCTTGGAAGAGGATGGTATGATCGCCACCGGTCAATCCGCCAACACCGATACGGTGGTGGCCTCGGCCAAGGCTTATATCCACGCACTGAACCGCCTGAAGGTACGTCGCGAGAAAACCGGCCCCGGCGCTGACGCGCGCGAGATCAGCTACAAGGACCTGACCTAAACGAAAGGCAGGGGCTCCCGCACCCGCGGCGGCCCGGCTTCGCCGACCCTTCTTGGGTTTTGGGCCCGGCAGCGCGCCGCAGGCGCGCTGCCGGGCCCAACTCGGTTGGCTGCATCTTTGATGCGGGCAAGCGAGGCGGGAGCACCACCCCTTTTTCAAAAATTAAGCTCTCAGAGATTTGAACAGCGTTGACAGGCGGGCCATTTCATCCTCGAGCCCATAGGGCGCGTTGATGATGAACATACCCGACCCCACCATGCGATGCCCTTCCCTCACAGGGTCGAACCTGACTTCGTGACACAGGATTTTCGGCAGATTCAGAGATTTCAGGGCGGAAATCATCGCAGTGTGGCGTTTGTCCGTCAGGATCGGATACCACAGCGCAATCACACCTACATTCCATTTGCAATGCAGCTTGCCGATTGTTCCCGGCAGTCGGTCATATTCCGACTTCACCTCATAGCTCGGGTCAATCAGCACCACACCGCGTCGAGGCGTCGGGGGCAGCAGAGACTGGGCCAATTCATACCCGTCCTGCTGGTACACCTTGGCCCCATAAGATGACATCGCCATGGCCAGCGCGGAATGTTCCTGCGGGTGCAGCTCGGCAAAATGCAGGCTGTCCTGATCTCTCAGCAAATTGGCGGCGATCAGCGGCGATCCGGGGTAGGCCTCAGCCCCATGCCTATTCTGAACAGCGCGGATCGCCTGTTCCAGCGGATGGTCCGCGTCAAACCACTTGGCCTGTTGGACGCGCCGGATGCCGGCCTCGGCCTCGCCAGTGCGAACCGCTTCGGCCGCGTCCAGCTTGTACAAACCCCGGCCCGAATGGGTTTCCAGATAGGTCAGCGGTTTGTCTTTACGGGTCAGATACTCCAGCACAATTGCCAATAAAGCGTGCTTTTGCACATCAGCCAGATTCCCGGCGTGGTAAATGTGTTGATAAGAGAGCATGTTGCCTTCTAAAGTCCCTCTCAATAAGGCGGAAAGGTGCTGATTGTCGCGGAATCAGCCCTTTTACCGGGCGTGCTGGCACCCTATAAGTCATCCGTCCCGGAACCGTCGAGTCGCGGGCAGTAGAAAAATCGACATACAGGATCAGGGGAATCATGGGGATCTTTGGCAATCTGGGCGGCCTGTTCACAGCGGACATGGCTATCGACCTTGGGACAGCGAACACGCTGGTTTATGTCAAAGGGCGTGGCGTGATCCTGTCTGAGCCGTCCGTGGTGGCCTATCACGTCAAAGACGGTGTGAAAAAAGTGCTGGCCGTTGGCGAAGACGCCAAGCTGATGCTGGGCCGGACCCCCGGTTCGATCGAGGCGATCCGCCCAATGCGCGAAGGTGTGATTGCCGATTTTGACACCGCCGAAGAGATGATCAAGCACTTCATCCGCAAGGTGCATAAACGCTCGACCTTTTCGAAACCCAAGATTATCGTTTGCGTCCCCCATGGCGCGACACCGGTTGAAAAACGTGCGATCCGTCAGTCGGTTCTGTCCGCAGGCGCCCGCCGCGCGGGCCTGATCGCGGAACCCATCGCTGCGGCTATTGGCGCCGGGATGCCAATCACGGATCCGACCGGGAACATGGTCGTTGATATCGGCGGCGGCACAACCGAGGTCGCGGTTCTGTCACTGGGTGATATCGTCTACGCCCGCTCGGTCCGTGTTGGTGGAGACCGGATGGACGAGGCCATTATTTCGTACCTGCGTCGTCAGCAGAACCTGCTGGTAGGTGAATCTACGGCTGAACGCATCAAGACCACCATCGGTACCGCACGGATGCCCGACGATGGCCGTGGTCAGTCGATGCATATCCGTGGCCGCGACCTGCTGAACGGCGTGCCGAAAGAGATTGAGATCAGCCAGGCCCAGGTGGCCGAGGCGCTTTCGGAACCCGTGCAGCAGATTTGCGAGGCGGTGATGACCGCGCTGGAAACCACGCCGCCCGATCTGGCCGCCGACATCGTGGACCGGGGCGTGATGCTGACCGGCGGCGGCGCGCTGTTAGGTGATCTGGATCTGGCGCTGCGTGAACAGACCGGTCTGGCCGTGTCGATTGCCGATGAAAGCCTGAATTGTGTGGCTTTGGGTACTGGCAAGGCCTTGGAATACGAAAAACAGCTGCGCCACGCGATTGACTACGAAAGCTAAGGCGCGCACCCTTTGCAAATAGGGTAAACTCGGCACGAGCAGCACGGGAAGGTAACCTGTGGCAAAAGACCGATCACAGCGCGACGAATACACCACCCCCTTGCGCCGCCTGCTGCTGGGGATCGTGGTGCTGTGCCTGCTGGCCATCTTTCTGGTCTGGCGTATCGACAGCCCGCGGGTTGAACGGTTCCGTGCACAGGTCGTCGACCGGGTCGTGCCGTCGATGGAATGGGCGATGGTCCCGGTCACCGCCGTGGTCAATCTGGCCCGCGATTTCCAAAGCTATCAGCGCCTGAGCGAACAGAACCAGGAATTGCGCAGCGAGTTGCGCCTGATGCGCGCCTGGAAAGAGGCCGCTTTGCAGCTGGAGCAGGAAAACGCCCGGCTGCTGGATTTGAACAACGTCCGCCTCGATCCGCGCCTGACCTATATCACCGGCGTTGTGATGGCCGACAGCGGCTCGCCCTTCCGGCAGTCCGTGCTGTTGAACGTGGGTGAACGCGACGGCATCACCGATGGGTGGGCCACGATGGACGGGATCGGTGTGGTTGGGCGCATCTCGGGCGTGGGCCCGGATACGGCCCGGGTGATCCTGATGACCGACGCCTCCAGCGCGATCCCGGCAACTATTCAGCCCTCGGGCCAAACCGCCCTGATCACTGGCGACAATACCCCAGCCCCCGCCGTCGAGTTTCTGGAGAACCGCGAACTGGTTCGTCCCGGTGACCGTGTTGTGACCTCAGGCGATGGTGGCGTATTCCCGGCCGGCCTGCTGATCGGCCAGATCACCGCCGATCCCGGAGGCCGCCTGCGGGTACGTCTGTCGGCAGACTTCGAACGGCTCGAATTCTTGCGTGTGTTGCGGTACCAGTCAGCCCCCACCATTCGGGATCCGGGCCGCATCGTTGGCCCCACCCAGCCCGCAGCAGCGCTGCCTCCGGTGGAGGTTGGTGATGGATAGTCAGACCTCGCAGCTTTGGTCCAAGCGGGGCCTGTACCTGTTTCTGGCCGCACTGATCCTGTTCCTGCACCTTCTACCGCTGGATACAAAACCGGATCGCTGGCCCTTTCCGGACTTGCTGATCGCGCTGACCTTTGCCTGGGTGCTGCGGCGGCCCGAGTATGTGCCGACGCTGCTGGTCGCCATCGTCATGCTGATGGCTGATCTGTTGCTGCAACGCCCGCCCGGCCTGCTGGCGGCGCTGGTGGTTCTGGGCACCGCTTACCTGCGCTCGGCCGCGTTTGGTTTGCGGGACTCGGGCTTTGTCGGCGAGTGGACCACCGTCGCCGTGGCGATCACGGCTGTTTTTATGCTGAATCGCATCATTCTTGCTATTCTGTCGGTGCAACAGGCAGCATTGGGGCCCGTGGTGATCCAAGTGGTTCTGACAATTGCGGTTTATCCTTTGATCGTTCTGCTCAGCCAGAACGGATTCGGGGTGCGGCGTAAATCCTCGGCCGAAACCGGCGCAATGGGGGCGCGGGGATGAAGCAGCGCAAACCCAAAGCCCAAGGCCTCGCCTATAAACGCCTGCCTCGCAGGGCACTGATACTGGGTGGGTTGCAGGCCGCCTTTATCGGCGGGCTGGCCGCGCGAATGCGGTTCATGCAGGTGGATCAGGCCGATGAGTACCGCCTGCTGGCCGAGGAAAACCGGATCAACATCCGCCTGATCCCGCCCACCCGTGGCCGGATCTATGATCGGAACGGAGAAATTATCGGTCAGAACTCACCCTCATACCGGATCGTCATGGTGCGCGAGGATGCGGGTGATGTGGACGAGGTGATTGCCAAACTGTCCCAATTGATCCCCCTGACCGAGGATGAGATCGCGCGGGCCAAAACTGAGATGCGCAGGTCAGCCCCATTCCTGCCGGTGACGCTGGCCGATCAGGTCACCTGGGAAGATATCTCGAAGGTTGCCGTCAACGCCCCGGCCCTGCCCGGCGTGATCCCCGAAGTGGGGCAGACCCGGCAATACCCGCGATATGAGGACTTCGCCCATGTGGTCGGCTACGTCGGCCCGGTCAGCGACTATGACCTCAGCCAAATCGAAGACCCCGAACCGGTGCTGCGCATCCCCCGGTTCCAGATCGGCAAGGTCGGGCTGGAAGCCAAGCAGGAAATCGCTTTACGCGGCAAGGCCGGGGCCAAGCGGGTCGAGGTCAACGCCACCGGCCGCGTGATGCGCGAACTGGACCGGCAGGAAGGCACCGCCGGAGCCGATCTGCAGCTTTCGGTGGACGCCGACTTGCAACAATACGCGCAGGCCCGGCTGGCCGGTGAAAGCGCCGCCGCCGTGGTGATCGACTGTGAAACCGGCGACATCCGCGCCATCAGTTCCGCCCCCAGTTTCGATCCGAACCTGTTCGTGCGCGGCATCTCGGTCGCCGACTACCGGACGCTGACGCAGGACAACTACCGTCCGCTGGCGAACAAGACAGTGCAGGGCACCTATCCCCCGGGCTCGACCTTTAAGATGATCACCGCCATGGCCGCGCTTGAGGCCGGGGTGATCGGCCCCTCGAACACCGTCTATTGCCCCGGCCACCTGAAGGTGGGCAGCCGCCGCTTCCACTGCTGGAAACGAGGCGGGCATGGCACGGTTGATCTGGAAACTTCGCTGAAACGCAGCTGCGACGTGTATTATTACGAAGTGGCCCTGAAGGTAGGGATCGACAATATCTCGGACATGGCGCGCACCTTCGGACTGGGCGTCAAACACGACATTCCGATGTCCGCCGTGGCTGCCGGGCTTGCGCCGAACCAGGAATGGAAGCAGCGCGTGCACGGGCAGGACTGGCTGGTGGGCGATACGGCAAACGCCTCGATTGGTCAGGGCTTCATGCTGGCCTCACCGCTACAACTGGCGGTGATGACGGCGCGCATTGCAACCGGGCGCGCGGTGACACCGCGCCTTGTGCGGTCGGTAAACGGCGTTGAACAACCCTCAGGCGCGGGTGAGCCGCTGGCGGTGAACCGTAATAACCTAGAACAGGTGCGCCAAGCGATGTTCTCGGTCTCGAACGACCGGCGCGGCACTGCGTATCGCAGCCGCATCATCGCGGACGAGTTCCGCATGGCAGGTAAAACCGGAACCAGTCAGGTCCGCAACATCACCAAGGCGGAACGTGCCGCGGGCGTGATCCGCAACGAAGACCTGCCTTGGGAACGCCGGGATCACGCCCTGTTCGTCAGCTTTGCGCCTTATGACAATCCGAAATATGCCGTGGCCGTGGTAGTCGAACATGGCGGAGGCGGCTCCAAAGCGGCTGCGCCAGTGGCCCGCGATATCATGCTGCAGGCGCTCTATAACGGCACGCCCCCGCTTGAGGCCTATCCGACCGCCGACCGGGACCGTATCAAGGAACAGCAAAAACAGCTGGAAGGCGACCGCCGCCCCAAAGCGCGTCCGACCGAGAAGGACCGCGCATGAGCTATCTTGAATACGCCGTCAAATCCACGCCCTCGGGGTTCCGCAAGTTCCTGTATATGAACTGGCCGCTGACCCTTTTGCTGATCAGCGTGGCCAGCGCCGGGTTCCTGATGTTGTATTCCGTGGCCGGTGGGTCTTGGTCCCCGTGGGCCGAGCCACAAATGGAACGTTTCGGGCTGGGCCTTGCGGTGATGTTCATCATCGCGCTGGTGCCCATTTGGTTCTGGCGCAACATGTCGGTGCTGGCCTATCTCGTCTCGATCGCCCTGCTGGTGTTTGTGGAGTTTTTCGGAACGGTCGGCATGGGTGCGCAGCGCTGGATCGACCTTGGCTTCATGCGACTTCAACCCTCCGAAGTCATGAAAGTCGCGCTCGTCATGGTTTTGGCGGCCTATTACGACTGGTTGCCATCACATAAAACGTCACGCCCACTTTGGGTGCTGATCCCGGTTGTCCTGGTTCTGATCCCTACGTTCTTTGTTTTGAAACAGCCGGACCTCGGCACCTCGATCCTACTGTTGGCAGCGGGTGGCGGACTGATGTTCCTGGCCGGGGTCCATTGGGCTTATTTCGCCGCTGTCATCGCCGCCGTGGTCGGCCTGATCGCCACCGTGTTCAACAGCCGCGGGACCGAGTGGCAGTTGCTCAAGGATTATCAGTTCCGCCGGATCGACACCTTTCTTGACCCCTCAACCGATCCGCTGGGCGCGGGGTATCACATCACCCAGTCCAAGATCGCGCTGGGGTCCGGGGGCTGGAACGGGCGCGGGTTCATGCAGGGCACGCAATCGCGGCTGAACTTCCTGCCCGAAAAACACACCGACTTCATCTTCACCACACTTGCCGAAGAATTTGGGTTTGTCGGCGGCATCACCCTGCTGACCCTCTATGGCCTGATCCTGATCTTCTGTCTGGTCACCGCGCTGTCGACCAAGGATCGGTTCTCGTCGCTGGTCACTCTGGGCATCGCGCTGAACTTCTTCCTGTTCTTTGCCGTCAATATGTCGATGGTGATGGGGCTTGCCCCTGTTGTGGGCGTACCGCTTCCGATGGTCAGCTATGGTGGCTCGGCCATGCTGGTTCTGATGGCCGCATTCGGTATTGTCCAAAGCGCCCATGTCCACCGCCCTCGCTGATCCGAAAGGCCCCTCATGCCCGTGAATATCCTGTTTTCCGCGCGCCCTGCCCTGTGGCCCGTCTATGAGCCGCTGCTGACCAAGTACCTGACCGAAGAGGGGCTGGACTTTCGCCTGAGCACCGAGTTGGAGCCGGATCAGGTCGACTATGTGGTCTATGCCCCGAATGGCGGGCTGTTGGATTTCACTCCCTACACGCGGCTGAAGGCCGTGCTCAGCCTCTGGGCCGGGGTCGAGAAGATCGCGGACAACGACACCCTGACCGTCCCGCTGGCGCGGATGGTAGACCATGGCCTGACACAGGGCATGACCGAATGGGCGGTCGGCCACGTGCTGCGCTATCACCTTGGGATGGATCAGCACATAACGGTTCAGGACGGCGTCTGGACACCTGACGCGCCGCCATTGGCCACCGAACGCCGGGTTTGCATTCTGGGTCTTGGCGCGTTGGGCGAGGCTGCGGCCCGCGCGTTGACCGCGCTGAATTTTGACGTCACCGGTTGGAGCCGTTCCGCCAAGGACATTCCCAGCGTCACCTGTTTGCATGGCGAAGACGGGCTGCGCGCCGCCCTGTCACAGGCCGAAATCGTTGTCCTGCTGTTGCCGGACACACTGGCAACTACAAACACTCTGAACGCCGAAACACTGGCCCTGCTGCCCAATGGCGCACGCATCATCAATCCCGGCCGAGGGCCGCTGATCGACGACGATGCACTGCTTGAGGCTCTGAATTCGGGTCGGGTCGGCCACGCAACGCTGGACGTGTTCCGGGTCGAGCCTTTGCCTGAAGACCACCCTTATTGGGCGCACCCGAATGTGACGGTGACACCGCACATCGCATCGGAAACGCGGCCCGTGACGGCAGCGCAGGTGATTTGCGAAAACGTCCGGCGGGGTGAGGAAGGCGCGCCCTTCCTGCACCTCGTTGATCGTTCTTTGGGATACTAGGCAGCGATCAACCCGCGTCCTTTCAGCAGGGCTTCGACGCCCGGCAGGCGTCCGCGGAAGGCCAGGTACAGGTCCTCGGCCTCGCGCGAACCGCCGGTGGACAGGATGTTGTCCTCCAACGCCTTGGCGCGTTCAGGGTCAAAAGCCCCACCCGCCTCTTCAAACGCGGCAAAGGCGTCGGCATCCATCACCTCGGACCACATATAACTGTAGTAGCCCGAGCTATATCCGTCGCCCGCAAAGACATGCGCAAAATGCGGCGTGGCGTGGCGCATCCCGATGGCCTGCGGCATCCCGATCCCGGCCAGCACCTCGGCCTGTTTCGCCATTGGATCAACCGGGGCTGCACCATCATGGAACGCCAGATCAACCAGCGCCGAGGCGACATATTCCACCGTCTGGAACCCCTGATCGAAATTGGCAGCCTTCAGAACTTTCTCCAGCATGTCCTGCGGCATCGGCTCGTCGGTTTCGGCATGGGTGGCGAACTCGGCCAGAACTTCGGGCACTTCCAGCCAGTGTTCATAAAGCTGGCTGGGCAGTTCGACGAAGTCCCGCGCGACCGACGTGCCCGAGATGCTTTCATAGGTCACGTTGGACAGCATCTGGTGCAGAGCGTGCCCGAATTCGTGGAACAGCGTGCGCGCATCGTCATAGGACAACAGCGCCGGGTCCCCCTTGGCAAAGTTGCAGACATTGATCACGACCGGAGCCTGCACCTTGGGGAATTTGGCCTGCGACCGCATCGCGCTGCACCATGCGCCCGAGCGTTTCGATCCGCGCGCAAAGTAGTCACCGATGAACACCGCGATATGCTGTCCGTTACGCGTCACCTCCCATGCCCGACAATCGGGGTGATAGAGTGGTACGTCCAGTGGCGCGAACTCCAATCCAAACAGGCGATTGGCGCAGACAAACGACGCTTCGATCATACGGTCCAACTGCAAGTAGGGTTTCAGCGCGGCCTCATCCAGATCATGCTCGGCCTTGCGGCGTTTCTCGGCGTAGTAGCGCCAGTCCCAAGCCTCCAGCGGACCATTGACGCCGTCTTCCTGCATCATCTGCGTCAGGATTTCAGCGTCCGCATCAGCGCGGGTCTTGGCCGGCTCCCACACCTGCATCAGCAGATCTCGGACCTTGTCCGGGGTGCGGGCCATTTCGGTTTCCAGCTTGTAGGCCGCGAAACTGTCATAGCCCAGCAGCTTGGCCCGTTCCTCGCGCAGCTGAAGAATTTCGGCGGCAATCTCGCGGTTGTCTGTCTCTCCACCGTTGGCCCCCCGCGCGGTCCAGGCCAGATAGGCCTTTTCCCGCAGGTCTCGGCGGGACGAGAATTGCAGGAACGGCACGATCAGGGACCGGGACAGGGTTACCACCGGTCCCGCCGCGCGCTTATCCTGCCCCGCGGCACGGGCCGCATCCACCACGAAACCCGGCAGACCTTCCAAATCATCCTCGGACAGGTCCATGAACCAGTCGCGCTCATCGGCCAGCAGGTTTTGGGTAAACGAGGTCCCCAACGAGGCCAGCCGCGCCTTGATCTCTTGCATCCGGGCATCCTCATCACCCTCAAGCGCCGCGCCGGACCGTACGAACCCCCGATGGGTCAGCATCAGAACCCGCGCCTGTTCGTCGGTCAGGTCCAGTTCGTCCCTACACGCCCACAGGTCGGCCACCCGCTGAAACAGAGCCTTGTTCGAGGAAATACCAGAAAAATGCGCGGCCAACTTGGGCGAGAACTCGCGCTGCAATTCCTCGCGCGCCGGATTGCTGTCGGCCCCGGCGACGGTGAAGAACACCGACAGAACCTTGTCCATTTCCTCGCCTGCCGCCTCAAGCGCTTCGATCGTGTTGGCAAATGTGGGCGCGTACGGGTTGCCAGCAATCGCATCGATCTGAGCGTTATGGGCCTGCATTGCCTGATCCAGAGCGGGGGCGAAATCGTCATCCGCGATGTCGGCAAAAGGTGCGATTTCAAATGGCGTGGTCCAGTCGGACAGGATCGGATTGGTCATGCATGTCTCCTTTGACCACAGAGTTAGGAACGGCAGGCCAGATGATCCAGAGCGGGTTACGCCCCAGCGCCACAAATCGGACAATCGGCACGGCGCGACAGGGTGATCTTGCGGCTTTCACCATAGAGCGCGTCATAGATCAGCATCTCGCCGCGCAGGGCTTGCCCGGCCCCGGTGATCACCTTGATCGCTTCAACCGCCATCATCGAGCCAACCACGCCGGGCAGCGGGCCAATCACCCCCGCCTCGGCGCACGAGGGGGCCAGACCGGGGGCCGGGGCCTCGGGGAAGATGCACTGATAGCAGGGCGCGTCATTGGCGGGATCAAAAACGCTGAGCTGCCCTTCCCATTGCGACAAGGCGCCCGAGATCAGCGGCTTGCCCAGCACCACCGCTGTTCGGTTGGCCAGATAGCGGGTGTCGAAGTTATCGGTGCCGTCGAGGATCAGATCGAAGTCGGTGAACAGGTCGTAGGCGACCTCTTCGGTCAGGCGACGGTGATAAGGCAGAACGGTGACGTTGGGGTTCTGCGCCTCCATCGCCTGCTGGGCCGAGAAGACCTTGGGCATCCCGATATCGGCATCGCGGTGGATCACCTGCCGTTGTAGGTTGGCGTTTTCGACCTCATCATCGTCGATCACGCCGATCGTGCCCACTCCCGCAGCGGCCAGGTATTGCAGGGCGGGCGCACCCAGCCCTCCGGCACCGATGACCAGCACGCGGGCCTTCTTCATTTTCTTCTGACCTGGCCCGCCCAGCTCACGCAAAACGATGTGGCGGGCATAGCGTTCCAGTTCGGTTTCAGAGAATTGATCGGATGGCATAGCGGGCTCCTTGGCTGCGGCAGGGGCTGCGCGGTTTCGCAGCGCTTTCAGCACCCTCCCGTAAACCAGAACCAGAATGGCCGCGCCACCCAAGATCAGCCACAGCGCCGCAGAGCCGCCAGTCGCCTCACGCAACGGATGGCCATCCGGCAGAACCAGCTGAGCCGTAATCACGCCCAACAGCAGAACCCCGACCGAGGTCATGCGGGCAGTCCGGGACACTCTGGCCATATAGCCGATGCCCCACAGACCCGCAGCCAGGATCAGGACCAGCAGCATCAGCCTCGCCCGGTCGAGCCGAACCCGCCCGCACCGCGGACTGTGTCGCTGAGCGCCCCCACCGGCTCGAACGCGGCCTGCACCACGGGGGCGACGACCAGTTGGGCGATGCGTTCGCCATGGGTGACCTCGAACGCCTCTTGCCCGGCGTTCAGGACGATTACACCCAGCGGACCGCGATAGTCACTGTCGATCGTGCCGGGAGTGTTAGGCAGAGTAATGCCGTGTTTCAGCGCCAAGCCGGAGCGGGGACGCACCTGAACTTCAAACCCCTGCGGAATTTCGATACGCAACCCGGTGGGCACCAGGGCGCGCTGACCGGGTTCCAGCGTGATCGAGGTCCCATTCGGCAGGTTCGCCCGCACGTCGGCACCAGCCGCCCCAGAGGTTGCGTAGGACGGCAGTGGGACCGACGGATCAGACCCTTCCTCTCGGATCACACGAATAGCAACCATCACTGCTCCTTTGGTTTAGCTGGTCAACGCGTCGGCGATCTTACGTGCCAGACGCTTGGCCACTTCATCCTTGCCCATGCGCGGCCATTCCTCGGCGCCGTCGTCTGAAATCAGGATCACCGCGTTCTCGGACCCGCCCATGATCCCCGTCGCCGGGCTGACATCATTGGCTACGATCCAGTCACAGCCCTTGCGCCCTCGTTTGGCGGTGGCGTGTTCGACCACATTGTCGGTTTCAGCCGCGAACCCAACGACCAGCGCGGGGCGGCCTGCGTCCATATGCGAGACACGCTTCAGGATGTCCGGGTTTTCGGCAAACTCCAGCACGGGCAATCCGTCGCGGCTTTTCTTCAGTTTCTTGTCCGAGGCACTGGCCACGCGCCAGTCGGCAACAGCCGCCGCAAATACACCCGCATCAACAGGCAGCACCGCATCCACCGCGTCGGACATCTGCTGGGCGGTTTCAACCGGCACGACCTGCACCCCTTCGGGCGGCGGCACATCTGCCGGGCCGGTTACAAACACCACCTCGGCCCCCAGCGCGGCCAGCGCACGCGCGACCGCCGCGCCCTGCGCCCCGGACGAGCGGTTGGCGATATATCGTACCGGGTCGATGGGTTCATGCGTCGGCCCCGAGGTCACCAGCACACGCTTGCCGTTCAGTGGACCATCACCTAGTTCCGCTTCGATCGCGGCCACAATCTCCAACGGCTCCGACATGCGACCGGGACCATATTCACCGCAGGCCATATCGCCCTCGTTCGGGCCCACAAAACGGATGCCATCCGCTTGCAACTGTTTCAGGTTGCGTTGAGTGGCCGGGTGATCCCACATCCGCACATTCATCGCAGGCGCACACAGAACCGGTGTGTCGGTTGCCATCAGTAGGGTCGAGGCCAGATCATTGGCCAACCCCCCGGCCATCTTGCCCATCAGATCGGCCGTCGCCGGTGCCACAACAATCAGATCAGCCGAACGGGACAATTGTATATGCCCCATCTCGGCCTCATCCGTCAGGTCAAACAAATCGCGATAGACCTTCTCTCCGGCCAAAGCAGACACCGACAGGGGCGTCACAAACTCTTCAGCCGCGCGGGTCAGCACGGGCGTCACAGCCGCACCGCGTTCTCGCAAACGCCGGATCAGGTCCAGCGACTTATACGCCGCGATCCCGCCGCCGATGATCAGCAGAATGCGTTTCGATGCCAGCATGTTGTACCCTTCCCGTCCCGGTCGGCCCCGACATTAGGCAAGCGGGCCGGACAGTTCCAGCGGTTAATTCTGAGTTTCAAAGGCCAGACAAGGGTCTTCACGTTCAACGCCCGGACTGTCGATCACGGCATCAAATTCTCCCTCGACGATACCGTCCTCGGATTGGCCCAGTACGAACACTTTCAACCCCGGGCGCAGGCGGAACAGAAAGGTCGGAATGCCCCGATCCTTTCGGGCGTGGCCGTTCCCGGTGATCACCGCGACCGGTCCGCCGGTCTCATCGGTGGCGCGCAGGATTGCGCGGGTCAGCACCGCGTCGCGCAGCCGCTGTATGGCGACCAGCTGTGGCAATGCACTTTCCGGGATCGCATTGCAATGCGCGGCGAGTTGATCGGCCTCGCGCGCGATCTGTTCCTCGGCTGGCAGCTGAACGGTCAGACCATAGCGTGCGGCATCTGCACCAAGAGCGATGGCCGCGCCCCGCTCCATCGCCGCACGGGCAGCTGTACGCGGGACCATGGCGCCATAAACTGGCGCGTCCGAAGCCTGAAACACTGGGTAATACATGCTGAGCGGCGGCCAGCCGGATTCGAGCCATTCCAGAATCCGTGCTAGTTCCTCGGGGTCGGATAAAGCCTTGTCAGCAAGGCGTTGCGCACCTTCCTCGGTCACCATCTCCCACACGACGGCCGAGGGTTTCACGGCTTTTAGGGCCTCGGCCTGAATAACATGGTGTTGGGGATTGTCGTGGACCTCGCCCAGAATGACCACATCCGCCGACATCATCGCGGTCAGAACGTCATCGGGTATCAAATCCTCGGCATGGCCGGGACGGACCATAACCACAAGTGCACAAAGCAGAATCGCAAGCTGTCTCATGCGATGAAGTGTTGCACCTCACGCGATTGAGCTTCAAGGCTCTTGCGCATTTTCACAAACGCCGCAGCTTCGAGCTGACGCACGCGCTCTTTGGACAAGCCAAGTTCCTTCCCAAGGCTTTCCAGCGTCCGGGCCGGTTCACGCAGTTTGCGTTCACGCACGATGAACCTTTCGCGGTCATTCAGCGCCTGCATCGCCGTCACCAGCCATTCACGCAGCTGTTCAGTATCGTGGCTGTTTTCCACTGTCTCGGCGGCCTGTTCACGGTCATCCTCCAGCGCGTCGATCCACTCACGCCCGTCTTCATCGGCAGATTGCACTGCGTTCAGCGAGAAATCAGAGCCCGAAAGTCGCCCTTCCATCATCTCAACATCGCGCAGGGGCACTCCGATTTCGGCGGCGATCTTCTGATGTAGCTGGTGGCGGTCCAGCTCCATCCCCTCAGTCGCCGCCTCACGCTCCAACCGGGCCTGAACGCGGCGCATGTTGAAGAACAGAGATTTCTGGGAAGAGGTGGAACCGGTACGCACCATCGACCAGTTGCGCATTACATAATCCTGAATGCTGGCCTTGATCCACCAAACGGCATAGGTCGAAAAACGTACGCCGCGGTCGGGATCAAACTTGTCGGCGGCTTTCATCAGGCCCAGACCAGCCTCTTGGATCAGATCATTCATCGGCGCGCCATAGCGTTTAAATTTGGCCGCCATCGAAATTGCCAACCGCATATAGGCGGTGATCAGCCGGTGAAGCGCCTGTTCGTCGCGCTCATCACGCCAAGCGTAAGCGAGCCGCAATTCTGTCTCTGCGTCCAGCAGTTCGGCCTTCATCGCTTGCCGGGACATCGAGAAATCGTTCGCATTGTCCAGTGCCATGGAAATCTCCCCTTTTCGCAGGCGCGTGGCCGGACTTGCCTTGCCGACCTATGGTCGATACGCAGAACAAAACCGAGCGGATCACATGAAAGGTAATTATAGTGTATCCGGATTTAACCTTTGTGCTGGGCGGCGCGGCCTCGGGCAAGTCGGCATTTGCCGAGCAACTTGTTGTTTCATCAGGAAAAAACCGAGTATATCTCGCCACATCACAAGTGTTTGATGACGAGATGCGCGACAAGGTGCAGCGCCACATCGCCCAGCGCGGCGAAGGGTGGGCGACTGTCGAGGCCCCCTTGGATCTTGGTCAGGCTTTGGCCGATCTGAACCCTGACCATATCTGCCTGATCGACTGCGCGACCATGTGGCTGTCCAACCACCTGCTGGCTGAAAACGATCTGGAGGCAGCTCAGACAGCGCTTTTGCAGGCGTTGCGCGCCTGCCGCGCGCCCATCGTGATCGTCTCGAACGAGGTCGGCCACGGCATCGTGCCCGACAACGCCCTGTCCCGCCGGTTCCGCGAGGCGCAGGGGCGGCTGAACATCGCCTTAGCGGCGCAGGCCGATCTGGCGGTGCAGATCACCGCGGGTCTGCCGCTGGTTCTGAAAGGACAGTTACCGTGACCCGCCTGCACCTTGTGCGCCACGGGCCGACCCATGCAAAAACCATGGTCGGCTGGTCCGACATTCCCGCCGACCTCAGCGATCAGGCGGCCATTGCGCGGCTGCACGACCACCTGCCAGAGGGCGCGCTGGTCATTTCGTCCGACCTGTCCCGCGCTGTTGATACGGCCTCGGCCATCCAAGGCACACGCCAGCGCCTGTCGCATCACCGTGACCTGCGCGAGATTCACTTTGGCACGTGGGAGTTGCGCGGTTTCAAAGACATTGAGGCCGAAGACCCCGACCTTGCCTTTGCCTATTGGGACAATCCCGGCGATGTGCGCCCGCCCGAGGGCGAAAGCTGGAACGAGGTACGCGCCCGCGTCGACGCCGTGATCGACCGCCTGATCGCCGACCATACCGGGCGCGATCTGGTCATTGTTGCCCATTTCGGTGTGATTCTGACGCAGGTCCAGCGCGCCCTTGATATCTCGGCCTACGAGGCGTTCAGCCACCGGATCGACAATCTCTCGGTCACCGATATCACTCATCATGGCAACCGCTGGTCGGTGGGGCGGATCAATCACCTCCCGTGATCATACCCCGCACAAATCACTGATTTACTGATTGATCATACCACGCCATCGTTACGGCATGACCTATGATTTGTTTATCGGAGACCGCCTGTTTTCCAGCTGGTCCATGCGCGGCTGGTTGATGCTGGAAAAGTTTGGCCTGCCCTATCGAAGCCACATGATCGGCCTTTATTCCGGCACCATGGCCGAGGATATGAAAGCCCTTGCCCCTGCGCGCCTCGTGCCCGCTCTACGCCTGCCCGACGGTACGGTCGTGGGTGAAAGCCTCGCTATGGCCGAGACCCTGGCCGAACGCCACCCCGAGGCCGGGATGTGGCCAAGGGATGCCGCTGCACGTGCCACCGCCCGGTGGCTCTGCGCTGAGATGGTAGCCGGGTTCAACGCCTTGCGCGGGGAATGCCCGATGCAGCTTAAGCACTGCTGGCAAGGGTTTGACCCGTCCCCCGAGACGTTGACCGATCTGAACCGGATCGAAACGCTCTGGACCCATGCGCGCGCTGTATCCGGTTCAGAATCCGGTCCGCTGTTCGGCGATTATTCACTGGCGGACCTGTTTTACACGCCAGTTGCCGCGCGGATCATCGGGTATGGATTGCCGGTGTCCGATTCCAATCGCACCTATTGTCTGGAACTGCTGGCAGACACGTCGGTTCGGCAATGGCGCGCGATGGGGCTGACCGTGACGTATGACCCCTTTCCCTATGCGATGGACCTGCCATCGCAACCCTGGCCAATCGGCGGGCCTTCGGACGCACGCCCTGTCGAAGATGGCCCCTCGGTCAACGCCACATGCCCCTATTCCGGCAAACTGGTCACGCATTTTCTGGAATTGAACGGGCGGCGTTGGGGGTTCTGCAATGCGTTCTGCCGTGACAAAACCATCGCGGACCCGGGCGCGTGGCCAAAATTCACCGCAATGAGAAAAGCCGTTAACGATTCTTAAACCGCAGCCATGGCAGCAACGACCTGTTAACCAAAAAGGTCGTTCATGGTCGCCCGTTCTCATACCGTTGCTTTCCAAGGGGTCGATGCCCGCCCGGTCGAGGTGCAATGCGCCGTCTCGCCAGGCCTGCCCGCCTTTTCCATCGTCGGCCTTCCCGACAAGGCCGTCTCCGAGGCTCGCGACCGCGTCCGCAGCGCGCTAAGCTCGATGGCCATCGCTTTGCCGTCGAAACGGATTACCATCAACCTGTCTCCTGCCGATCTGCCGAAAGAGGGCAGCCATTTCGACCTGCCCATCGCGGTCGCACTACTGTCGGCGCTCGAGATCATCCCGCCCGATGCCGCCGAAGGGGCGGTTTCGCTGGGCGAGCTATCACTGGACGGCTCCTTGGTTCCGGTGGTCGGCGCCCTGCCCGCCGCCATGACAGCCGCGGCCGAGGACCGTACGCTGCTGTGCCCCAAAGCCTCCAGCGCAGAGGCTGCTTGGGTCGACGCCACGCAGGTGATCGGAGCCGGGTCGCTGGGGGATGTGGTGCGCCATTTCTCGGGCCAATCGCCCTTGCCTGCTGCTCAACCCGGTGAGGTGAACCTTACCCCAAGCGCGCGAGATCTGCGCGATGTGAAGGGACAGGAACGCGCCAAACGCGCGTTAGAAATCGCTGCCGCCGGGCGTCACCACCTGATCATGATCGGCACGCCGGGGTCGGGTAAATCCATGCTGGCCGCGCGCCTACCCGGAATTTTGCCGCCACTGACTCCGACAGAGGCACTGGAAACCTCAATGATCCAATCCCTATGCGGATTGCTGGACGAAGGTGGAATCAGCCGCACTCGCCCGTTTCGCGAGCCGCACCATACTGCCTCGATGGCCGCTATCGTCGGCGGCGGCAAGGGGGCGAAACCGGGGGAAATCTCACTCGCTCATAATGGCGTTCTGTTCATGGATGAATTTCCCGAGTTCCCACGCACCGTGTTGGAAACCCTGCGCCAGCCGATCGAAACAGGCGAGGTCATGGTCGCCCGCGCCAATGCCCATGTGAAGTACCCCTGTCGGTTCATGTTGGTGGCCGCCGCCAATCCCTGCAAATGCGGGTATCTGACCAACCCTGCCCGCGCCTGTTCGCGCGCGCCTGTGTGCGGCGAGGATTATCTCGGCCGCATATCCGGCCCGTTGATGGATCGGTTCGACTTGAGGATTGAGGTTCCCCCCGTGGGGTTCACCGATCTGGACCTGCCGCCTTCAGGTGACAGTTCGGCCACTGTGGCGGCGCGTGTCGAAGCGGCCCGTGCCATCCAAGCGGACCGTTTCGCTGGCACGACGACCCGGCAAAACGCCGATGTCGAAGGCAATGTGTTGGAAGAGATCGCCGCCCCTGACACCGAGGGCAAAGAGCTGCTGCTGAAAGCTGCCGAGCGTTTCGGCCTGTCGGCCCGCGCCTTTCACCGCATTCTGCGGGTGGCGCGAACAATTGCCGATCTGGAGGGCGCGCCGGATGTCCGACGCCCGCATGTGGCCGAGGCGCTGAGCTTTCGCATCAGCGCCAAGGTCGCGGCTTAAAGCTTGGCCTCGATCGCCTGCCAGATCTTTTCGGCGATGTTCACGCCGTCGAACCGTTCCAGTTCCTGAATACCGGTCGGAGAAGTCACGTTGATCTCGGTCAGGTAATCGCCGATCACGTCGATCCCCACGAAGACCTGTCCTTTTTCCTTCAGCAATGGACCAATCGCAGCACAAATCTCAAGATCACGTTCGGACAGGCCGATCTTTTCAGGACGGCCACCCACATGCATGTTCGAGCGTGTTTCGCCCGCAGCGGGTACGCGGTTGATGGCACCGACCGGGTCGCCATCGACCAGAATAATTCGTTTGTCGCCATTGCTGACATCGGGCAGGAACTTCTGAACGATCAATGGCTCGCGCGAGAAGCCGGTGAACAACTCGTGCAGCGAGGTCAGGTTGCGGTCGTTCGCATCCAGCCGGAACACGCCCGCACCTCCATTGCCGTAAAGCGGTTTCAGGATGACGTCACCGTGCTTTTCCTTGAACGCCTTGATGGTCTGCAGATCACGCGCAACCGTTGTCGGAGGCGTCAGGTCCGGGAAATCCAGAACCAGTAGTTTTTCCGGGTAATTGCGCACCCAGAACGGATCGTTGACCACCAATGCCTGTCCTTTCAGACGGTCCAGCAAGTGGGTCGACGTGATGTAATGCATGTCGAACGGAGGGTCCTGACGCAGCCAGATCACGTCGAACTCGGCCAGATCAACCTCTCGCTCAGGTCCCAGCTCGGCCGGGTTGCCCGCCACGCGCTGCACTTTCATATCGTGGCCGCGTGCGGTGATGCGCTCTTCCTGATAGGCCAGTTGGTCAGGCCCGTAGAAAAACAGCGAATGCCCGCGCGCCTGCGCCTCTTCGGCCAGACGGAAGGAGCTGTCTGCATTGATATCCACGGCCCCGATCGGGTCCATCTGAAAGGCGATTTTCATGGCGTGTCCCTCAGTTTCACGCCAGATACATGGCCCAGCGGGGCCATGGGTTCAATGGGGGTCAGGCCTGACCAAAGGCGTTTTCGATGATTTGAACAGCGCCCGAGGCGTCCACTAGGGCCGCATCAAACCGGACATTCGTCAGTTGTCCGCCCGGCTGCGTTTCCAGAAACTGCGCGGCAGAGGCACAGATACGATCCATCTGGCGACGGCTGATCCGGGCTGCGGCCGTCTCGAAACTGGTGCTTTTCTTGACCTCGATGAAAACGACGCCGTCTGCATTGCGGGCGATCAAATCGATCTCACCCCCGGCTCCTCGCCAGCGGTGATGCGCGATTGAGAACCCGCGCCGTTCGTATTCGGATGCCACCTGTTGCTCCGCCGCCTGTCCGGCATGATAGGAAACCGAACTTCGGACGGAACGTGCGGTCATGTCATCCCTTTCCCAGTTTCAGAGCCTTCTGATAGATCGGACGACGCGGCAGCTTGTACATTTCCGACACCAAATCCGCCGCATCCCGAACCGAATGCGTTTCCAAGGCCCGTTTCAATGCTTCTTCTACGTCGGATTCGTTAACAGTTTCCGAATGTCCGCGGTCCACAAGCAGGACGATCTCACCTTTGACCGTCTGCCCTTGAAGGTTTGCCGCCAGTTCGCCCAGAGACCCGCGCCGAACTTCTTCAAACTTCTTGGTCAACTCGCGGCACATCGCAGCGGGGCGGGCTTCTCCCAGCACCTCGGCCAGATCCGACAGGCAGGCGGCCACACGTTTCGGCGATTCGTAAAACACCAGTGTCCCGGGCACGTCGCGCAGGGCCTCGATCCGTGTTCGGCGGGCACCGGAGGCGTTAGGCAGAAATCCGGCAAAAAAGAACGCATCCGTCGGCAAACCCGCCAAGGTCAGCGCCATCAGGGCCGCCGACGGCCCCGGCGCGCAGGTCACCATGTGCCCGGCCTCAGCCGCCTGCCGCCCCAGATCATAGCCGGGATCAGCGATCAGTGGCATTCCGGCCTCGGATGCGTAGGCGACTGATTTTCCTTCACTCAGCGCGTCCAGAATCTTGCCGCGCGCACCTGCGCCGCTGTGGTCGTGATAGGCTAGGATGCGCCGCCCTTCGAGGGGGACGCCATGAATCTCCATCAATCGACGCAAGCTGCGGGTGTCTTCGGCGGCAATCACATCCGCCGAGGCCAGCACGTCCAGAGCCCTGAGCGTGATATCGCGCGCCGTTCCAATCGGAGTGGCAACAAAATACAGGCCAGCGCCCAATCTGACTTTTTGGAAATTCAAAGCTGGACCCTCACAGCGTGACGTTTATTATCGCGGCGCAATAGATTGGTGGTAGCCCAAGCCGCCGGGACAGGGAGTTTTCATTCAGATGTTTACCGTTTGCAAGCCCGTTCGCAAACTGGCGCGTACCGCCGCCGTACTGGCAACCGCAGCATTTCTGGCCGCTTGTGAGACAACCGGCATTGGCGGCGGGCCTTCGATCAACACTTCCGAACCTGTCCCCGTCGCCTTGCTGGTGCCCGCCGGATCGGGTCAGGCGGGCGATGCAGAACTGGCACGCAGCCTTGAAAACGCGGCCCGTCTGGCGATGGCCGACCTGCAGAACGTGAAGATCGATCTTCGTGTCTATGATACGCGCGGCAGCTCGAATACAGCCGCCGAAGTTGCGCAGCGCGCGGTTTCGGATGGGGCTAAGATCATTCTCGGCCCGGTCTATGCGCAAGCGGCAAATTCCGCAGGCCTGGCCGTGCTAAACAACAACGTCAACGTGTTGTCCTTCTCGAACAACACCAGCATTGCAGGCGGCAACGTATTCGTTTTGGGCCCGACCTTTGACAACACGGCCAATCGGCTGGTCAGCTTTGCCGGTTCGCAAGGCAAGAACGGGATGGTCATCGTCCACAGCAATGATGCTGCCGGTCGGCTGGGCCAGAGCGCCATTGCCAATGCACTGGCCAGCAGCCGCGTGAACAACGCGGGCTCGATTGGCTACGATCGGTCGCAACAGGGTGTGATCAACGCAGTTCCAAATGTCAAAGCCACCGTGGACGCGTCGGGCGCGGATTCCCTGTTCCTGACGGCCACCACGGCTGGTGCATTGCCGCTTTTCACCCAGTTGTTGCCAGAAGCGGGCGTATCTCCGGCGAACACGCAATTTATTGGCCTGACACGCTGGGATATCCCACCGCAGACACTGGACCTGCCGGGCGTACAGGGCGGTTGGTTCGCGTTGCCTGATCCATCCAAGGCGCAGGCCTATCGCCAGCGGTACAACAACACCTATGGTGAAGCCCCGCATCCGATCAGCGGCCTGGCGTATGACGGTATCGCAGCCATCGCCGCTTTGGTCAGCCAGGGCAAATCCAACGCGCTGACCGCCTCGGCGCTCACACAGAACGCCGGTTTCCAGGGCGTCGGCGGCATCTTCCGCCTGCGTCCGAACGGTACGAATGAACGCGGTCTGGCAGTCGCCACGATCCAGAATAAACAGGTAGTAGTGATTGACCCTGCCCCACAAAGCTTCACAGGCGCCGGTTTCTGATCAACCGGTGCTGACGCTCACCCCGAAGGGTGAGTTGATTTGCCCGGCCGATGAAATATTCGACAGCGCCGCCGTCATGGCGCAGCTGTCGGAAGCCTTCGACAAGACCTCGGACAATGGCGCACGGCGGAATGAGACTGTGCGCATTCTGCGTGACGCCCAGAAAGCCGGGCGTCAGGCCATTGCCGATGCCTTTGCCAAACGCCCCTTTGACGCGCGGCCGCTGACCCATTCCTACACCTACCTGACCGACGGTCTTGTCTGCACGGCGATGCAGGTGTCCAGCGAAGTTCTGCACCCTTTGGCCACGCCGACCCAGGGGGAAAAGATCGCCGTGATGGCAGTTGGAGGTTATGGGCGGGGTGAGATGGCTCCGGCTTCTGACGTCGACCTGCTGTTCCTGACGCCTTACAAGATTACCGCCTGGGCCGAGAGCGTGATCGAATCCATGCTGTATATCCTGTGGGATTTGCGGCTGAAGGTCGGCCATTCCTCGCGCACCATCAAGGACTGCCTGCGGCTGGGCACCGAGGATTTCACCATCCGCACCGCGATGCTGGAACAGCGGTATCTGGCCGGGGATAAGGAACTTGGGACTGAACTGGACACCCGTCTGAAGTCCGACCTGTTCAAGGGCAGCGAGCGGCAATTCATTGAAGCCAAGCTGCAGGAGCGCGACGAGCGTCACCTGAAGCAAGGCCAGCGCTATATGGTCGAACCCAATGTCAAAGAGGGCAAGGGCGGGCTGCGGGATCTGCAATCGCTCTATTGGATCGCGAAATACATCTATGGCGTTCAGGATGTGGCAGAACTGGTGCCGCTGGGCCTGTTCACACCGGACGAGTTCGAGACCTTTGTGAAGGCCGAAGATTTCCTCTGGGCAGTGCGGTCACACCTGCATCTGGTCACCGGGCGCGCCACGGAACAGCTGACCTTTGACATGCAGGTCGAGGTCGCAGCCCGCATGGGGTACGAGGACCGCGCCGGACGTCGCGGCGTCGAAGTCTTCATGCAGCGCTATTTCCGCGAGGCCACGCGGGTGGGTGAGCTGACGCGCATCTTTCTGACCAAGCTTGAAGCGACCCATATGAAAGGTGCCGCCCTGTTAGAGCGCATCTTTCGCCGCCGCCCCCGTGTGAAAGCCGGGTACCAAGTGGTACATGGCCGTCTGGACATCGCCGACCCTGATACGTTTCTGGCCGACAAGCTGAACCTGCTGCGCTTGTTCGAAGAAGGATTGCGGACGGGCATGCTGATCCACCCGGACGCAATGCGGCTGGTCACGGCCAACCTGAACCTGATCGACGAAGAGATGCGCGAAAACAAGGAAGCGCAGCGTATCTTCCTTGATCTGATGCTGAAACACGGCAACCCAGAACGCGCCCTCCGCCGGATGAACGAACTGGGCGTCCTGTCGGCCTTTTTGCCCGAGTTCGAACACATCGTGGCGATGATGCAGTTCAACATGTATCACAGCTATACGGTGGATGAGCACACCATCCAGTGCATCGTCAACCTGAACCAGATCGAACGCGGAGAGCTGGTGGAATCGCTGCCTCTGGCCTCTTCGATCCTGAAGGGCGGGGTCAATCGCAAGGTTCTTTATGTCGCCTTGCTACTGCACGACATCGCCAAGGGGCGGCCCGAGGATCACTCGATCCTCGGCGCGCAGATTGCCCGCAAGGTTGCGCCCCGGCTAGGTCTGAACAAGGCGGATTCGGAAACCGTGGAATGGCTGGTGCGCTATCACCTGCTGATGTCGGACATGGCGCAGAAACGCGACATCTCGGACCCTCGCACGGTGCGCGATTTCGCCAAGGCGGTGAAGACGGTCAAGCGACTGGACCTGCTGACGGTGCTGACCGTCTGCGACATTCGCGGCGTCGGGCCAAATACGTGGAACAACTGGAAGGCCACCCTGCTGCGCGCCCTGCACGCCGAAACCAAACGCGCGCTTGAGACCGGGATGGAGGACCTCAACCGCGCCAATCGTGGCACCGAGGCCAAAAAGGCCCTGCGCGCCGAACTGGCCGAATGGTCCAAAGCAGACCTCAAGGCCGAGACCGGGCGACATTACCCGCCCTATTGGCAGGGTCTGAACCTGTCGACCCATGTTGAATTTGCCGAGATGCTGCGGACGCTGGAACACAGCGGCGACCCGGGCGAGATGGAAATCCGCCTGCATCCCGACGAAGACCGCGACGCCACGCGGGCATGTTTCGCGATGGGCGACCATCCGGGGATTTTCGCACGGATCGCGGGGGCTCTGGCGCTGGTCGGGGCCAACGTGGTGGATGCGCGCAGTTATACCACCAAGGACGGTTACGTGACCGATGCGTTCTGGATTCAGGATGCCGAGGGCCACCCGTTCGAGGCCAGCCGCCTGCCGCGCCTGACCCAGATGATCCACAAGACGCTCAAAGGTGAAGTGGTCGCCCGCGACGCACTGAAATCGCGCGACAAGATCAAGAAACGGGAACGCGCCTTCAACGTGCCGACCCATATCACCTTCGACAATGACGGGTCCGAGATCTACACGATCATCGAGGTCGATACCCGCGACCGTCCCGGCCTACTGTTTGATCTGACGCGCACTTTGGCTGCGGCCAATGTCTATATCGCCAACGCCGTAATCGCGACCTATGGCGAGCAGGTGGTGGACACGTTCTACGTCAAGGACATGTTCGGGCTGAAATACCATTCGGAAAGCAAGCAGCGCACGCTTGAAGGCAAGCTGCGCAAAGCCATCACCGAAGGCGCCGAGCGCGCGGCCTCATGAAGCAGATCCGGCTGTTTTCAGGCCTGTTCACGGTCGGGTTCTGGACTCTGGCCAGCCGCATACTGGGTTTCTTGCGGGAAATCCTGCTGACCGCCTATATCGGGCCGGGGCCGGTGATGGAT
Source organism: Ruegeria sp. CG11 (assembly GCF_056537245.1). Lineage (NCBI taxonomy): Bacteria > Pseudomonadati > Pseudomonadota > Alphaproteobacteria > Rhodobacterales > Roseobacteraceae > Ruegeria > Ruegeria sp. CG11. Next base: position 93,791 of record NZ_JBQFRE010000005.1, read on the forward strand.
GCCTTTGTCGCCGCCTTTCGCCTGCCCAACATGTTCCGCCGCTTCTTTGCCGAAGGCGCGTTCAACGCCGCCTTTGTGCCGATGTTCTCGAAACGGCTGGAAGGGGATGAAAACGCCGAGGGCTTTGCGCAGGACGCGTTCAACCTGCTGGCTGTGGCGGTTCTGGTGCTGGTCGGTCTGGCGATGGTGTTCATGCCCGCTTTGGTCTGGATCACCGCCGAAGGCTTCTATGGCGACGAACGGTTCGATCTGGCGGTCGATTATGGCTACGTTGTCTTCCCCTACATCCTGTTCATGTCACTGGCAGCGTTGTTTTCGGGCGTTCTGAACGCCACCGGACGCTTTGCTGCTGCCGCCGCTGCACCGGTATTGCTGAACATCTTTGCCTGCACCGCCCTGATTGCCGCGGCGGCAATGGGCGGCGATGTGATCCGGTGGCTGATCGCCGTCATCCCGTTGGCGGGCATCGCGCAGTTGGCGCTGGTCTGGATCGCCACCGAACGCGCCGGTATTCGCATCCGCCCCGGCCTGCCGAAACTCAGCCCCGAAATGCGCCGCATGGTGCGCATCGCCGTTCCCGCAGCGCTCGCTATGGGCGTCACGCAGGTCAATCTGGTGGTGGGGCAGCTTGTGGCCTCGAAAACCGAAAAGGCGGTTAGCTGGCTGTTTGCGGCGGATCGGCTGTATCAATTGCCTTTGGGTGTGGTGGGCATTGCGGTCGGTATCGTACTGCTGCCCGATCTGTCGCGGCGTCTGCGGGCCGGGGATAAGGACGGTGCCCGCAACGCCTTTTCCCGCGCCGGAGAGTTCACTCTGCTGCTGACCATCCCGTCGACGGTGGCTTTTATCGTTTTGCCCAACCCGATCGTCTCAGTCCTGTTCGAGCGCGGCCAGTTCAGTGCCGAAGACACCACGGCCACGGCGCTGGCGGTGGCTGTCTATGGCATCGGGTTGCCTGCCTTCATGCTGCAAAAACTGCTGCAACCACTATTCTTCGCACGCGAGGATACGAAGTCCCCGTTCCACTATGCCATTGTCGCCATGATCGTGAACGCAGGGCTGGCCTTTGGTCTTTATCCGCTGGTCGGATGGATTGCCCCTGCCATTGCGGCCTCGACCGCCGGGTGGGTCATGGTCGCGTTGTTGGCCATTGGTGCACGCCGCATGGGCGAAGAGGCGCGGTTCGACGCCCGCTTCAAACGCCGGGCATGGCGTATCGTGGCGGCATCGTTGGGAATGGGCGTTGTGCTCTATGCCGCCATTCACCTGTTCGGCTGGACCTTCCAGCTGCCCGGCTGGCGCTATCTGGCGCTGATCCTTCTGATCAAGGTTGCGGCGGCCAGTTATTTCTTCCTCGGACACCTGTTCGGCGCGTTCGAAGTGTCCGAATTCAAAAAGGCCCTGCGCCGCTCGTGATCAGTCGCGGCGGATACGCCGCACGATCCGCGCCCAGCCGCCGGGGGCCAGTATGAAGGATAGACCGAACCCGGTCGCAAACCCGCCCAGATCGGCCACCCAATCCGAGGTGCCGCCGAAAATCAGACCAAAGACAAGCTGAATACCCATCAGTGCAGCGATCAGGCTAAAGGCACGATGTTGGTTTTCGCCAACCAGTGACAGCTTGCGCCACAGCAGCCATGTGAAGGCACCGATCAGGCCGTAGACCGGGGGAAACCCTCCAACCAGCGGATAGCTCGGGTCCAACAGCAGCGCATAAGCCAGCGCGCCGCCCACGCCGGACAGCACAAAGACGACCAGCATCTGGAACCCGCCAAAGACCTCGGCCACCATTTTACCCATGGCCAGCAGGAAAACGCAGACAAAGACGGCCTGTGTGAAGTTGCCGGACACGAACGGGTAGGTCACGAACCGGATCACATGTTCAAACGGCCAGCGCCCGTTCTCGATCATCCAGCTGAAGATGTCGGGCGAGAAGGAATAGCTCTGCAACGCATCCAGCCGCCAACCCACCGCCGATGGTCCGCCGACCAACCCGCGCGCGCCCAGGGTGAAGGCTATCTCGATCCCAATGATGAACAGCACCAAAGCCATCACAACAGGCGGCAGAGGGTTCACGGCGGGTGTATAATTCTCACTGCTCATTGGGCTGGCCTTTCGCGGCTGTTGACGTCCCTTGGCCTCATGGGTAAGCGACGGGGGCTGATTTTTCCAGACGGGAGTTCCCTTCGATGACCGAGACCCAGTTCACACCGCGCGTGTTTTCCGGCATCCAGCCGTCGGGAAACCTGCACCTTGGCAACTATCTGGGTGCGCTCAAGCGGTTCGTGGATATGCAGCAGCCTGATATGGAGACCATCTATTGCATGGTCGATCTGCACGCGATCACCGTCTGGCAGGACTCCAAGGAACTGGCACATTCGACGCGTGAGCTTTGCGCAGGCTTCATCGCCGCCGGACTCGACCCGGAAAAGTCGATCCTGTTCAACCAAAGCCAGGTGCCAGAGCACGCGCAACTGGCGTGGATCTTCAACTGCGTCGCCCGCATGGGCTGGATGCAGCGAATGACCCAGTGGAAGGACAAGGCGGGTAAGAACCAGCAGAACGCCTCGCTGGGCCTGTTCGCGTACCCTTCGCTGATGGCCGCTGACATTCTGACCTATCACGCGACTCACGTACCGGTGGGCGACGACCAGAAACAGCACCTTGAGCTGACCCGCGACATCGCGATCAAGTTCAACCATGATTATGGCGTTGATTTCTTCCCGATCACCGAACCTGTGATCGAAGGGGCCGCGACTCGTGTCATGAGCCTGCGCGACGGGTCCAAGAAGATGTCGAAATCCGACCCGTCGGACATGAGCCGCATCAACATGACCGATGACGCCGACACGATTGCCAAGAAGATTCGCAAGGCCAAGACAGACCCAGAAGCTTTGCCTTCGGAGCTCGACGGACTGGACGAACGCCCCGAGGCACGCAATCTGGTGAACATCTACGCCGCGCTCAGCGACCAGACGGCCGAGCAGGTTCTGGCCGATGTCGGCGGCAAGCAATTCGGTGAATTCAAACCGATGCTGGCCGAGCTGGCGGTTGCGAAACTGGCACCGATCTCGTCCGAAATGGCCCGCTTGATGGGGGAACAGGCGGAGATTGACCGGATTCTGGCCAAAGGCGCAGAAAAAGCGCGCGCAATCGCGGCCCCGATCCTGCAGCAGACCTACGAAATCGTGGGTATGGTCGGCGCAAAACAAGGCTGATTGCTCTGGACCTTGCCTCAACGCCTTCCTAGGTTTGCGCAAAAGCTTGGGAGGGCGTCATGGCAGTCGGCAAGAACATCCGCACCTATTTCGAAGGTCAATGGCATGACGGGAACGCCCCGATCATGCGCGCCGCGGATCATGGATCATGGCTGGGATCGTCGGTCTTTGACGGCGCGCGTTACTTCGAAGGCATGGCCCCGGACCTTGAGGCGCATTGCGCCCGCGTAAATCGGTCCGCCGAGGCGCTGATGCTGACGCCCTCGGTGACGACCGAACAAATGGTCGAGATCGTCCGCGAAGGGCTGCAAACCTTCGGCCCCGGCTCAGCCGTATACATCCGTCCGATGTACTGGGGCATCGACGGCGACGCGACGGCCATCGTTCCGCTGGAAAACAGCACCGGCTTTGCAATCTGTCTGGAAGAGATTCCGATGGCTCCCGAAACCGCGTCGGTCACGCTGGGATATACACGGTTCCGCCGCCCGGTTCTGGAATCCTCGGTCGTGAACGCCAAAGCCGGCTGCCTCTACCCCAACAACGCACGGATGCTGCAGGAGGCGCGCTCGAACGGGTTTTCTAACGCGCTGGTTGCTGATGCCCTTGGCCATGTCGCCGAAACCGCTACCGCCAATATTTTCATGGTCCGGGATGGTGAGGTGTTCACCCCCACCCCCAACGGCACCTTTTTGGCCGGTATCACCCGCGCGCGCCATATCAAGAACCTGCGCGCCGACGGCGTGTCTGTGCACGAAGCCATCCTCAGCTTTGAGGACTTCCACAAGGCGGATGAGGTCTTCATGACCGGCAACATGAGCAAGATCACCCCGGTCACCGCGATTGAAGACACCCAATATCAGGTCGGCCCCATCGCCCGCCGCGCGCGCGAGCTGTATTGGGATTGGGCAACCAGCACGCGTTAGGCTCTGGTTGCCAGCGCGCATCTGGTCGGGCATGATCGCCTGAAACAACTGAGGACACTTCATGCGCAAATTCCTTGTCATTCTGGATGACAGTCGCGAATGCCTGAACGCGATGCGCTTTGCCGCCATGCGTGCTGCCCATACCGGGGGCGGCGTGACAATCCTGTCGGTCATCCCGCCGGATGAGTTCAACCACTGGATCGGTGTGGCCGAAACCATGCGTGAAGAATCGCGCGAGCGTATCCACGCCCACTACGAGGTGTTCGCAAAGTGGATGCGCGACAAGCAGGGCGTTGACCCCGAACTGGCGATCCGCGAAGGCGATCCTGTTCCGCAAATCATCGAACACGTGCAATCCGACCCCGAGATCGGGGTGCTGGTGCTGGGCGCCGGAGTTGAAAAGAAAGGCCCCGGCCCGCTGGTGACGCAGTTGACCAAGAATTCGGGCAGCCTTCCGATCCCGATCACCATCGTTCCCGGCGACCTGAGCAAGGAAAAGCTGGAAGAGATCACCTGAGGCAGTCTTATGTCGCGCAGCATCCAGTTCTGGTTCGAATTCGCCTCGACCTATTCCTACCTCAGCGCGGTGCGGATCGAGGATTTGGCGGCCCAGCACGGGATCTCGGTCGAATGGCATCCCTTTTTGCTGGGTCCTATTTTCGCTGCGCAAGGCTGGGACAATTCCCCGTTCAACATCTACCCGGCCAAAGGGCGCTATATGTGGCGGGATATGGAGCGGTTGTCGGCCCGGCGCGGCCTGCCGTTCTCCCGGCCTGACCCATTTCCTCAAAACGGCCTGAAGGCCGCGCGGCTTGTGTTGTCGATGGATGCCCAACCGCAAAGGGCTGCGTTTGTACGTGCCGTCTATGCCGCGGAATTTGTCGATGGTCTGAACATCTCGGACGACGATGTGCTGGTCGATTGCCTGTCGCAGGCCAGCCTGCCGGCCGAAACACTGGCCCGCTGTCAGGACCCGGACATCAAGGCGGCCCTGATTGAACAGACAAAGACGGCCCAGACCAAGGGGATTTTCGGGGCACCCAGCTTTCTGGTGGGGGACGAACTGTTCTGGGGCGATGATCGGCTGGATGAAGCCATGCAACTGGCGGGCGAAATTTAGAACGGTTCCAAATCTTGACTTCCCCGGCGCGGGCCCGCATATCAGTCACAACTGAAACGGAGCCGTGACATGTTCATCCAGACCGAATCCACGCCGAACCCCGCAACGCTGAAATTCCTGCCCGGCCAGATCGTTCTGGAGGCCGGAACCGCAGACTTCCCTTCGGCGGAAGCCGGCGAGAGATCGCCCCTGGCCAAGCGCATCTTCGCAGTCAACGGTGTGACCGGCGTTTTCCTGGGCAATGACTTTGTGACCGTGACCAAATCTGACGACGTTCAGTGGGATCACATCAAACCCGCCATTCTGGGCGCAGTGATGGAGCATTTCCAGTCCGGTCAGCCAGTTCTGGGCTCGGACGCTCAGGCTGCATCGGGTCATGCCGAACACACTGGTGAAGACGCGGAAATCGTCAATCAGATCAAAGATCTGCTGGACAGCCGCGTGCGTCCAGCGGTGGCTCAGGATGGGGGTGACATCACCTTCCACGGATTCGACCGGGGTGTTGTTTACCTGCACATGCAGGGTGCCTGTGCGGGCTGCCCGTCCTCGACCCTGACGCTGAAAATGGGGATCGAGAACCTGCTGCGCCACTACATCCCAGAGGTGACCGAGGTGCGCCCCGTTGCCGTCTGATCCACTGATTCTGGCGTTTGATACATCGGCCGCGCATTGCGCGGCCGCTTTGTTGCGGGGTGACAGCATCCTTGTGTCCCGCACCGAGTCCATGTCGCGCGGTCAGGCCGAACGGCTGATGCCGCTGTTGGAAGAGGTTCTGGCCGAAGCGGACTGCACCTGGCGCGACCTGACGGCCATTGGCGTTGGGATCGGTCCGGGGAATTTCACCGGCATCCGTATCTCGGTCTCTGCCGCGCGGGGATTGGCCTTGGGTCTTGGAATTCCGGCCGTAGGAGTTTCGGGCTTCGACGCGTTGGCCGCAACCGGGGACGGGCTGCCCGCAATCCGCGCCCCGCGCGAACAGTTCTATGTCGCGCTGCACGGGCAAGATCCGGCGCTAATAGCGCAGGAGCAGGCAGAATCACTCGGGGACCTGATCCTGAACGACGATGCAGACGCTCAGGTGCGGGCCATCGCCCGGCTGGCGGCGCAAAACTGGCAGAGCGTCACAACTCCCCCGGCCCCGCTGTATGTGCGGCCTGCGGATGCGGCCCCGTCGAAAGACACGCCCCCCGCATTGCTGGACGGATGACCCCGCAGGACCTGGCCCATACCCACGCGGCGGCCTTTACCCAGTCGCGCCCTTGGACGGATCGGGAATTCGCCGATCTGCTGGACAACCGGTTCAACCATGTTGTTGGGAACACTGAATCTTTTGCCTTGTTCCAAGTCATAGCGGATGAGGCGGAACTACTGACAATCGCGACCCATCCCAGCCATCAACGGCAGGGTCTGGCGCTGAAATCAATAAGAGAATGGCACGCGAAGGCCCGTAATCTGGGCGCAACCCGCGCCTTTCTGGACGTCGCGTCAAACAATTACCCCGCCATTGCCCTGTATGAGCGGTGTGGATACACGCCCTGCGGCCTGCGCAAGGGCTACTATTTACGGGAAAACGCTGAAAAAATCGACGCCATCGTCATGGAATGCAACCTGGTCTGAGCGCCAAGGCTGTATTTTTTCGACCATTCGGTCAAAAATCAGTTGACCGCACCGGTTGCAAACGCCCTTAATTCCCGCCATCACAACAGTTATGCTCGCTCACAGTGGGTAAACGGGGCTATCTTGGCCCCGACCGACAATAACAAACGGGAGTATGAAATGACCCTGATGAAATCCTTGATGGGCGCTGCCGCCGCCGTCGCGCTGACTGCTGGTGCGGCGCTGGCCGAACCGGCCCTGATCTTTGACCTGGGCGGAAAGTTCGACAAGTCGTTCAACGAAGCCGCGCATAACGGCGCGTCGCGTTGGGCCGAAGAAACAGGCGGCACCTACCGTGAGATCGAACTGCAGTCTGAAGCCCAGCGCGAGCAGGCCCTGCGCCGCTTTGCCGAGGCTGGTCTGAGCCCGATCATCACCATGGGTTTCGCAATGGCCGATCCGCTCAGCACGGTTGTAGCTGATTACCCCGACACGAAATTTGTCGTGGTCGACGTGAACTGGCTGGACGCACCGAACCTGCGTCAGGTTGGCTTTGCCGAGCATGAAGGCTCGTATCTGGTCGGCATGATGGCCGCCATGGCCTCGGAATCCGGCACCATTGGTTTCATCGGCGGTATGGATGTTCCGCTGATCCGCCACTTCGGCTGCGGCTACGCGCAAGGCGCCAAAGCGGTGAACCCGGATATCAACGTGGTTGCAAACATGACCGGCACCACCCCGGCCGCATGGAATGACCCGGTTAAGGGTTCCGAGCTGACCAAGGCGCAGATCAGCCAGGGCGCTGACGTGGTCTATGCCGCGGCTGGCGGCACCGGCGTTGGTGTTCTGCAAACCGCAGCCGACGAAGGTATCCTGTCGATCGGCGTGGACAGCAACCAGAACCACCTGCACCCGGGCAAGGTTCTGACCTCGATGCTGAAACGCGTTGACGTCGCCGTCTACGACGCGATGAACGCAGGTGACAATCTGGAAACCGGCGTATTCGCCATGGGTCTGGCCGAAGACGGTGTTGGTGTCGCGATGGACGAAAACAACGCCGCGCTGGTCTCGGATGAGATGAAAGCAGCCGTTGAAAAAGCCCGTCAGGACATCATCGACGGCAACGTCAGCGTTGTCAGCTATTACGAGAACGACAGCTGCCCGGCACTGCAGTTCTGATATCGCGCGGGGCGGGGGTTTGACCTCCGCCTCGCATCCACTCTGCTGCGCGGTTCGCGCGGCCCTTCGGCAATCTGAGGACAAGACATGACCGTCCCCGCCATTGAGCTCAAAGGGATTTCCAAAGCCTTTGGGCCGGTTCAGGCCAACAAAGACATTTCCATCAGCGTCGCCCCCGGCACGATCCACGGGATCATCGGTGAAAACGGTGCGGGCAAATCAACGCTGATGAGCATTCTCTACGGGTTTTACAAAGCCGATAAAGGCGAGATCTGGATCAACGGCACCAAGACCGATATCCCTGACAGTCAGGCCGCGATTGCGGCTGGCATCGGGATGGTGTTCCAGCATTTCAAACTGGTCGAGAATTTCACCGTTCTGGAAAACATCGTTCTGGGTGCCGAGGACGGCGGGCTGCTGGCCCCGTCTCTGGCCAAGGCCCGTAAAGAGCTGAAAGAACTGGAAGAAGAATACGAGCTGTTCGTCGACCCCGACAAACGCATCGACGAGATCGGCGTGGGGATGCAACAGCGGGTCGAGATCCTGAAGGCGCTGTACCGCAAGGCCGAGATCCTGATCCTTGATGAACCCACCGGCGTGCTAACCCCGGCCGAGGCGGATCAATTGTTCCGCATCCTCGACCGGCTGCGGGCCGAAGGGAAAACGATCATCGTGATCACGCATAAACTGCGCGAGATCATGGAAAACACTGACACCGTCTCGGTCATGCGGCGCGGACAGATGACGGCGACGGTCAAGACGGCTGAGACCAGCCCCGAAGAGCTGGCCGAACTGATGGTCGGCCGCAAGGTTCTGCTGCAGGTGGACAAGGTGCCTGCGAAGCCCGGCAAACCCATTCTTGAGGTCGAAAACCTGCGCGTCTTCGATCAGGCAGGCGTCGAGCGGGTCAAGGGCATCGATCTGAGCGTCCGTGCCGGTGAAATCGTCGGCATTGCGGGTGTTGCAGGCAATGGCCAGTCGGAACTGCTGGAAGTTCTGGGCGGGATGCGTCCGGGTCAGGGCTCGATCAAGCTGAACGGCGCGCCTCTGGCGCTCAGCGGGCACGGGTCTGACGGACAGGCCCGCCGCGCGCAACACATCGCCCACGTGCCTGAAGATCGCCAGCGCGAAGGGCTGATCATGGACTTCCACGCGTGGGAGAACGTGGCCTTCGGTTATCACCGCGACCCCGCCTATCAGCGCGGTATCTTCATGGACAACGCCGCCCTGCGCGCCGACACCGAAGCCAAAATCGAGAAATTCGATGTGCGCCCGCCCAATGGCTGGCTGACCGCCAAAAGCTTCTCGGGCGGCAACCAGCAGAAAATCGTCGTCGCGCGCGAAATTGAACGCAACCCGGACCTGTTGCTGGTCGGCCAGCCCACCCGTGGTGTGGACATCGGCGCGATCGAGTTCATTCACAAACAGATCGTCGCCTTGCGCGATCAGGGCAAGGCGATCCTGCTGGTCTCGGTGGAGCTTGAGGAAATCTTCTCGCTGTCCGACCGGATCGCGGTGATGTTTGACGGACATATCATGGGCGAACGCCTGCCTCATGAGACAGATGAAAAAGAACTGGGCCTGCTGATGGCCGGTGTTGCGGGAGAGGCCGCGTAACATGGATAAAATGCCCAAATGGGCCGATGTCGTTCTGATCCCGCTGATCAGCTTGATTCTGGCCACAATCCTTTCAGCGCTGGTGATCCTCGCCATCGGTGAGAACCCGGTCGAGGCGGTGAACCTGATGGTCACCGGCGCGTTGGGGTCGACCTATGGCTGGGGGTATACGCTCTATTACGCGACCAACTTCATGTTTACCGGGCTTGCGGTGGCCGTGGCCTTCCACGCCCGCCTGTTTAACATCGGTGGTGAAGGTCAGGCGATGCTGGGCGGGCTTGGCGTTGCCATGGTCTGCCTCTACATCCCGTGGCCGCATTGGAGCATTGCCTTGCTTGGCGCCGGGCTTGCAGCAGCTCTTTTCGGTGCCGCTTGGGCCGCGATCCCGGCCTATTTGCAGGCCAAACGCGGCAGCCATATCGTGATCACTACGATCATGTTCAACTTCATCGCGGCGGCCTTCCTGAACTATATGCTGGTCAACGTGATGCGCCCGCAAGGCTCGCAAGACCCCGCAACGGCACGTTTCCCCGAGGCGGTGCACCTTCCGACCTTCCAGTCGATGTTCTCGACCGCCGAAAACGTGGTGTTCCGGGGTGCGCCTGCAAATATCTCGTTCTTCGTGGCGGTTCTGGCCTGTTTCGTCGTCTGGGCACTGATCTGGCGAACGCGGCTGGGCTATGAAATACGTGCCTATGGCCATTCGGAAACCGGGGCCGTCTATGCCGGGATTTCACCGGTTCGCATCACCATCGTCGCCATGCTGATCTCGGGCGCTCTGGCAGGCATGATGGCCATCAACAACGTAATGGGCGAGGCCGAACGGCTGGTTCTCAATTCCACCGAAGGCGCGGGCTTTATCGGCATCGCTGTGGCGCTGATGGGGCGGTCGCATCCGTTTGGCGTATTCCTGGCGGCGCTGCTGTTCGGGTTCCTCTATCAGGGCGGCGCCGAGCTGGCGTTGTGGACCTCAATCCCGCGTGAATTGATCGTGGTCATTCAGGCGCTGGTGATCCTGTTTACCGGAGCGTTGGACAACATGGTCAGGATGCCGCTTGAAAAGCTGTTCCTGAGCCTGCGGAAGGGGGCAGAGTGATGGAGTTCTTCATTACACTCATCCAGGTCCTCGATTCAACCATCCGTCTGGCCACGCCGCTGCTGCTGGCCTGTCTGGCGGGGTTGTATTCCGAACGCGCGGGCATTTTCGACATTGGCCTTGAAGGCAAGATGCTTATGTCGGCGTTTTTCTCGGCTGCGGTAGCCGCCGTGACCGGATCGGTCTGGCTAGGGCTGCTGGCCGGGATCGGGGCGTCGCTGCTCCTGTCTGCGTTGCATGGGGTGGCCTCGATCACTTTCCGCGGCAATCAGCTGATTTCGGGCGTTGCCATCAATTTTCTGGCCTCGGGCCTGACGGTGCTGGTCGCGCAAAGTTGGTTCAAACAGGGCGGTCGAACCCCGTCATTGTTTGGCGGAGGCCGGTTTGAGCCGATCAACTTCCCCTTTGCCGAGGCGCTGAGCGACGCCCCGGTGATCGGCCCGATCTATTCCGAGCTGCTCTCGGGCCATTCCATTCTGGTCTACGTGGCCTTCCTTATGGTCCCGTTGACATGGTGGATTCTGTACCGCACCCGGTTCGGCCTGCGTCTTCGTGCCGTTGGAGAAAACCCGGCAGCCGTGGATACCGCCGGTGTGTCCGTCGTCGGTCTGCGCTTTGCCGCCGTCGCCATTTGCGGCGTGCTGTGCGGGATCGCGGGGGCCTATCTGGCTACCGCCCTGCAGGCCGGTTTCGTCAAGGAAATGACTGCCGGTCGCGGGTTCATCGCCCTGGCCGCGCTGATCTTTGCAAAGTGGCGGCCATGGCACGCGATGTGGGCTTGTCTTCTGTTCGGTCTGCTGCAGGCGATTGCGCTGCGGTTCCAGAACATCGATCTGGGCGGCGTGGTCATCCCGGTTCAGGTCATGGACGCCTTGCCCTATATCCTGACCGTGGTCATTCTGGCCGGGTTCGTCGGCAAAGCCGTGCCACCGCGCGCCGGTGGCGAGCCATATGTGAAAGAGCGCTGACAGGTCCAGTTCCGAACACCTGTCGGTCCAGTTCGCCGCAGTGCCGCATGCAGAGTTGATTTTGCATGCGGCAACCGCTCTAAAGGGGTATGAGTGTGTTTCCTTTGATAGCCCAGATCGGATCTTCCCACATCAGGGTGCCGGAAACACAAGAACGCCCGCCTTCCGGGTGTCTTCCTATTCTTCAGCCAAATCGGAAATTCGGGTGTCTACCCGAGCGTACGATATTCGCCATGTGGCCGTGGGGTTTGTCCCCGGTGCGCCGCATAAACGCCTCACCCCAATGGTTTGAGACAGTCCGGGTCACCCAAGGTGGCGCGTCCGGTCTCATCCGGTAATTCCATATGCAGATTTACCTTCCTATCGCCGAAGTCTCCGTCAATGCCTTTCTGCTGTTGGGGCTAGGCGGGATGGTCGGCATCCTGTCCGGCATGTTCGGCGTGGGCGGCGGATTCCTGATGACGCCGCTGCTGTTTTTCATCGGCATCCCCCCAGCCGTCGCCGTCGCAACCGAAGCCAACCAGATCGTTGCCTCATCCTTTTCCGGTGTCTTGGCACATTTCCGACGAAGGACGGTGGACCTGAGAATGGGCACTGTCCTGTTAACCGGGGGGTTAATGGGCGCGGCCCTTGGCGTGGTGGTGTTCAACTATCTAAAAAGCCTGGGCCAGGTCGATCTGCTGGTGACGCTGTGTTACGTCGTCTTCCTTGGTGTGGTCGGCAGCCTGATGTTCATCGAAAGCCTGCGCGCGCTGCGTAAGGCCAAAAAGGGCGGCGGTGCGCCCGCAAAACGACGTCAGCGCGGCTGGGTTCATGCCATGCCGTTCAAGATGCGCTTTCGCACCTCAGGCCTCTATATCTCGGTTATTCCGCCGATGATGGTCGGGCTGTGCGTCGGTGTGCTTTCGGCGATCATGGGGGTCGGCGGCGGCTTTATCATGGTACCTGCGATGATCTACCTGCTGGGCATGCCCACCAAGGTCGTGGTTGGCACCTCGCTGTTTCAGATCATCTTCGTGACGGCTTTCACCACCATGCTGCACGCCACCACGAACTATACGGTCGATATCGTTCTTGCGGTTCTGCTGCTGGTCGGGGGCGTCGTGGGCGCACAGATCGGCACGGTGATCGGCGCGCGGATGCCGGCCGAGCAACTGCGGGTACTTCTGGCAGCTTTGGTTCTGGTGGTCTGCGGCAAGCTGGCGCTGGACCTGCTGATTGAACCGTCCGAGCTCTATTCCCTCGGCAGCGAAGGGGGGCACTGATCATGCTGAAACGCCTGATTGCCCTGCTGGTCCTGTGCTGCACCCCTGCCCTTGCGGTGGACGAGCAGGTTGTGCTGGGTCTTAGCCAGGATCGCGTTGCCATCACCGCGACCTTTGATGGCTCGGAAATTCTGATCTTTGGGGCCGTCAAACGGGAAACACCCATTCCGCCCGGCCCGCCGCTTGAGGTGATCGTGGCCGTAGCTGGGCCGTCCAGCCCGGTGATGGTCCGGCGCAAGGCTCGCAAACTTGGGATCTGGGTCAATACCGATAGCGTTCTGGTCGACCTTGCGCCCAGCTTTTACGCCGTAGCCACCAGCGGGCCGCTGGACGATATCCTCTCGGATACCGAGGACCTGCGCTATCGCATTTCAATTGAACGGGCCATCCGCTCGGTCGGGGCGGCAATGCATATCCGTGGCGCACAGTCTTTCGCGGACGCCGTAGTGCGTATCCGCGAGGATGAGGGGCTGTATTCGATCCGCGAAAACACCGTGGCGGTGGACGAACAGACCCTGTTCCGTACTTCGATCGCAATGCCCGCCGACCTGACCGAGGGCGACTACAAGGCGCGTATTTTCCTGACCCGCGGCAGAGAGGTCGTCTCGCAGTTCGAGACTACAATCGACGTGCGCAAGGTGGGGTTGGAGAGGTTCCTCTATAACCTGTCCCGCCAGCAACCGGTCTGGTACGGGCTGATGTCACTGGTTATTGCCATTGCAGCCGGTTGGGGCGCGTCCACCGCATTCCGACTGCTGCGCGAAAACTGACGCCTACCCGCGGCCGATATAGGGCATCGTCGTGGCCATCACGGTCATGAACTGCACATTGGCCTCGGGCGGCAGGTTAGCCATATGCAGCACCGAGCGTGCCGCGTCCTCGACGGCCATGGTCGGGTCGGGTTGCTGCCCGGCCTCGACGGCTGCATCCACCAACCCCTGTACCATTTGCGTGCGCGCATTGCCGATATCAATCTGACCACAGGCGATACCGAAGTCGCGCCCGTCCAGAGACAGGCTGCGTGTCAGACCGGTGATGGCATGTTTCGTGGCCGAGTAATGCACCGAGTTTGGCCGCGGCACATAGGCAGCAATCGAGCCGTTGTTGATGATGCGCCCACCTTGGGGCGACTGGTGGCGCATGATCCGAAACGCCTCGCGCGCGCTCAGGAACATGCCGTTCAGGTTGACGTTGACGCTTTGATACCAGTCCTCTAGCGCAATCTCATCAATCGTGCCACCGGGCGCGAAAATGCCTGCATTGTTGAACAGAACGTCCAGACGTCCGTTCTTGTCCTGAAAGGTTTGGAACGCGGTCTGAACCGCATCCGGATCGGTCACATCCGCAACCAGCGGGACGGCAGTGTCGTGGCCAGAGGCCATCTGGTGCAGTTTATCCGCACTACGGGCCAGCAGACCAACCGTCCAGCCCTCGGCCAGGAACAGTTCCGCCGTGGCCCGCCCGATGCCCGAGCTTGCGCCGGTTACGATGATGGTGCTCATGTCTCTTCGGCCTCCAAAGTCAACGATGCCGCCGGGACGGCGCGCAGGTCGTCCACCCGCAATGGATGGGTAGGTTTAGCCAGACGGTTGCGCACCACCCATATCAGGCGCTCTTGTGCGCGGGTGATGGCCACATAGGCCAAGCGCTTCCACAGCGGCTGTCCGGCCTCGGTCCGACCCATGCGGGCGGCGGCGTAAATGTCCGGCGCAAACACCTGCACCGTATCCCATTGCGAGCCCTGCGCCTTGTGGATGGTCACCGCTGCGCCATGCAGAAAGGTCGCGCCCATGCGGGCGGCAAAAGGGATAAAGGGTTCTTCCTCATCCGGCTTCTCGATCTTGACGATGGAGGCGGCGCTGACCTGCGGGTCTTCGGCCCCCATCACGTGCAGGCGCGAAAACCCCGGCTTGCGCCCCGGCCCCAGATAGATGACTTGGGCGCCCTTGATCAGCCCGCGCGCCTCAAGATCCAACCGTTTCTTACGGTGTTTCAGAGGCAATTCGATTCCGTCGCAGATCAGCGGCTCGCCTTCCAGCAACTCGGTATCCGGCGCGCCGTGGACATGCCGGAACGCCTGAATCAAGCGGATGCGTGTCGCGTTGCGCCAGACCAGAACCGGGCTGCGCGCCATCAGATCAACCTCGACCCGCTGGCCCCAGATCACGCGGTCGTCCTGCCGGGCGGTTTGTTCGATCAGGCGTTCGAAATCCTCAAACCCCATTTGCGGGTCGGCCAGCGCGTGGGCAAGATCAAGGATCGGGTTATCCGCGTCCTGCCGGTGAACCCGATGTAGGATCTGCTTGCGCGGCTCGGGCAGAGCCTCAAACACCATGCTACCGGATTGGTTGACCGGGGCCAGCTGGGCCGGGTCGCCAAACAGCAGCAGAGTCGGAAAGATTTCCTGCAGGTCCTCGAACTGGCGGTCATCAAGCATCGAGGCCTCATCGACGAAGCCGATATCCAAGGGCTCATCCCGGCGTTTCCAGCCGGTGATGAAATCCGAGCCGCGCAAACCAGCAGCGGCCAGCGCACCCGGGATAGATTTGTTATTTTCATAAAACGCCGCCGCGCGGTCCAGCGCCTCATCCGTCAGACCTTCGATCTCGGGGCGTTCGTCGTTACCCGCCAGCCATTCGGCAATGCGTTCGTATTCCGGGTCATAAACCGGCGTGTAAAGGATGCGGTGAATGGTCGTCGCAGGCACGCCGCGCAGGCGCAAAACGCTGGCCGCTTTGTTGGTGGGTGCCAGAATTGCAAGACTGCGCTTTTCCTTCGCCTTGCGGCTTTCGAAATCACCCGAGACGATTTGCGCCCCGGTTTCGGCCAATGCCTTGTACAGCTCGGCCAGCAGCAAGGTTTTGCCTGATCCCGCCTTGCCGATCACCGCCATGACACCGGATTTCCCCGCCCCCGGCAGCTTCAGAAGGGCGTCATCGTCCAGGTCAACACCGGCTGATCGCAGCATCTCGGCAATGCTGTCATAGGCGTCGGCCTGATCTTCGGAAAAGGTCACGGGGGGCATAGACATGGCGCGACCCTACAGGGCCGCGCCCGCTATCACCAGAGAGGGATTGGGGTTTTCGTGCGATCAGGCCGACAGGGCAAATCGATGCTGCCGCCCGGTGCCAAAGGCGGTCTTGAACCACAGCCGCGACAGCTCGCGCGGGATGCCCGCACGTTCGGCAACACGGTTGCAATCGTCGGCAGAATAGGGCCACAGCCCCACCGAAATCTGATCGCGCCCCTTCCCCTCAGAGCCCAGAACAATAGGCGAAGACCCGATCAGACGGTAAATCCGGATCATGCGCGCATCAAAGACGCCGGCGATATGGGTCAGGCCGAACCCTTCCATCATCTCGCCACCGCTGAGCATGATCGCCCCTGCCGTATGTGGGCTGGCCGTGCGGGACAGGCAAAAGCGGGTTACCTCCCAGATCAGAGGACTGCAGATCGGTTTGCCCCCGGTCAGGTGACCGAAGATTTCATTCACCATCACAGGGCCGGTCGTCGGCAGAACGCGCATGGACCCGCCGTGGCTCCCATCCTCTTCTTCCCAGATCACGTACAGAGGGTTCAGATCGTCATACTGATCCCGCTCCTCTCCTTTTTCGTTAACGTGGACATCCCAGCCCAGCCGGGTTTTGAACTGGTCGGCGCGGTCGCGGAACATTCCGTCGGCCAGGTCCGGAAACTTGTACAGCTCATCAGCAAACAGATAGCGCAACATGACTTTTTTCCCCTTGTCGTCCTGTGCAGGAACGAAGGGGGTACAAAGTCACGGTTAATTTCCGGTTCGTGGGGCGTACGCCTGTTAAACCACTATTAATCCCCGGCTGAGCGCCGTGGCGATGGCGTGGGTGGTGTTCTGCGCCCCAAGTTTGGCGCGGGCGCTTTCGATGTAAACGCGCAGCGTATGCTCGGAAATGGACAGCGAATGGGCAACCTGCGCCCGGCTGTAGCCCAGTGCAAGCAGGGTCATCGCATCCACTTCGCGCGGCGATAGGCCACGTGAGGAATCGGGCTGACGATCACTTTCGAATTCCAGCGCTTTGCGGTTGAAGTAATGCGCGATCAGAATCAGTTCGCGACCATACTGGTCGATGAATTTTTGCCAGGCTTCGTCGTCGCAAGAATGGTTCAGGGTGAACAGGGCAAATTGCCCCTTCGGCCCACGGATCGGGATCGAGTAACCTTGGTTGCCTACCCCGTGACTTTGCGCATCCTTTAGGAAGGCTTTGGCCACCTTTCCGGACCAGTCCAGCGTTTTCCAATCAACCGGGTGAAACCGCTGAAAACAGCCCAGAATGACCGGATCGATCCGGTGGTAATTTCTCTCTTGATAGCGCTCGGCCCAGGCATCGGGATAGGTCGTATAGCCGTATTGATCTCCGGCGCCATCGACCCAATGGTAAATGAGGTGTTCGACCTTCAGCCTGTCGCGCAATCGGACAGCAACGGTGCTTAGTTCTTCAAGCGTGCTGGTGTTTTCCAAGCCCTCCAGGACTTGGCTCATATCGAGTTTTGTTCCCATCCGCCGGCGTCCGTACCTCAGCCTTCTTGGACGCGATCTCGGCTGCGGCGATCAGCTTGGTGTCATCCAACTGCTCGGCCAGCGCGATCAAACCGTTCTCAACAGCGAAGGCGTTGAGGTCCGACAACACGTCCAGTATCCACTCATTCTGCGCCATCAGGGTCTCTCCGAAACGGTTAACGAAGGGTTAACACAACCATAACATGTGCAATGTTTTTTAGGCTATTCACTGGTTTCTACTCCCCAAAAACAGTGGGGTTAGCGTCGCTAAGCGGCTGAAAAGAATAGGCCTATTGTTCAAAAAGCAACGCCCGCGAGCCGATAAAACGATTCGCGGGCGCCGGAAATTTATTTGTCTGCGATTCAACCGCGGGCGTCCAGAACCTCTTCCAGAGTGCGCATTCCGGTCTGCGGGGCCTGAACCAGAACCGACATGTTGCCCGGCTTATGCTCATTGCGCATCATCTTCATGTGCGCCTCGGGCAGTTCGTTCCACGAGAACACTTCCGACATGCAGGGGTCCAGGCGACGCTCGACCATCAGCTGGTTGGCGGCGGCGGCCTGTTTCAGGTGCGCAAAGTGCGAGCCCTGCAGGCGCTTCTGGTGCATCCACATGTACCGCACGTCGAAGGTCAGGTTATAGCCGGTGGTGCCGGCGCAGATGACGACCATGCCGCCCTTTTTCACCACGAAGGTCGAGACCGGGAAGGTGCTTTCGCCCGGGTGCTCAAACACCATATCGACGTTCACGCCCTTGCCGGTGATATCCCAGATGGCCTTGCCGAACTTGCGGGCTTCTTTGAACCACTCGGCATATTCCGGCGTGTTGACCGTGGGCAGCTGGCCCCAGCAGTTGAAGTCCTTGCGGTTCAGAACACCTTTGGCACCCAGACCCATGACGAAGTCGCGCTTGCTTTCATCCGAGATCACACCAATCGCGTTGGCGCCTGCGGTGTTGATCAGCTGGATTGCATAAGACCCCAGACCGCCCGACGCGCCCCAGACCAGAACGTTCTGACCCGGCTTCAGGTCGTGCGGTTCGTGACCGAACAGCATCCGGTAGGCCGTTGCCAGCGTCAGCGTGTAACAGGCGCTTTCTTCCCAGGTCAGATGCTTGGGACGCGGCATCAGCTGCTGCGCCTGAACGTTGGTGAACTGCGCGAACGACCCGTCCGGCGTCTCATAACCCCAGATCCGCTGGCTGGGCGAATACATTGGGTCGCCACCGTTGCATTCTTCGTCGTCGCCATCATCCTGGTTGCAGTGGATGACGACCTCATCACCGACTTTCCAACGGGTTACTTTCGAACCTACCGCCCAGACGATGCCCGACGCATCCGAACCGGCGATGTGATAAGGGGCCTTGTGGCCGTCAAACGGCGAGATCGGCTTGCCCAGCGAGGCCCAGACACCGTTGTAGTTCACGCCCGCGGCCATCACCAACACCAGCACCTCGTGGCTGTCCAGTTCGGGGACGTCCACCACTTCTTGCACCATGGCGGTGTCCGGCTCGCCGTGGCGTTCTTTACGGATCGCCCATGCGTACATTTTCTTGGGCACAAACCCCATCGGAGGGATTTCACCCATCTCATAGAGGTCTTTTTCCGGCGCGTCGTAAGTCGCGATACCGCTGTCGGTGTCCAGAGCCATGTTGGCCTCCTTTATTCAAACTCATTGCCGCGATGCAGAATCGCGTGCTCTACCCGATGAGATATTGGCCGCAGAGAAATATTGCAACATTTTTTGAGTGTATTTTGTAATTTTATGACCCAGCGGGTGCAGAAATTTCTTTTGCGGGCGCAGCAAGAGCCGTTTTCGCGTCCAATGGTGCCGAGGCTGCGTAATAGTCCAGAAGGTCAACCCTTTGACCGGACGAGGATATTTTCCCGTTCTCGCGTTTCAGAATGCGTCGATCGACCAATTTCTGGATGCCAGCCTCGATTGCTGTGCGCTCCAACGGTGCCGAAGTTCCGTTGCGTCGTAAAAGCTGATCGATCAACTGCACGGCGTCTTCTTCGGGGATCTCACCCTTCTCGCGCACCAGCCAGCACGCAGCGGGCCCAGGAACCAGCGGAATCGCCGCCTTGATGCCCACCATCAGATCGCGCGCCAAATCCGTCATCAAATTGGAGTCGTGATCCGCCCGGAAAGCTCGCAGTGAAACAGGCCGCCCATACCGCACCGAGGCCACGCCGAATCGCTGATAGCGTCCAACCAATCGTCGCCCGATCTGTTTGAGGATCCACCACGTGATCACCCCGATGCGGGCGCGAAACCGGCGTTCATTGCCCAAGGCCGCCTTGGTCAGGATCGTATCCTCAAGCACCCGATCATAATTCAGGGCAACCGGCACAAAGACCACGTCGCGCCCGTCGGGGTCGCTTGCGTCGATAATGTATTTCAGCAGACCAAGCTTGGGTCGCGCCAGCGCGCCGGTCAGGCTGAGGCCGCCCTCAGGGAACATCGCCTGCGTCACCCCCGCCTCGGTCGCGTGGCGCACGTAACAGGCCAGCACCTGCCGATACAGCTCGCTGCCCGATTTACGGCGGATAAAGTAAGCTCCCATTGCCCGGATCAGGCGGCTGAGCGGCCAGACCCGCGCCCATTCGCCTACTGCATAGGACAAGGCCGATTGCTGCGCCGCCAGATAGGTGACCAGCACATAGTCCATGTTGCTGCGGTGATTCATGACGAACACGACGGTGGCATCGGGGTCGATTTCCCTCAGTGCCTGCTCATCCATGTAGCTGAGCCGCACATTATAGAACGCGTTGCTAAGCAACCGGGTCAGACGAATGGCGACGCTGAAATAGGCCACGGCGGAAAAGGACGGAACGATCTCGCGCGCATAGCGGCGGGCAGTTTCAAAGGCCACGGCCTCGGGTACACGTTCCTCGCGCGCAAAATTCTGAACGGCCTGCCCGACCTGCGGGTCGTAGATCAGCCGTTGGATCATGTCGTGCCGCCGCGCCAGCTTGAACGGTTGAATCGGCCGCTGCAAACGTTTGTTCAGGCGCTTGACCGCACGTTCAAGACGACGGCGGAAAAACCAGCGCACCGATGGGAACAGAAAATGCGAAGCCAGCGTGACCGCGGCAAACACCAGGATCAGCAAAAACAGCCAAAGCGGAAGTTCCACGGTCTGAGTCATGCGCGCACCCTGCCACCAAACCGTGGCACCTACAATCTGAAGAACCATATATATGCCGCGACGCAGCGAATTGACATATCCCGAAAATTGCGCTTTAGAACCCTTGAACGTAATTTTCTTGCCCACGCAATGCACGAGGACCCGCTATGACGCAGACGCAGAAAGATCGCCCCTGGCTCATTCGAACCTATGCCGGTCATTCCACCGCCAAAGCGTCGAACGCGCTGTATCGCGGGAATCTGGCCAAGGGTCAGACGGGTCTGTCGGTGGCCTTCGATCTTCCGACTCAGACCGGGTATGACAGCGACCATACGCTGGCACGGGGCGAGGTCGGCAAGGTGGGCGTGCCGATCAGCCATCTGGGCGACATGCGGGTTCTGTTCGACCAGATTCCGTTGGAGCAGATGAACACCTCGATGACGATCAACGCCACAGCACCGTGGCTGCTGGCGCTGTATATCGCGGTGGCCGAGGAACAGGACGCGGATGTGTCCAAGCTGCAGGGCACGGTTCAGAACGACCTGATCAAGGAGTATCTCAGCCGAGGTACCTACGTATGCCCGCCGAAACCATCGCTGAAGATGATCGCGGACGTGGCCGAGTATTGCTATACCAACGTTCCCAAGTGGAACCCGATGAACGTGTGTTCCTATCACCTGCAAGAAGCTGGCGCGACACCCGAGCAGGAGCTGGCTTACGCGCTTGCCACCGCCATCGCCGTGTTGGACGAACTGCGCCCCCGTGTCCCGGCCGAGGATTTCCCGGCGCTCTGCGGCCGGATATCGTTCTTCGTGAACGCCGGTATCCGTTTCGTCACCGAGATGTGCAAGATGCGCGCCTTCGTGGACCTTTGGGATGAGATTCTGAAAGATCGCTACGGCGTCGAAGACCCCAAATTCCGCCGCTTCCGCTATGGGGTGCAGGTGAA
The DNA here is from genome assembly GCF_056537245.1 of Ruegeria sp. CG11. NCBI lineage: Bacteria > Pseudomonadati > Pseudomonadota > Alphaproteobacteria > Rhodobacterales > Roseobacteraceae > Ruegeria > Ruegeria sp. CG11. The sequence goes on from NZ_JBQFRE010000005.1 coordinate 115,386, forward strand.
CTCGCTGGGTCTGACTGAACAGCAGCCGGAAAACAACGTCTACCGCATCCTGATCGAGATGCTGGCCGTGACCCTGTCGAAAAAGGCGCGGGCTCGCGCGGTGCAGCTTCCCGCATGGAATGAAGCGCTCGGCCTGCCCCGCCCGTGGGATCAGCAATGGTCGATGCGGATGCAACAGATCCTGGCCTATGAGACCGACCTGCTGGAGTACGGCGACCTGTTTGACGGCAACCCGGCCGTGGATGCCAAGGTCGAGGAACTGAAAGAAGGCGCACGGGCCGAGTTGGCGAATCTGGATTCGATGGGTGGTGCGGTTGCCTCGATCGAATACATGAAATCGCGCCTGGTCGATTCGAATGCGGAACGTCTGAACCGGATCGAACGCAATGAAACCGTGGTTGTCGGCGTGAACAAATGGACCGAGGGTGAGCCCTCGCCGCTGCAGACCGAAGATGGCGGCATCATGGTTGTCGACCCGGCGGTGGAACAGGAACAGATCGCCCGGCTGAACGAGTGGCGGACAGAGCGTGACGATGCGGCCGTTTCGGCCGCTCTGGCCGCGCTGCGCGAGGCAGCTCAGACCGGAGCCAATGTCATGGAGCCTTCAATTGCCGCCGCCAAGGCTGGCGTCACAACCGGCGAATGGGCGGAAGAAATGCGCAAGGCGTACGGCACCTACCGCGGTCCGACCGGCGTGTCGGGATCTGTCTCGAACAAGACCGAGGGTCTGGACGACCTGCGTGCCGCCGTCGATGCGGTTAGCGACAAGCTGGGGCGGCGCCTGAAATTCCTGGTGGGCAAACCGGGATTGGACGGTCACTCCAACGGCGCCGAACAGATCGCCTTCCGCGCCCGCGACTGCGGCATGGACATCAGCTATGAGGGTATCCGCCTGACGCCCGACGAAATCATCGCTGCCGCGATCGAGGACAAAGCCCATGTGATTGGCCTTTCGATCCTGTCCGGCAGCCATATCCCGTTGGTGCAGGATGTTATGAACCGCTTGCGCGAGGCCGGTCTGGACGATGTTCCCGTGGTTGTCGGTGGGATCATTCCCGATGAAGACGCAGCAAAACTCAAAGCAATGGGCGTTTCCAAAATCTATACGCCCAAGAATTTTGAGCTGAATTCAATCATGGGCGATATCGTGACTCTGGTCGATCCACAGAATATTGCGGCCGAATAACGGCCGCATTTCCATTTTCACCTTCAAATCTATTGCCCTTTAGTAAGGGATGGATAAAAACCGGATTTGAACATACGGTGGACTATTACGCCCATTCGTGGCGTTTTTCGGAATGGAGAAAGAAATGGCGATCAGCCTTGAGAAAATGTCACGCAAAGAACTGCTGGAATTGCGTGACCAGGTAGAAGCTGCACTCAAAAGCGCGGAAAAGCGCGAGCGTAAAGAGGCGCTGCAAGCCGCAGAAAAAGCCGCCGCGGAATTTGGGTTTTCTCTTTCGGAACTCTCGGATGGCGCAGCCAAGCCGTCCAAAAGCGCAAAAACCAGAGCGAAATATAAAAATCCGGCCAACCCGGAACAAACCTGGTCAGGCCGTGGACGCAAACCGCAATGGGTTCACGAGGCATTGAATGCCGGCGCTGATATCGCAGATTTGGAAATCTGACGGAAAATGGGTCGAATATGACAATTCATATTGGTGCTGAAAAAGGCGAAATCGCTGAAACCGTTTTAATGCCCGGCGATCCGTATCGGGCGAAATGGGCGGCCGAGACGTTTTTGCAGGATGCGGAACTGGTCAATAACGTGCGCGGCATGCTGGGTTATACCGGAACCTGGAAGGGGAACCCGGTCACCATTCAGGGCAGCGGCATGGGGATGCCGTCGCTTTCGATCTATGCCAATGAGCTGATCCGCGACTATGGCGCCAAGACCCTGATCCGCATCGGGTCGTGCGGCGGGATGCAGGACAGCGTCGAAATTCGCGATGTGATTCTGGCGATGACGTCGACTACGCTCAGCACGCCATCGCGCGGCATCCTGAAAGAGCTGAACTTCGCTCCCTGCGCCGATTGGGGCCTTTTGCAGGCCGCGGCCAAGGCTGCCGAAGCCAAAGGCACACCCACTCATGTCGGTGGGATTTATTCGTCGGATGTCTTCTACGACGAACGCCCCGATCTGAATGAACAGATGGTGCGGCACGGCATTCTGGGAGTCGAGATGGAAGCCGCCGAGCTTTACATCCTCGCCGCGCGTCACAATTGCCGGGCTCTGGCCGTTCTGACCGTGTCCGATCACCTGCTGACGGGTGAGGCTTTGCCATCGTCGGAGCGCGAAAGCAGCTTTGGCGACATGGTCGAGATTGCCCTGCAGGCAGCTTTTCCCGACGCCACATAAACAAAAACAGGGCGTGACATCGCCCTGTTGTTTACTGTTTGCCCTGCAGACAGGTTGTCGGAGAGGTCACCCCCTCTTGCCGCGCCCCGCAATAAGCGCAAACCCAGACACCTTCCTTACGGTGCTGCCGCCATCGGCAGTCGCGCGTCAAAGAGGATGTCCGCGACCGCCAGACGAAATAGGCGAACACGCCAGCGGCCAGTAAAAGCAACAGAATGGGCATGTCTATGCATTGCCCAATCTCTGCGTGAATTCAAGCGTCAGGCGGCGTTTGCGTATTCGAACAATTCTGGTTCGTGCTCTTCGGAAACCTGTACTGCCTCTGGCGTGTAATAGGCCCAAGCCTGTTCCAACAAAGCCAGAGCTTCGGCTGCCTTGGTGTTTTCTGCTTTTTGTTCTTGCATCGGAGCGATCCCGTTTCGGTTCCATCACTCCTCCCTGCAGGCAAGTTAGACCTGAACAGGACAGTTTGCATTGCATAGTTTTGCAAACTCGTCATGCACCTGCCGCAACGCGGCAAGTGCTGTCTTTTAGGCGTCGCTTAAACGCCGCGTTCGATCATCATCTTCTTGATTTCGGCAATCGCCTTGGCCGGGTTCAGACCTTTCGGGCAGGTCTTGGCGCAGTTCATGATGGTGTGGCAGCGATACAGCTTGAACGGATCTTCCAGCTCATCCAGACGCTCGCCAGTAGCCTCATCCCGGCTGTCGATGATCCAGCGATAGGCGTGCAGCAGCGCGGCAGGCCCAAGGTAACGGTCACCGTTCCACCAGTAGCTCGGGCACGAGGTCGAGCAGCTGGCGCACATCACGCATTCATAGAGACCATCCAGTTTCTTGCGGTCTTCGATCGACTGCTTCCACTCTTTCGCGGGGCGGTTGGTCTTGGTTTCCAGCCACGGCATGATGGATGCGTGCTGGGCGTAAAAGTGGGTCAGATCAGGAATCAGGTCCTTGACCACCGGCATATGCGGCAGCGGGTAAACTTTCACGTCGCCCTTGATCTCATCCATGCCATAGATACAGGCCAGCGTGTTGATCCCGTCGATATTCATCGCACAAGAGCCACAGATGCCTTCGCGGCACGATCGGCGGAAGGTCAGGGTCGGATCAATCTCGTTCTTGATCTTGATCAGCGCGTCCAGAACCATCGGGCCGCAGCTGTCCATGTCGACGAAATAGGTGTCGAGCTGCGGGTTTTTGCCGTCTTCCGGGTTCCAGCGATAGATCTGGAATTTCCGTACATTGGTCGCGCCTTCCGGCTTGGGCCAGGTTTTGCCCGTGGTGATGCGCGAATTCTTGGGGAGGGTCAGTTGTACCATAAGTTCCTCTCCTTAGAACGTCCGCGCCTTGGGCGCGATTTTCTTGAGGCTGATGCCGCCTTCGTCTTCGGTGGTCAGCGGGTCAACGATGACCGGGCGATAGCTGAGGTCTACCTTGTTGCCCTCAACCCGGCTGACGGTGTGAACGCGCCAGTTTTCGTCATCACGCTCGGTGAAGTCCTCGTGCGCGTGGGCACCGCGGGATTCCTTGCGCGCCTCAGCCCCGACGATGGTGGCCAGAGCGCTTGGCATCAGGTTGGTCAGTTCCAGAGATTCCATCAGGTCGCTGTTCCAGACCAGCGACCGGTCGGTAACCTTCAGGTCGTCCATTTTGGCGGCAATCACCGTCATCTTCTCGACGCCCTCGGCCATGGTCTTGGCGGTCCGGAACACAGCTGCGTCTTCTTGCATTGTCCGCTGCATCTCAAGACGCAGATCGGCAGTCGGGATCGCGCCGCTGGCGTTGCGCACCGCGTCAAAGCGATCAAACGCCTTGTCGACCGACGCCTGGTTCAGAACCGGGTTCGGCGCCTTGGCATCAACAACCTCACCCGCCCGGATCGCAGCCGCGCGGCCAAACACCACAAGGTCGATCAGCGAGTTCGAACCCAGACGGTTCGCACCGTGGACCGAGGCACAGCCGGCTTCACCCACAGCCATCAGGCCCGGCACAACACCGGTCGGGTTGTCGGCGGTCGGGTTCAGAACCTCACCCCAATAGTTCGTTGGGATACCGCCCATGTTATAGTGCACGGTCGGCAGAACCGGGATCGGCTCCTTGGTGACGTCGACACCTGCGAAAACACGCGCCGATTCCGAAATCCCCGGCAGACGCTCGGCCAGTGCTTCGGCCGGCAGGTGGCTGAGGTTCAGGTGGATGTGGTCGCCATTGTCACCATGGCCACGACCTTCTCGGATCTCCATGGTCATCGAACGCGAGACATAGTCGCGCGGCGCGAGGTCTTTATACTGGGGCGCATAGCGCTCCATGAAACGCTCGCCTTCCGAGTTGGTCAGGTAGCCACCCTCACCACGGGCACCCTCGGTGATCAGGCAGCCCGAACCATAGATGCCGGTCGGGTGGAACTGAACGAATTCCATATCCTGCAGCGCCAGACCTGCACGGGCCACCATGCCGCCGCCGTCACCGGTGCAGGTGTGCGCCGAGGTTGCGCTGAAATAGGCACGACCGTACCCGCCGGTCGCCAGCACCACCATCTTGGCGTTGAAGACGTGCATCGTGCCGTCGTCCAGCTTCCAGCAGACAACACCCTGACACTGCCCATCCTCGGACATGATCAGGTCGATGGCGAAATATTCGATGTAGAACTCGGCGTTGTTCTTCAGCGACTGACCATACAGCGTGTGCAGGATCGCGTGGCCAGTCCGGTCAGCGGCAGCACAAGTCCGCTGCACCGCAGGGCCCTCGCCGAACTCTGTGGTGTGGCCGCCGAAGGGACGCTGATAGATTTTGCCTTCTTCGGTCCGGCTGAAGGGCACGCCGTAGTGCTCCAACTCATAGACGGCTTTGGGTGCTTCGCGCGCGAGGTATTCCATCGCGTCGGTGTCACCCAGCCAGTCCGAGCCCTTGACGGTGTCGTACATGTGCCACTGCCAGTGGTCGGGGCCCATGTTGGACAGCGAGGCGGCGATACCGCCCTGCGCCGCAACCGTGTGCGAGCGGGTTGGGAAAACCTTGGTCACACAAGCCGTGCGCAGGCCCTGTTCCGCCATGCCCAGCGTCGCCCGCAGACCTGCACCACCAGCGCCTACGACAACGACGTCGTATTCGTGGGTTTCATATTCATATGCTGCTGTCATTGTTCTTGTTCCTTACCGCGCATCATCACAGGGCCAGCTTGACCAGGGCAAACAGCCCGGCCGCCATCAGCGTGTAGCCCAGGGCCCACATTGCAGCGAGAGAGACTTTCTCCATGACGCCGTGCACATAGTCCTCAATCGCTTCCTGCGCCTCGTACATCAGTTGCAGCAGCCCCACGATCAGCGTGAGCGCCGTGACAAGCGCAGGGAACGGACGGCTGAAATAGGCCACCACCTCTTCGTGGGTTCCGCCAATGCCAGCGCCGAATGTGAAGATGAAAATCGGAATCAACACGGTCAGGATCATCGCCCGAACCATGGTCCGCCAGTGTGTGAGTGTGCCGGATTTACCTGCGCCCAGACCCTGCGCGCGCTTGCGGTCAGTCAGATATCGCATGTGCCGTCTCCTTAAACCACAAGTACGGTGATCAGGGTCAGGACGGTCGCACCAACGAACATGCCCAGGCCCAGTTTCTCGGCGGTCTCGATGTCAAGGCAGTAGCCGAAATCCCAGATGACGTGCCGCAGTCGGCCCAGCGTGTGATACCACAGCCCCCAGGTCGCAGCCGTCAGGATGAGGTCTCCGAACCAGCTGCGCATAAACCCGTCGATCCCCGCAAATGCGCTTTCCGAAGTCGATGCGGCCAGCAGCCACCAGACGACCAGAATGGCAACGGCAAACACCCCGATCCCGGTCAAACGAACCATGATAGAAGACGTGGACGTCATCTGGGGGCGATAGATCATAATATGTGGCGAGAGCGGGCGGTTGCCCCGATTGACATCGGCCATGTCGGCTCCTCTTTCGTTGGCTACCCGTCGTTTTACCTGTTTTTGCCAATCTGTCACGTGCTGCGAGCGCAAAAACAGGTAAAATGGGGACAAAACCGCCGATTTTGGAAAATTGTGATCACACAAAATATTACCGTGATCACAAAACTTATCCTGCCAAATCAATGTTAGCGCCTTCAGGCTGCAATCGTTGTGATCACGAATCTGCGACGCTCACTTTAAAGCAGCAGATTGTTGCGTCACTTCGCGCAAAAGCTTCTTTCGTATCCGTTCGGGATAGTCCGCAAAACCGGCGGCCGAAACAACGAATGCCCCTTCGCCCACAATGACGTTCTCAAAGAAATATGCGGTCAGGTCGGGTTCGCTTTCCTCGATTGCGATGGCGTTGACCGTGATACCCCGATTGCGCAACACGCCGTGGACCTCGGTCGGCTCGACCCCTTCGTTCGACACCCCGTCGCCCGAGATGTCGATCAGGTGGCGCGTGCAGTCGGATACTTCGTCAAAGCTGGACAGGGTCATTTCAAGCGCCTCACCGATCGCGGTCGAGAAGTTGCGCCAGACTCGGCGGTCGGCCGCCACCTGATCGGCAAACCGTTCGAGCGTTTCGAAACTGTCGATCCGGGTCCATGGTATCGTGATCTTCTGGCGTGAGGCTCCGGTCCACTGCACCAGCATCAACTGCGCCTGCCCGCGCACCAACGCCTCGGACACAAGAGGATCGCGCAGACCGGCAGCCAGACCATCCATCTGAATGCGGTATTCGCTTGTATCGACCGACCCGGACACGTCCACCGCCAAGGCCAGCGCAAGATCGCAGGCCAGCGCGGGCGGCGTCAGAAACAAGCAGGCAGCAAGTGAGCGAAACAGGACCATGACCGCAGCCTAGCATGAATGTCGCAGGCTGCGATCAAATCAATGTGGGGTGATGTCAGACCGGCATCAACGCCCAATAGTCCAGGTCCAGTAGAACCTCGGGCTTGTACCGACCATCTTCACCCTTCAGCTCAAACGGTGCGCCGCCTTTGGTTGCGACCAGACGCAGACGGATGGCCCCAACGCCGGGAACACCAGTTTCGGCCTTGTCCAGAACCTCGGACCAGGCCTTGATCGTATCGCCTGAAAAGCACGGGTTGGCGTGTGCACCGCCGTTCAGGCCTACGATCATCTGCGCATTGGCCAGGCCGTTGAACGACAGGGCTCGCGCCATCGAAATCACGTGCCCGCCATAGATCAACCGGCCGTCGGGGCGGAAGGTCAGGTCAAAATGCACTTTGGCCGTGTTTTGCCACAGACGAGTGGCCAGCATATGCTCGGCCTCTTCGACAGTCACACCGTCAACGTGGTCAATGGTTTCACCGACCTCGTAATCGCCCCAACGATGGGTCTCACCGGATTGAACAAAATCATAGTTCGAAAAATCGAGGCCCTCGGGCACAACCAGATCGCCTGGCTCCAGTACGTTCTTCAGATTCGGCACCACCGCCTCGGGCGCTGGGGCGTCGATATCCGCTTTGCGCACCATCACCCAACGCACATATTCGATCACCACCTCGTCGCGCTGGTTCAGGCCGCGCGTACGCACCCAGACCACGCCGGTCTTGCCGTTCGAATTCTGCTTGACCCCGATTACCTCGGATTCCGAGCGCAGCGTGTCACCGGAATAGACCGGTTTCAGCCAGCGCCCCTCGGCATAACCCAGATTGGCAACCGCGTTCAGCGAGATATCGGGAACGGTTTTGCCGAAAACCACGTGGAACGCCGCCAGATCGTCGATCGGGCTTTGCGGCAGGCCACAATTCCGGGCGAACTCGTCCGAGGAATAAAGCGCGTGCCGCGCCGGATAGAGCGCGTGATACAACGCACGCTCGCCGTCGGTTACGGTGCGTGGCACTGCGTGATGCAGTACCTGCCCGACGAAATAATCCTCGAAAAAGCGGCCCGGATTGGTTTTTGCCATTATTGCTGTCCCAGTTTCATTTCGGGGGAATAGTCGGCCTCGACCTCTTTGGTCACGGCCTGCGCACAGCGCATCATGCGGCTGTTTTCGTCATAGGCATAGGACGGGTCGCCATACAGCTCCCAACCCTTTGCCAGTGCATCCGACACCTTGTGGCAGAAAGCGGATGTGTCTTCTTCGGTCAACAGACGATAGAGTTTTGCCATTGTGCCAGATCCTTACGACGGGAACGGAGACGGACCGATCAGCCCGTGAATGTAGCCGATGATCCCGAACAGCACGATCGAGGCCACAAAGAACATCGCGTCTTTGCCATAGGTGCCGGGTTCAGCCGGGGCCCACTCGGGTTCGGCGCGGTTGATCACAACCACCTCGACCATGGCCCACAGGAACAGTCCGCCAAACAGGATGATCGAAGCCAGATCGCCATTCACCAGCAGATGCGCAAAGGCCCATGCCCGGAAACCGGCCAGCATCGGGTGGCGCATCTTGTTCAGCAGGCGGCCCTTCTGACCAGCGGGGCTCATCATGAAGATGGCGATCAGCACCAGCAGGTTGTTGATGTGGATCATGGAGGAAGGCGGCGACCAGACATGGATGAAATCGGTCATGCGATAGCCGAAGATCATCAGCAGCACCGCCGCGACCAGCGCCAGCGCCACCGCGCCTTTGCCCATGGCCGCGCGCTGCGCAGGCATCACACGTTTGAACAGATGAGCGGCCCACCAAAGCGCCACCCCAAGGATCAGAAGAACAAAGCCCATGCTGGCTTACCCCGCTTGCAAAGCTGAAATCGCCTCCGCTTTTGCCAGAATTTCGCGGGCAGTTACAACATGCAGATTTTCAACAATCTTCCCATCCACGACAGCGACACCCTGCCCCTGCGACTCGACCTCTTCAAAGGCCGCAATCTGGCGGCGGGCCAGGTCGATTTCGGTATCCGACGGGGCATAGGCTGCATTGGTGATATCCACCTGCGCCGGGTGGATCAGGGTCTTGCCGTCAAAGCCCATATCGCGGCCTTGTTCGCATTCAGCGGCCAGACCTTCGCCATCCTTGAAGGCATTATAGACGCCGTCGACAATGATCAGACCCTCGGCCTTGGCGGCCAGCAGGCACAGTCCCAGCGAGGTCATCATCGGCAATCGATCCGGGCGGAAACGGGTCTGCAGTTCCTTGGCCAGATCGTTGGTGCCCATGACGAACCCGGCCATCAGGGGGTGCGCGGCAATCTCGGCCGCGTTCAACATCCCGCGCGGGGTTTCCATCATCGCCCAGATCGGCATGTCACCGGTGATTTCTGCCAGCGCGTCCACATCGGCGGCGGAATTCACCTTGGGCAACAGTACCACATCCGCATCCATCTCGCGCACGGCTTCGGCGTCGGCGCGGCCCCACTCGGTATCCAGCCCGTTGATACGAACGATCTTGACCCGTGAACCATAGCCCCCAGCTGCCAGAGCCGCCTTGAGAGTTTCACGCGCATTGGGTTTTTCGTCCGCCGAAACCGCGTCTTCGAGGTCAAAGATGATCGCATCCACCGGCAAGGTGCGCGCCTTATCCAGCGCCCGGTCACGTGAGCCGGGGATATAGAGAACGGAACGATAGGGGCGCTGACGGGGGTCCATTGGCCTCTCCCTTTGTAAGAATGTTGCGCGGAATGGGCCATTTTTTGCCGGAAAGTTCAAGAGGAAATTTGCCGCAACGCAGCATACGTAACGCAACGCGCGGAGTTTTAACCAGATTTCTGCACCCCACCCGCACCCTGTTTGCAGATGGAATCGAAAGGGGTGAGAGATGAAAAAGACGCTTTTCAAAATGACGATGGGCCTTGGAATCATGGTTCTGGCCGCGCAACAGGTACAGGCCCGCACCTGCGCCCCGCGCGAGGATGTGGTCAAACGGCTGGCCGAGACCTACGGCGAGACACGCCGCGGCATTGGCATTGCCCGGCAGGGTGCAGTGATGGAGGTCTATGCCTCGGACCAGACAGGCAGCTGGACCATTACGGTAACCCTACCCGACGGAATGACCTGCCTGATCGCCACGGGACAGGCCTTTGAACAGATGGCCGAGGCTCTGCCCCCCAACGTCTAGGTCAGCGCATCCCAGATCAGTTTGCTGCCGGTCATGGTCAGCAGCACATAGGCGATACCGAAGAACAGGCGCTCGGACAGCATGAAATGCGCCCGGACGCCTAACCATGCGCCGAGGATGGCGAATGGGGTCAGAAGAAGATCGGCCAGCGCCGTGTGCCACGTGAACAAGCCGAGATAGGCGTAAGGGATAAACTTTGCACTATTGATGACCCAGAAGACCAGCACAGTGGACGCCTGAAACTCGGTCTTCGACAGGCGTTGAGACAGAAGGTATACGGCAGCAGGCGGACCGCCCGCGTGGCTGACGAAGCTGGTAAAGCCCGCGACCAGACCTGCGAACAGCCCGGCTGGGGATGGCAGGCGGTTTGCAAAACCTCGGATCAGGCCCTTGCTCTGCGCCATATGCCAGATCACGAAACCGACCGAGATCCCTCCGATCAACAACCGCAAAAGGTCGTCATCTGTCGCGCGATACAGCCACGCGCCCAGCGCAACACCCGGCACAGCGCCCAGGATCAACAGGCGTGAATCCGGCCAACTCCAGCGCTTCCAGTATGGGCCAAGGGTTGCCACATCGATCACCATCAGGATCGGCAGCATCAACGCCAACGCCTGTCCGGGCGTGAGGATCAGTGCCAGAATCGACGACGACGCGAACGCCACACCCGAGCCAAACCCACCCTTCGAGATGCCGGCAAAGATCACCGCAGGGATCGCCACAGCAAAAAACATCAGGTCCAATTCGAACATGTGGCATCCCGTGAATAGGCTTGTCTATCAGGCCGTTTAGCGCAAACCCTGGCACCATACAAACGGTATGCGGTTGTATGCCACGCCGCATAACTCTTGCGCGAAAGCCATTTACCGACTAGCACAACCGCGATTTCAAAACCGACCGGAGATTTTCCAAATGGCCAGACCCAAGATCGCGCTGATCGGCGCAGGTCAGATCGGCGGCACGCTCGCCCACCTCGCAGCAATGAAAGAACTTGGTGACGTTGTCCTGTTCGACATCGCCGAAGGCACCCCGGAAGGCAAGGCGCTGGACATCGCTGAATCCGGCCCGTCGGAAGGCTTTGACGCCAAGTTGAAAGGCACGCAGTCCTATGAGGACATCGCCGGCGCCGACGTCTGCATCGTGACCGCCGGTGTGCCGCGCAAGCCGGGCATGAGCCGCGACGACCTGCTGGGCATCAACCTGAAGGTCATGAAATCGGTTGGCGAAGGCATCGCCGCCAACGCACCCAATGCATTTGTCATCTGCATCACCAACCCGCTGGACGCGATGGTCTGGGCTCTGCGTGAGTTCTCGGGTCTGCCGCACAACAAGGTCTGCGGCATGGCTGGCGTTCTGGACTCGGGCCGTTTCGCACACTTCCTGTCGGAAGAGTTCAACGTGTCCATGCGCGACGTGACCGCGTTCGTTCTGGGCGGCCACGGCGACACCATGGTGCCGTCGGTTCGTTACTCGACCGTTGCCGGTATCCCGCTGCCCGATCTGGTCGAGATGGGCTGGACCACGCAAGAAAAGCTTGACGCCATCGTACAGCGCACCCGTGACGGCGGCGCCGAGATTGTTGGCCTGCTGAAAACCGGTTCAGCCTTCTATGCGCCTGCCACTTCAGCAATCGAAATGGCCGAAGCCTATCTGAAAGACCAGAAGCGCGTTCTGCCTTGCGCCGCCTATTGCGATGGCGAACTGGGTGTCGAAGGCATGTATGTCGGCGTGCCCACTGTGATCGGCGCGGGCGGCATCGAGCGTGTCGTCGACATCAAGCTGAACGAAGAAGAGCAGGCCGGTTTCGACAACTCGGTCAACGCCGTAAAGGGCCTGATCGAAGCGTGCAAAGGCATCGACAGCTCGCTGGCCTAAAGCTCAATGCGTTGAAAATTTAACATTTCCAGAGCGCCCTTTCGGGCGCTCTTTTCGTTTCTAAGTAGCTGCCTACCATTCTAGCCACGATCTCAGCGAGAATTGACTTGCCCAAAATTGACCCAATCGTCGTGTCAAGGATGCCCCTTGGCTGTGTGAACTGGAACGAAACGGACAGCTATATAGGGGGTCTGCCAATGCTGGGCGAACACCCCTGGCCGCGCACACCTGCTGGCGTACCCCTTACTTTCTGTGCCCAGATAGATCTGGAAACTGTAACCGCTTTGCGCCCTGATACAGGTCTGCCACAAACAGGTTTGCTTCTTTTTTTCTGCGATACTGTCCAAAACCAGCACGGCAGTGTCGTATATCTTGGAACTGCAGGTTCACTTCGGCAGCCACCCGCGCGAACGCCACACGCCTTTGGGGAATATTACGGGCGAAGCCTTCTCAATCACGACAATCCGCTGCGCGCGGCCCATACACTGCCGCGCTGGCCTGTGGAATTCCACCCCGCCCCTTGTGAGGAGGAAGTCGACGATGGCAACGACCCGTTAGAGTTGGAAGCTGCCAACCCTGAGTTTTGCAGGCCACGGTTGGTGGACCTCTTGATCGAACACAAACTCGCCCCTGATGCCGCGCTAAGGGAAACCGGGTTTGTTTGGCATGCCAGTGTTAAGATACTAGCCGGGCATCTCATGCGGGAACTTTCCACGTGCCGCGAAACTCTGTTGGCGCAGATTTTACCGGACACTATGAAATCCCGGGCGCAACGCGCTTGGATCAAGCATACGCCGTTACGCTGGACAAAGGGGTATAAGCCGTTTCGCAAATTCGTCTTGGATTTGTGGGCTTGGTCTCAGGAACAACCTGCTTGGGCAGAGTTGCACGACGAAGACCGTAAACGCCTTTGGCAATCAACCGAGAGGCTCGACGAGGAGTTCCGTCGGTTTGCACCTGACACACGAAGCCTCTATTCCGTTGGACTGGGCGGAGCTGAGAAACTGGCGCGCGACACCGTGAAACATGCGGTAACTGGCGGTGATGAGGCCTGGCTGGCTCTGCCAGAACCTGTGCGGGAACACATCAACAATCACGAACTCGCCCCGGGCGACGATCCAGAGCGCCACCAGATGTTTGGTCAGGGCAGAATGGTTCAAGCCGGTGTTTACGAACGCCTCAATCAACTGCTGCTTCTGCAACTGTCCTATGACAGTTTCGGGTCGCTGTGGTCCGGCGATGTTGGTATCATGACGTGGTGGATCAGACCTGAGCATTTGAAAACACGAGAATGGGCGCAGAGCGAATTCATGTTCGAATGCCACTAACGCCAGCCAAATTGCAAGATTCGCAAAGCTGGCAACCGCGCCGACCCTAGATTGCCATGCCGACGGGGCTGATTTGCGGGTTTGTGATCACACCCAAAAAACCTGTGATCACAAATGTTGAAAATCTTCACTAAAAACCGCGTTGGCGCAAAAAAACCCTTTATATATGCCCCCTAGACACTTCTATAACGGTGTAATCGTAGTCAGACAGGACAGTTTCGATGAACATTCACGAATATCAGGCCAAAGCTCTTCTTCGCAGCTATGGCGCTCCGGTCTCCGAAGGTCGCGCGGTTCTGCGCGCCGAGGAAGCCAAAACCGCAGCCGGTGAACTGGATGGCCCTCTGTGGGTTGTCAAAGCCCAAATTCACGCGGGTGGCCGCGGCAAGGGTTCTTTCAAAGAGGCCGATGCCGGTGAAAAAGGCGGAGTCCGTCTGACCAAGTCGGTTGAAGAAGCCGCTGAAGAAGCCAAAAAGATGCTGGGCCGCACGCTGGTCACGCATCAGACTGGCCCCGCCGGCAAGCAGGTCAACCGCATCTATATCGAAGCCGGTTCCGGCATTGAGCGTGAACTGTATCTGGCCCTGTTGGTGGATCGCCAAACCAGCCGCATCTCGTTCGTGTGCTCGACCGAAGGCGGCATGGACATCGAAGAAGTGGCCGAAGCGACGCCCGAGAAAATCCTGTCCTTCTCGGTCGACCCTGCAACCGGTTATCAGCCCTATCACGGCCGTCGCATCGCCTTCTCGCTGGGTCTGGAAGGCGCGCAGGTCAAGCAATGCGTCAAACTGATGAGCCAGCTCTATGCAGCCTTCGTCGAGAAGGACATGGAGATGCTGGAAATCAACCCTCTGATCATCTCGGACAAAGGCGACCTCAAGGTGCTGGACGCCAAAGTCGGCTTCGACGGCAACGCGGTTTACCGCCACCCCGACATCGCCGAACTGCGCGACACGACCGAGGAAGACCCCAAGGAACTGGAAGCCTCCAAATACGACCTGAACTACATCGCACTGGATGGTGAGATCGGCTGTATGGTGAACGGCGCCGGTCTGGCGATGGCAACCATGGACATCATCAAGCTCTACGGTGCCGAGCCTGCCAACTTCCTCGACGTGGGCGGCGGTGCCACCAAAGAGAAAGTGACCGAAGCGTTCAAGATCATCACCTCGGACCCGCAGGTCAAAGGCATTCTGGTCAACATCTTCGGCGGCATCATGCGCTGTGACGTCATCGCCGAGGGCGTTGTCGCCGCGGTGAAAGAGGTCGGCCTGCAAGTTCCGCTGGTCGTGCGTCTGGAAGGCACGAATGTCGAGAAAGGCAAAGAGATCATCAACACCTCTGGCCTGGACGTGATCGCGGCGGACAACCTGAAAGACGGTGCCGAGAAGATCGTGAAGGCGGTTAAGGGTTAAACCAACATGGGAGTGGGAGAAGCCATCGCGCTGTTAGCCTTCGCTGCATTGGTCATCGTGGTCTTTGTTGCGAAGGAGAATCGTTTGGCCGATCCAAATAGAACAGACACAATCTTTGTTTCTCAAATGCGAGAAGTTTGCACATTGAAAGATGGCCCTGTCTCCGCAGCGCTAATCAGACAATCCGGCAACCTTTATCGAGACTTGGGACTCTTCGATCACTGGAGAGACGCAATGGCCGAAATCGAAAAGTCCATGAACCGCGCCAAGATCGACTCCGTGTTTGTTCAATCAAATGGTGCAGAACGATTTGAAGTCATTCGTTTGCATCACTCCCATCGCGGCAAAGCCGAAGGAAAAAAACTTGGAGGGGCGGTTATCGCCTCGGAGGCTTAACACTCGCGCTCACGGCGCGGCAATTTCAGGAGACTCCTAAAAATGGCAGTCCTCATCGACGAAAATACCAAAGTGATCTGTCAGGGCTTTACCGGCTCGCAGGGCACATTCCACAGCGAGCAGGCCATCGCCTACGGCACCAAGATGGTCGGCGGTGTGACCCCCGGCAAAGGCGGGATGACCCATCTGGGCCTGCCCGTGTTCAACTCGGTCCACGAAGCCAAGCATGTGACCGAAGCCAACGCCTCGGTGATCTATGTTCCGCCGCCCTTCGCGGCTGACTCGATCCTCGAAGCGATTGACGCCGAGATGGAGGTGATCGTCTGCATCACCGAAGGCATCCCGGTTCTGGACATGATGAAGGTGAAGCGCGCGCTGGAAGGCAGCAAATCGCGCCTGATCGGCCCGAACTGCCCCGGTGTCATCACGCCCGACGCCTGCAAGATCGGCATCATGCCCGGCCACATCCACAAGCGCGGCTCGGTCGGTGTTGTGTCCCGCTCGGGCACCCTGACCTATGAGGCCGTCAAACAGACTACCGATGTCGGTCTGGGCCAGTCCACCTGCGTGGGCATCGGCGGTGACCCGATCAAAGGCACCGAGCATATCGACGTGCTGGAATGGTTCCTGGCCGATGACGAAACCGAGTCGATCATCATGATCGGTGAGATCGGTGGCTCGGCCGAGGAAGAAGCCGCGCAGTTCCTGGCGGATGAGGCCAAGAAGGGCCGCAAAAAGCCGACCGCCGGTTTCATCGCAGGCCGCACAGCCCCTCCGGGCCGCCGCATGGGCCACGCGGGCGCAATTGTCGCCGGTGGCAAGGGCGGTGCAGAGGACAAGATCGAAGCCATGCGCTCGGCCGGTATCGTCGTGGCCGAAAGCCCCGCCCAGCTGGGTGAGGCTGTGCTGGAAGCGATTGGGTAAGTGATCGCTTACCGGGCATATGCTCTGAGAGTAGTGCTCAGATTTCAGGGTGGACGTTCAACGTCCGCCCTGCTTGACATAAAAGTGCCCGCAAGGAAGCCTCATGACTATTGTTGAAGCCACACGCACTTGTTTTTCAAAGTACTTTGTCTTCTCGGGGAGAGCCTCTCGACCCGAATTTTGGAAATTTGTGCTGTTTCTTATGCTGGCATCGATTGTTGTCACAATACTCAGCTCAGTGCTTTTCGGACCTACCGAAACTCAGGTTTTGAAGGTGTCAATTAACTCTCAAGGTGAACAGACCCAAAGTCTTGTAAACCACCGCACATATGACGGTGGATGGATGGGAGTTGTATTCCAAATTGCCACGGCTGTTCCACTGCTTTCGGCAGCTTGGCGTCGAATGCACGACATTGGCCGCCCAGGCTGGCACATGTTTTTGCCGGTTCCTGCGTTTGCGCTTTCATTCCTAATTATTTTTCTAACATCGCAACCAGTTCCAATAGATCATAGCTCTATTCCAGCGGAGTTTGGTGTATCGGGCACTGTTAGTATGCCACAAAACGGCGCATTGTTTCTGATTGCTTGGCTCATCGGTGTTGTCAGCATTATTTGCGTGATTGTCTGGTTGGCGCGCCGATCAGAACCAAATCGCAACCGGTTTGATCCTCCGATTGCCGAAGAAGAGGTTGCGGCATGACCTTCTCCGACGCCATCCGCACGTGTTTCTCCAAGTTCTTCACCTTCTCGGGTCGTGCCTCGCGGCCCGAATACTGGTTCTTTTTCCTGTTCATCGTGATCTGGAGCATCCTCGCCGGGATCATCGATGCACAGTTTTTCACGCAGGTCTCGGTCAGCGAAAGCGATGAGGTGAAATCCGTCACCGCCACGTCCTCAGCACCAGTGCAAAGCATCGTGAGCCTGATCGTGTTCATCCCGCATCTGGCCGTCGCGTGGCGGCGGATGCATGATACCGGGCGCAGCGGGCTTTACGCTCTGCTGCCGATCCTGTTGATCCTTGGCGCCGGGGCCGTTCTGGTCTTTGGCATCGGCCTTGCCTCCAGTTTCCAGCATGGTGGCAATCTGGACATCCTGTTCACCCGCGCCACTTTGCTGGTCGTTCTTCCGACACTGCTGATCCTGTTTGTGTCGCCCCTCCTGGTTCTGTGGTGGCTGACCCGCCCGTCTCAACCAGGCACCAACCAATACGGTCCCAACCCATATGAGGTAGCCCAATGACCGAACATACGCCCAATTCCGCGTTTCACGCCTCAAGCTTTATGCAGGGGCACAATGCCGAGTATCTGGAGCAGCTTTATGCCCAGTACACCAAGAACCCCGGTGCGGTAGATGCCGCCTGGGCCGAGTTCTTCAAGGCCATGGGAGACGCATCTCCGGACGTTCAGCGCGAGGCCGAGGGGCCGTCCTGGGCGCGCACCGACTGGCCGCCGATGCCGGCGGATGATCTGACCGGCGCGCTGACCGGTGAATGGGCCGAGATCGACGCCAAAGCGGCGGGCAAGAAGATCAAGGACAAGGCTGCGGACAGGGGCGTTCAGGTCAGCGAAGATCAGGTCAAGCGTGCGGTGCTGGACAGCCTGCGGGCGTTGATGCTGATCCGGGCTTATCGGATCCGGGGCCATCTGGCCGCCAATCTGGACCCGCTGGGTATGCGCGCCGCCAGCACGCACCCAGAGCTGGACCCCAAAACCTATGGCTTTACCGAAGCCGACATGGACCGGCCGATCTTTATCGACAACGTTCTGGGCTTGCAGATGGCCTCGATGCGCCAGATCGTGGAGATCGTGAAACGGACCTATTGCGGCACCTTCGCGCTGCAATACATGCACATTTCTGATCCCGAACAGGCCGCGTGGCTGAAGGAACGGATTGAAGGATACGGCAAGGAAATCCAGTTCACCAAGGAAGGCCGCAAGGCGATCCTGAACAAGATGGTCGAGGCCGAAGGCTTCGAAAAATTCCTGCATGTCAAATACATGGGCACCAAGCGGTTCGGGCTGGACGGCGGTGAGGCGCTGATCCCCGCGATGGAGCAGATCATCAAGCGCGGCGGCGCATTGGGGATCAAGGACATCGTCATCGGGATGCCGCACCGGGGCCGCCTGAACATCCTCGCCAACGTGATGAGCAAACCTTATCGCGCGATCTTCAACGAATTCCAGGGCGGCAGCTTCAAGCCCGAAGACGTGGATGGATCGGGCGACGTGAAATACCACCTCGGCGCCTCCAGCGATCGTGAGTTTGATGGCAACTCCGTGCACCTGTCGCTGACCGCGAACCCCTCGCACCTTGAGGCGGTGAACCCGGTGGTGCTGGGTAAGGTCCGTGCCAAACAGGATCAGTTGAACGACACCGACCGTACCGCAGTGATGGGCATCCTGCTGCACGGCGACGCGGCTTTTGCCGGTCAGGGTGTTGTGGCCGAAGGCTTTGGCCTGTCGGGTCTGCGCGGTCACAAGACCGGCGGCACCATGCATATCGTCGTGAACAACCAAATCGGTTTCACCACCGCGCCGCACTTCTCGCGCTCCAGCCCATATCCCACGGATATCGCGCTGATGGTCGAGGCGCCGATCTTCCACGTGAACGGCGACGACCCCGAGGCCGTGGTGCACGCCGCCAAGGTTGCGACCGAGTTCCGCCAGAAGTTCCACAAGGACGTGGTTATCGACATCTTCTGCTATCGCCGGTTTGGTCACAACGAGGGCGACGAGCCCATGTTCACCAACCCGATCATGTACAAGAAGATCAAAACGCATAAGACCACGCTGTCGCTGTACACCGAACGTCTGGTCAAAGACGGCCTGATCCCCGAGGGCGAGATCGAGGACATGAAAGCTGCCTTCCAGGCGCATCTGAACGATGAGTTCGAGGCCGGCAAGGACTACAAGCCCAACAAGGCCGACTGGCTGGACGGGCGTTGGTCGCATCTGGACAAGAACAAAGAGGAATACGTGCGCGGCGAAACCGCGATCACGCCGGAAACCATGGCCGAGATCGGCAAGGCGCTGACGCACGCGCCTGAAGATGTTGCCCTGCACAAGACCGTGGGTCGTCTTCTGGACCACAAGAAACAGATGTTCGACAGTGGCAATGGTTTTGACTGGGCAACCGGTGAAGCGCTGGCTTTTGGCTCATTGCTGACCGAAGGGTTCCCGGTCCGCCTGTCCGGTCAGGACGCGACGCGCGGCACGTTCAGCCAACGTCACTCGGGCTTTGTCCACCAGGAAAGCGAAGAGCGGTATTACCCGCTGAACAATATCCGCGCGGGCCAGTCGAAATACGAAGTGATCGACTCGATGCTGTCGGAATACGCGGTGCTGGGCTTCGAATATGGCTATTCGCTGGCCGAACCGAACGCGCTGACCCTGTGGGAGGCCCAGTTCGGTGACTTCGCCAACGGTGCACAAATCATGTTCGACCAGTTTATCAGTTCGGGCGAAAGCAAATGGCTACGGATGTCGGGTCTGGTGACCCTGTTGCCGCACGGGTTCGAAGGGCAAGGACCCGAGCACTCCTCGGCGCGTCTGGAGCGGTTCCTGCAAATGTGCGGTCAGGACAACTGGATCGTGGCGAACTGTACGACGCCTGCGAACTATTTCCACATCCTGCGCCGTCAGTTGCACCGGACCTTCCGCAAGCCGCTGATCCTGGTGACCCCGAAATCGCTGCTGCGCCACAAGCTGGCAGTCAGCACGGCCGATGAGTTCACCACCGGTTCGAGCTTCCACCGCGTATTGTGGGACGATGCGCAACATGGCAATTCGGACACCAAGCTGGTTAAGGATGACAAGATCAAACGGGTCGTGATGTGTTCCGGCAAGGTCTACTATGACCTGCTGGAAGAACGCGACGCCCGTGGGATCGACGATGTCTACCTGATGCGGATCGAGCAGTTCTACCCCTTCCCCGCCCACTCGCTGATCAATGAGCTTGAGCGTTTCAAGGGGGCCGAAATGGTCTGGTGTCAGGAAGAGCCCAAAAACCAGGGTGCCTGGACCTTTATCGAACCCAATATCGAATGGGTGCTGACCCGCATCGGTGCCAAACACACACGGCCGCTCTATGTCGGTCGCGCCACTTCGGCCTCGCCCGCCACGGGTCTGGCCAGCCAACACAAAGCCCAACAAGAGGCGCTCGTGAACGAAGCGCTGAGCATCGAAGGAAAGTAAACGATGACCATTGAAGTTCGTGTTCCCACGCTTGGCGAATCTGTTACCGAAGCCACGGTTGCGACCTGGTTCAAGAAACCCGGTGATGCCGTGGCCGTGGACGAGATGCTCTGTGAGCTTGAAACCGACAAAGTGACCGTCGAAGTTCCCTCGCCCTCAGCGGGTGTGATGGGCGAGATCGTGGCCGGAGAAGGTGAAACCGTTGGCGTCGATGCCCTGCTGGCAACCATCGCCGCAAGTGAAGGCGCCGCCCCCGCCCCTGCCGCTGCTGCCCCCGCAGCAGAGGCAGCCCCGGCCGCAGGCGCAGGCAGCGTCGATGTGATGGTGCCCACCCTGGGCGAGTCGGTCACAGAAGCCACCGTTTCAACCTGGTTCAAACAGGTTGGCGATGCCGTCGCGCAGGACGAAATGCTGTGTGAGCTGGAAACCGACAAGGTCTCGGTCGAGGTTCCGGCCCCAGCCGCTGGCGTTCTGGCGGAAATCGTGGCTCCGGAAGGGGCCACGGTGAATGCCTCGGCCAAACTGGCCGTCATCTCCGGCGCAGGCGCTGTTGCCGCCCCTGCCGCTGCTCCGGCAGCAGCAGCCGCTCCGGCGCCAGCAGCCACAGGCAAAGACGTAGCCAATGCGCCGTCGGCCGAAAAAGCGATGGCCGAGGCCGGTCTGTCCGCCGATCAGGTCACCGGCACCGGACGCGATGGCCGCATCATGAAAGAGGATGTGGCCCGCGCCGTGGCAACCGCAGCCACTCCGGCCCCAGCTGCCGCTCCGGCGCCCGCGCCTGCACCGCGCGCGCCTGTTGCAGCCGAGGATTCGGCGCGTGAGGAACGGGTCAAGATGACCCGCCTGCGCCAGACCATCGCCAAGCGCCTGAAAGACAGCCAGAACACCGCCGCCATGCTGACTACCTATAACGAGGTGGACATGACCGAGGTGATGGCCCTGCGCAACCAGTACAAGGACCAGTTCGAGAAGAAGCACGGTGTGCGTCTGGGCTTTATGTCCTTCTTCACCAAGGCCTGCTGCCACGCGCTGAAGGAAGTGCCCGAGGTGAACGCCGAGATCGACGGCACCGACATCGTCTACAAGAACTTCGTCCACATGGGCGTTGCCGCCGGTACGCCCACCGGCCTGGTGGTTCCGGTCATCCGTGATGCGGATTCGATGTCCTTTGCCGCGATCGAGAAAGCCATCGCCGAAAAAGGCAAGCGCGCCCGCGAAGGCAAGCTGTCCATGGCCGAGATGCAGGGCGGCACCTTCACCATCTCGAACGGTGGTGTTTACGGTTCGCTGATGTCGTCGCCGATCCTGAACCCCCCGCAGTCGGGTATTCTGGGGATGCACAAGATTCAGGACCGTCCGATGGCGATCAACGGTCAGGTTGTGATCCGTCCGATGATGTATCTGGCGCTGTCCTATGACCACCGGATCGTTGACGGCAAAGGCGCCGTGACTTTCCTTGTTCGTGTAAAAGAGGCGCTGGAAGATCCGCGCCGCCTGTTGATGGATCTGTAATCATGGCAACTCATGTATTGTGGCAGGCCGATGTGGCCGATTTCGATGCCTGGCTGAAAGTGTTCCGCGAGGACAAACCGATGCGCAAGGCCGCGGGCATCCGCGACCTGCACGTCTGGCGCGACCCGGACCAGCGTGACCATGCCATCGCCATGTTCGAGGTGACGAACCTGGACAAGGCGCGGGCGTTTTTCGGCTCGGAAGAGCTGGCGATGCACCACGAACGGGGCGGCATTGCGCATATCACGATCAAGCTGCTGGAACCGGTTTGAAGAAAGCACCGCATGATCCGGTCACACTGGATCATGCGACCACCGGTCCATCCGGTCGATTTAGGAGAGTATAATGGCAAACTATGACGTCATCGTAATCGGCGCCGGCCCCGGCGGCTATGTCTGCGCCATCCGTTGCGCCCAGCTGGGACTGAAAACGGCCGTTGTCGAAGGGCGTGAAACCCTGGGCGGCACCTGTCTGAACGTGGGCTGTATCCCGTCCAAGGCACTGCTGCACGCCAGCCATCAGCTGCATGAGGCCGAGCACAACTTTGCCAAGATGGGTCTGAAGGGCAAATCGCCTTCGGTCGACTGGAAACAGATGCAGGCCTACAAGGAAGAAACCATCGAGGGCAACACCAAAGGCATCGAGTTCCTGTTCAAGAAGAACAAGATCGACTGGCTCAAGGGTTGGGGCTCGATCCCCGCAGCCGGTCAGGTGAAAGTGGGTGATGAGATCCACTCGGCCAAGAACATCATCATCGCATCGGGGTCCGAGCCGGCCTCGCTGCCGGGTGTTGAAGTGGACGAAAAGGTCGTTGTGACCTCGACCGGTGCGCTGTCACTGGGCAAGATCCCGAAAAAGATGGTGGTCATCGGCGCAGGTGTGATCGGCCTGGAACTGGGCTCGGTCTATCAGCGACTGGGGGCCGAGGTCACCGTGATCGAATTCCTCGACGTGATCACCCCGGGCATGGACCCCGAAGTGCAGAAGACCTTCCAGCGCATCCTCAAGAAACAGGGCCTGAAATTCGTCATGGGTGCGGCGGTTCAAAAGACCGAGGCCACCAAGACCAAGGCCAAGGTCACGTACAAACTGCGCAAAGATGACAGCGAGCATGTGATCGACGCAGACACCGTTCTGGTCGCCACCGGGCGCAAGCCGTTCTCGGACGGGCTGGGGCTTGAGGCGTTGGGCGTTGAGATGACCCCGCATGGTCAGATCAAGGTTGGTGCCGACTGGCAGACCAACGTGCCGGGCATCTATGCCATCGGCGACGTCACCGAAGGTCCGATGCTGGCGCACAAGGCCGAGGATGAAGGCATGGCCGCCGCCGAGCAGGTTGCGGGCAAGCATGGCCACGTCAACTATGGCGTCATCCCGGGCGTGATCTACACCTGGCCCGAAGTGGCGAATGTGGGCGAAACCGAAGAAACGCTCAAGGCCGCGGGCCGCGATTACAAGGTCGGCAAGTTCATGTTTATGGGCAATGGCCGCGCCAAGGCCAACTTTGCCGCCGACGGTTTCGTCAAGATTCTGGCCGACAAGGAAACCGACCGCATCCTGGGCTGCCACATCATCGGCCCGGCAGCCGGCGACCTGATCCACGAGGTCTGCGTCGCAATGGAATTCGGTGCCTCGGCCGAGGATCTGGCTCTGACATGCCACGCCCACCCGACCTATTCGGAAGCGGTGCGCGAGGCTGCGCTGGCCTGCGGCGACGGTCCGATCCACAGCTGATCCTGCCGCAAAAGGAAACCAGAAAGGCGGGCCCAGCAGCCCGCCTTTTTTCTGCCGTTGCATCGCCTTAGTTTTGTTACCGTATAAGTTGATCAATCCAACGTGATTGCCGGGCCTGATCCGGCACAGACGATTGAAACGTAACATTTATTGAGGTTGATATGCGGTTCGCCCTTCTCTGCGCTGTAGCGTTGTTATTCACCATGTTCTCAGGTCAGGACGCGCAAGCGGGCCGTGCCGGTGGCGTCTGGGGCACGGCCGAACAGATGAGCCTTGTTGCACCGACCGATGTCACGGACAAATCCGGCCGACAACTGGCGCTGTGTCATTTGACCAAAAAGACTCACATCATGTTTGCAGGCGTGTGGCGCAGTTCGATCGGCTATGTCATGGCCCCGAACAATTGTGACAGCGACAGCTACTACTCGGTCAATGCGGAACAGCTGTCGATGGGCAAAGTGGTAGGCACTTACCCTGCGGACCTGCCGGATCAACCCTCGATGTCAATCGCCGACATGATCTCGGGGTTTTGGGGTTTGGGCGTCGTTGCGGTGTTTCTGATCGTTGCCGGATTGAAGTCTGCTGTTCAGGCCAAGCGCACGGCGCAGCGGCATGCAGAGATGGGCAATGTGCATCCGGCGGCCCTGCGGGCGTTGGATGCGATGTGCCACGCGGCAAAAGCGGATGGTATGCTGGACCCATCTGAGATTGCATTGATGGCCGATATTGCCAAGCAAATGACCGGTGAAACCTTTGACGAGGCCCGCATCCGCCGCATGTTCGACATGGCCGAGGCCAAACCGACCGAGGCCCAGTTCGCCGCATTTGGCACCGGGTTGACCTCGGATCAGAAACGCATGGTACTGCAGGCCACGCTGATGATCGCAGCCGCAGACGGCCATATGGATGATGATGAGGCCCTTTTCGCTCAGAAACTGGCGCGCGGGCTGGGGATCAATGTGGACGAATTCATGACGATGTTTCAGGCCATCAACGCCAATCCGGCCTGATTTACCACATGGTCTTTGCGGCGCGTGCCCCCCACTCGGAATCGTAACGCGCGCCGCCTTCTTCGCCCGCACTCGCCTCGGCCAGTATTTCGCCCATGGTGGGGAGGTTGGCACTTTCGTCGCCCGCGCTCCAAGTGCGGGCACGCATCATTGCGCGGGCGCATTGGGTGTAGATCTCAGAGATTTCGATGACCGCAACGGTGGCCGGCTGTTTTCCGTTCTTCTCGAACCGGGCGCGCAGGTCGGCGTCCGCCGTCAGCCGCGCCTGTCCGTTTACACGCACGACATTGTCGGAGCCGGGCACCAGAAACATCAGCGCCACGCGCGGGTCCCGCACGATATTGCGCAGGGAATCCAGACGGTTGTTGCCGCGCCAATCCGGCAGGGCCAGCGTCTTGGGATCAAGTTCCAGCACCACCGGACCATCATCCCCGCGCGGGCTGCCATCGGTGCCTTCGGGGCCGACCGTACTGAGGATGCACAGGCGCGAGGCCATGATCCATTTGCGGTAGAGCGGCGTCAGGCTGTGTGCCACCTTGCGCAAAGAGGGCGCTGCGGGCTTGCCATACAATCCTTCGAGCGTTTCGATATCTTCAATGAACTGCATCCGGGTCAAACCCCACTTCTTTCATCAATGCATCAGAGCGTGTCTCGATCACGTTTTCCAGCCGTTGCAAGAAGTCCTTGCGGCCAACGCCCGGTTCGATCGGATCGAGGAAATCGACAATTGCCAGCCCGGGTTTGCGCAAAACGCCCGTGCGCGGCCAGAAAACACCGGCATTGGTCGCCACTGGAACACAGGGAAACCCGAGGCCTTCATACAGAACCGCCGTGCCCACCTTGTAGGGACGATGCACCCCCGGCGCGACGCGGGTGCCCTGCGGGTAGATGACCAACTGGCCGGGTTCCGTGAATTCCTTCGAGACGTCCTTGACCATCTTGGCCACAGCCGCACCCTTTTTACCGCGATCCACCGGGATACAGCCAAGGCGGCGTGCGTACATGCCGATGACCGGGGTCCAGAGTAGCTCTTTCTTCATGATGAACTTGCCGTGCGGCACCGCATCGAAAATTATGATGATATCGAGGAAGGACTGGTGCTTGGCACCGACGACCACCTCGTCCATGGGCACTGTGCCGCGGACCTCGGTGCGGATGCCGACCATCCAGCGGGCCAGCCACATGGTTGTGCGGGCATAGGTCTTGCAAGCTTGCAGCGCACCGCGTTTGGTCAGCAGGGCATAGGGGGCAAACACGATGCCCAGGATCAACATCCAAGCGTAGATTACGATCATGAAGATCAGCGAACGGATCCATTGAAACGCTGTGGCCATCACGAAAGCTCCTTCAATTTGCGGCTGGCGGCGGTCCAGGTGGCCAAAAAGGCGACGGCGGCACCCAGCACGGGGATCAACGCGGGCAGCAGCCAGCCTGCACCCTGAAATCCCAGACCGGTCAGAAAGCCCCCCTCGTCCGAGGCTTCGGGCAACAGCAGCACCCCGGTCATGCCCAACAGAACCCCGACAACCGCACCAAAAAACGCGCGATAGGTAAAGCGCCGCACAAAAGCGCGGGCGATAAAGCTGTCGCGGGCACCGACGAGGCGAAGAACCTCGATAATCTGGGCATTGGCTGCCAGCGAGGCATTGGCGGCGAGCGTGATCATGGCCGCCGTAGCGCCACCGATCAGCAGGATCGAGACCCAACCCAACCGCCGCAACGACACTGCCGCATCCACCAGCGGTTCGCGCCAGCGGGTGTGGTCGTCCAGCACCGCGCCCGGCACTTCGGCCCCCAGCCGCAGGCGCAGGCCGGTCGCGTCCAGCCCGGGCTCACCTTCGATAATCTCGATCAGTTGCGGTATGGGCAGCGTGTCCAGCGGCAGGTCGGGGCCGAACCAAGGCGACAACAGCGCGGCCTGCTCCTCGGTCGTCAGCGCCCGGGCCGAGGCGACGCCGGGGGTCTGACCAAGCACAGCCAGGGCGGCCTCCGTTTGGGCCGCAAGCTGGTCGGCGGGGGCATTGATGCGCAGGGTCGCGGCCCCGGCCAGTTCACTCGCCCAGCGATCCGCCAACCGCCCCGAGGCCAGCGACAACGCCAGCGCAAACACCGCCAGAAAGGCCATCGCGCCCGACACGAACAGGGTCAGATGCGCGGTATAGCCGGTGGGTGGCACGACCCGGTCGGCGCGCGCATCCCGTTGCAACAGGTTCCGGATCATACCCTTGCTCATAGATCCGCCCCCGCAAGCTGCACCTGACGCTGCGAGATCCGCAGCACGCGCGCCTGCACCTGGCTTTTGGCGGCGCGGATCAGGCTCAGGTCATGGGTGGCGATCAGAACGGTCTTGCCCATCTTGTTCAGCTCGACCAGCAGGCGCAGCAGGCGTTGCGACATCTCCCAGTCCACATTGCCGGTGGGTTCATCCGCCAACACCACATCGGGCGACAGGATCACTGCACGGGCGAGGGCAGCACGTTGGCGTTCGCCACCCGACAATTCCGGAGGATGGGCATCCAGGCGCGCGCCCAGACCAACCCAGGACAGCAACTCGCTCAAATCCTCTCGCTTTGCAGTCTCTGCCTGTCCGGATACCATCAGCGGCAGGGCAACGTTTTCCGCCACCGTCATGTGATCCAGAAACCGGCAATCCTGATGCACGACACCGATCCGGCGGCGCAGCAGGGCCATCTGATCCCGATCCAACCGGGCAACGTCCTGTTCAAACGTGCTCAGCCGCCCGGATGTGGGCAGCAACGCTCCATAACACAGCTTGAGCAACGTGGTCTTGCCCGCGCCCGACGGGCCGGTCAGAAAGTGAAAAGACCCCGGTTGCAGCTGCAGAGACACGTCGCTCAGCAGTTCGCCACCACCATAGGTGTAGCTGACATTTTCCAGCTCGATCACAGGGGCCCCCGTTCTAGTTGCCGCCCTTCTTGCCCGAGCGCGGTGGTGGTTTCAATGCCTGCACCGGGTCGAATTAGTGACACATGGGCCGTGAAACCGAAAACACCCTTTGCGGTCAGGTTTTAACGGAATATCATCCCTGAAAAAACTACTATCGGGTCCAGGGCCCGACCAGGAGGCAGTATGCGTCTTACTTGTCCGAATTGCAGCGCCCAATACGAGGTGCCAGACGAGGTCATTCCCGAAGAAGGCCGCGACGTGCAGTGTTCGAATTGCGAGAATACCTGGTTTCAGGCCAAGTACCCGGACCAGCCTGCCCCTGCGGCGGCCGAGCCTGTTGTCGAGGACACGCCTGCCGAGGCAGAGCCCAAGCCCGCAGAGGCTGCCGAGGCAGCGTTTGCGCGTGTTACCGAGGTGAAGGTAGACAAGAAACCTGCTCCGCCTCCCAAACCTGCGCCCACGCCCGAACCCGCAGCCGCCGTGAAACAAGAAAAACCTGCGGCGGCCGGAAATATCGACCCAGCGGTTGCCAACATCCTCAAGGAAGAGGCCGCCCGCGAGGCCGATCTGCGCGCTCAGGAAGGCGGCAGCCTTGAGACCCAGCCCGATCTGGCGCTGGAATCCCCGACCGAGCCCGAACCCGACACGGAACGTGCCATCAAAGACCTGACAGCCACCGAGACCGCAGAAGATGCGGGCCAGAAGGACGCGCTGCCGGATGTCGAGGCGATCAATTCCAGCCTACGCAGCGATGTCACCGCAGCAGAGGGTAACGCGCCGCGCAAATCCGGTGGGTTCATGCGCGGATTTGCCCTGATCCTGATCATCGGAATTGTGCTGATGCTGGTCTACAGCAACGCGCAGAAAATCGGCCAAGCTGTTCCACAGGCCGAACCGATCCTTGAACCCTATGTGACGTTGGTGGATCAGGCGCGGCTGTGGCTCGAGGCGCAAACCTCGGGACCCGCGCAGAACTGATCCGGTTGCGGGGCGGCGCTAGAACCGCTCCAGCAGTCGCTTAAGGTACTCCAACTCGATCTGAGGACGATCCGTCTCGCCGGTCCGGCGGCGGATTTCGTCCAGCAATTCGCGGGCACGGCGATAAACGTCCTCGCCCTGCAGCATGTTGTCATCGGTCGAGATCGACCCGTTCGTGCCCGGATTGCGGCCCAGCGGATCACGGTTGTTGGCCTGCATATCCCCGTCCTGCGAGCCCTGACCGGGTTGGTTCTGCTGGTTCTGAGCCAGAGCCTCGCCCAATGACCGCATCCCTTCGCGCAAGGCTTCCATTGCCTCGGACTGGCGGTCGATGGCCTCGGCGAGATCGTCACTGCGCAGCGCCTCTTCAGCCTCGTCCATGGCGCGACCTGCGCGGCCCAGCGCATCGCGCGCAGCTTCGCCCTCGGGTGTTCCCGCGCCGGGCAGGCTTTGCTGCTGACGGCCCAGCTCATCGCGAAGAGCTTGCTGGCGGTCGGCCAGCGATCCCTGCCCCTGCTGGTTGCCCTCAGCCTGATCCGAACCCTGCCCCTGACCACCTTGACCCTCGTGGCTCTGACCCCGACCCAGACCACCGCTGCGGCCTTCATTGCCTTCGCTCTCGCCGGCCTGTGCGCCCGGGTTGAACTGTTCCTGCAGATCGCGAAAGGCCTGATCGCTGAGCCCCTGCTGTTCGCGCAGAGTTTCAGCCAGCCCCTCCATGGCCTGCTGACCTTCGGATTGCTGGCCCTGACCCTGGCCTTGGGTGACGCGCATGTTCTCCATCATCTGCTGGAACTCTTCCAACGCCTGCTGCGCCTCAGCCATGCGGCCCTGTTCCATCAACTCCTGAATGCGGTCCATCATCCGCTGCAGGTCGTCCTGCGTCATCTGCAAGGTTTCACCGTTCTGGCCTTGCTGGTTCTCGTCAAACTCGCCGTTTTCCTGCGCCAAGCGCTGCAGCTGGCGCAAATAGTCCTGCGTCGCCTCGCGCAGTTCCTGCATCAACTCGGCGATTTCCTCGTCCGATGCGCCGTTCTTCATCGCCTCAGACAAACGTTCCTGCGCCCGGCGCATCCGCTCCAGCGCATCGGCCAGCGTGCCTTCTTCGATGATGACCGCCAAATCCCACAGGGCCTGTGCGATCTCTTCCTGCTGCTTGGGCATCAGGTCGTATTTGGTAAACGCCTCCAGCCGTCGCAGGGTGACGCGCAGGCGCAGATAGGCAGTGTCCGAGCGGAAGAACCCTTCGGGCAAATGCGACACCGCGCGCAGCAACTGAGCAACCCGTGGCGCGTTGTCCCGCGACCACAGCAGATCGCGGCGCTGTTCGATTACCGCAGCGGCCAGCGGATCAAAGAAACGCCGCGCGGGCAGCTTGGTCATGTAGGGTTCTGACTGGCTTTCCTGATCTGCCGCGTCCCGTGCGGTCAGGGTGATTGTCACCGGCAGATGCGCCCAGGGGTGCTGCGAGAAATCCTCGATCAGATCCTCGGTGAAATCGGCCCGATCACCGGTGATCGGCATGGGCAGTTCCACCTCGATTGCCTCGCGCGCCTCGGGGGCGACGGTCAGACCATAGCGGCGTTCCACCGCAGCAAGGTCCAAGTTGATCGTGGCGCTGCCGGACACCACGCCATAGTCGTCACTGGCGGCAAAGGGCAGCTTCATCTGCCCACCCGCTTCGGCCTCGGCCACATCCGCAACACTGATGCTGGGCGAGGTATCCTGAACCACATCCAGCGCCCAGTCACGCCCGGACGGGCCCGCGATCCTGAGCCGACCTGACTGTTCAACAACAAACTCCTGCTCCGGTTCGGTCGCGCCCTCCGTTCCCAACGGCGTGGACGTTTCCGTCAGGCTATGGGCGCCAACCTCTCCGTAGAAACGCAGGGTGATGCGGCTGCCCTGCGGGATCGACAGCGTTGGGTCGGTCTGGTCGGCAAGATAAAGCGTCGGCAGGCCCGTATAGCGCGGTGGTTCGACCCAACCCTCCCAGCTGGGCCCTTGGCCTGCGATGGCTGCGCCGGGGGCCATTTCGGCCACCGATCCGATGCGCCAGAACGACCCGAACAGCCCCGCGATCACCAGCGCCAACAGGGCGGAATAGCGCAGAGCGTAAGGGTCGCGGTCGGCCAGCCGCAAATCAGGTTTGACCGGTTCGGCCTGCGCCGCACGCTGCGCCATACGGGTCTGGTGCGCACGCCAAAGGGCAACCGAATCCGCATCCATCGCACCAATGGCCTGATCATCCATCAACGCTTGAATCGGACGCCCCGGCAGAGAGGCATCCAGCCGCATCAGCGCCTCGGTTCGTGATGGCACATGGAATCGCCTCGCGCCCAGTACCAGCGCCGCAAGCAGCCCCAACAGGGCCAATGCGCCGACAATCCAAACGATTTCCACACCCACAAGATCCTGCAGCCCAAGCATCAAAGCCGCCAGAATCGCCATGGAAATCGTGAAAAACGGCCAAAACGCGCGCAAAACCTGCTCGGCCAGCATCCCTGCGTGCGTCAGCCACAGAGACAGTCTTGGGATCGGCAGGGTCGGTCTTGCGGTCAAGGCGGGCCTCCTGAACAGGCCCGCGCGGTTATCGCGTCAAAGCCACGTAGGTATGGTATCGCGGTTTATGATTTCGTCAAAGCTTGGCCGTTCACGAATTACGGCAAATTGATCCCCATGCACCAGAACCTCTGGGATCAGGGGCCGGGTGTTGTATTCGCTGGCCATCACCGCACCATAGGCTCCGGCGCTTCGGAAGGCGACCAGATCACCAGCGACAAGCGGCGGCATGTTGCGCTGTTTGGCAAAAGTATCACCGGTTTCGCAGACCGGGCCGACGATATCATAGGGCTGTTGCTCAACGCCCGGCTCGGGTTCCTGAACAGCTACGATATCATGATGCGCCTCGTACATCGCGGGACGGATCAGGTCGTTCATGGCCCCGTCGAGGATCAGGAAATCGCGACCTTCGCCGGATTTCACATAGATCACCTTGCTGACCATCAGACCGGCATTGCCCGCAACCAGGCGGCCCGGCTCAATCTCGATCTCACAACCCAGATGGCCCAGCGTTTTCTTGATCAGAGCGCCATATTCCACCGGCAGCGGCGGTGCGTCATTGGCACGGGTATAGGGAATGCCCAAGCCACCGCCCAGATCGAGACGGCGAATGTTGTGGCCCTCGGCGCGCAGTTGCTCGGTCAACTCGGCGACCTTGGTATAGGCCAGCTCGAATGGCTCCAACTCGGTCAGTTGCGAGCCGATATGGACGTCGATGCCGATCACCTCCAACCCCGGCAGGGTGGCGGCGTGAGCGTAAACCTCGGATGCGCGGGCGATGGGAATCCCGAACTTGTTCTCGGACTTGCCGGTGGCGATCTTGGCGTGGGTCTTGGCGTCGACGTCCGGGTTCACCCGCACGGTGATCGGCGCGACAACACCCAGCTCCAACGCAACCGCGTTGATCACTTCCATCTCGGGCTCGGATTCTACGTTGAACTGGCGGATGCCTCCGGTCAGCGCGGTGCGGATTTCGTCCGCCGTTTTACCGACCCCCGAAAACACGATCTTGTCGCCCGGAACACCCGCAGCCTTGGCGCGCAAGTACTCCCCGCCAGAGACCACATCCATCCCCGCGCCTGCCTGCGCCAAGGTCTTCAGGATCGCCTGATTGCTGGCGGCCTTCATCGCGTAGCAGACAAGGTGATCAGCGCCCTCAAGCGCGTCATCGAACAGCTGGAAATGCCGCAACAGGGTCGCCGTCGAATAGACATAGAAGGGAGTTCCGACCGCGGCTGCGATTTCGGAGATTGGGACATCCTCGGCGAAAAGCGCGCCGTCGCGGTAGAGAAAGTGATCCATAACTGCGCGCTTAGACCAAAACCGCCCGCCGGATCAATGGATTCTGCACGGCCCGAAGCGTTCCGTCAGTTGGTTGTCGACACACCAACCCGCGCGTAGCCCGAGACCGAGACGCCCGAGCGATCCGAATTCGCCTCGGGCTCGGAACTGGGAGTGTAAGAAGGATCACAGGCCGCAAGCACGGCGAGGGACAGGATCAGGCCGAAAAATTTCATAGTATCGTCTTATGCTTAGGGGTTGGCGCAAGGCCGGTTATACAATGCAGATAGGGGCGTGGTAATCAAATTGCAAAGGTGTCACACACCCAGATAGACTCCCAGACCGCCGCGTCGGAACCCAACACCCCCACCGACATGAGTACCGCTGCTGCCAACGCCGACACCCAGGCTAGCCGTTGGCTGGATCGGTTCGCCATCGGCACCGCAGGCGGCCAGGGTAAACCCGGCCGCAATAAGCAAAACCACACGAAGCAATTGCATCATACCAGCGCCTTCCACCGCTCAATCTGGGCACGCACCTGATCGGGTGCTGTGCCACCGTAGGACTGGCGTGAGTTTACCGAGTTTTGGACGGTAAGGACAGAATAGACATCATCGGTGATATCCGCGTGGACCGACTGCATGTCTTCCAGCGTCAGGTCGGGCAGGTCACAACCCTTGCTCTCAGCCATAGCAACCAGCGATCCGGTGACATGGTGTGCATCGCGGAATGGCAGGCCCAGAACGCGGACCAGCCAGTCAGCCAGATCGGTCGCGGTCGAGAACCCCGACCCGGCGGCGGCGGCCAGGCTTTCGCGGTTCGCGGTCATGTCCTTGACCATGCCTTCCATCGCCGCCAGCGCCAGCATCCAGTTGTCGGCGGCGTCAAAGACCTGTTCCTTGTCTTCCTGCATGTCCTTTGAATAGGCCAGCGGCAGGCCCTTCATCACCATCATCAGCGCAGTGTTCGCGCCGTAAATCCGACCCACCTTGGCGCGGATCAGCTCGGCCGCGTCTGGGTTCTTCTTCTGCGGCATGATCGACGATCCGGTCGAGAAGCGGTCGGACAGCGTGACGAACCGGAACTGGGCCGAAGACCAGATCACCAATTCCTCGGCAAAGCGCGACAGGTGGACGGCGCAGATCGACGCGGTGGATAGGAACTCCAACGCAAAATCGCGGTCGCTGACTGCATCCAGCGAGTTCGCGGCGGGGCGATCAAAGCCCAGCGCCTCTGCTGTCATCTGGCGGTCGATGGGGAAGGACGTGCCAGCCAGCGCGGCTGCACCAAGGGGGGATTCGTTCATCCGGGCGCGGGCGTCGCGGACGCGACTCAGGTCGCGGCCGAACATCTCGACATAGGCCATCATGTGGTGGCCCCATGTCACCGGCTGCGCGGTTTGCAGGTGGGTAAAGCCCGGCATGACCCAATCGGCGCCCGCTTCGGCCTGCGCCAAAAGCGCGCGGATCAGGGCCAACAGGCCGCTCTCAGCCGCGTCCAGTTGATCACGCACCCACAGCTTGAAATCGGTCGCCACCTGGTCATTTCGCGACCGGCCCGTGTGCAAACGGCCGGCGGGCTCGCCAATCACCTCTTTCAGCCGCGCTTCGACATTCATGTGAATGTCTTCCAGCGCGGTCGAGAACTGAAATTCTCCGTTCTGGATTTCTGACAAAACGGTGAGCAGCCCTTCCCGAATAGCTTCAGCGTCACTATCAGTAATAACGCCTGTAGCTGCCAGCATAGCGGCATGGGCGCGCGAGCCTGCGATGTCCTGGGCTGCCATCCGCTGATCGAACCCGATCGAGGCATTGATCGCCTCCATGATCGCGTCTGGACCGGCGGCAAAGCGGCCGCCCCACATCTGGTTCGAGGATTGATCGGTCATGTAAGAAAACCCGGAGTTGATATGCGCCTATTTCGTCTGATCCCCCTTTATATGGCCCTTGCGCTGGGTGCAAACGCGGCTTTGGCCACGGATGCGGAAACTCTGGGCCCGCTGCGCGAGGGTACGCTGAAACGGCTGATCCTGCATAAGGAACCCAAATCTCACGAACTGGTCGAGTTTCAGCTTGAAGATGACGGCGGTACCGCAACGCTCGCGGATTACAAAGGCAAATACGTTCTGCTGAACTTCTGGGCCACGTGGTGCGCCCCCTGCCGCAAGGAAATGCCCCAGATCGCCGAATTGCAGACAGAGTTCGGTGGCGACAAGTTCGAGGTCCTGACCCTTGCCACCGGACGCAATTCCCCTGCTGGCATCAAGAAGTTCTTCGAGGAGAACGGCATCGAAAACCTGCCCCGCCATCAGGACAAGGGCTCGGCCGTGGCACGGGAATTCGGCGTTATCGCGCTACCGATCACGGTGATCCTCGATCCCGACGGCAATGAGATCGCCCGGCTGATCGGGGACGCCGAATGGAATTCGGACAGCGCAAAGGCGATTATTTCAACACTGGTGGGCGCTGAAAGCTAAGGAATACGCCATTCCCGGCAATCTGTGCTAGACTGGAACCGGCCCCGAAGGGCCGGTTTTTTCGTTTGTTACCTTTTGGAAGGGAGGCGACTATGAAACCCGTCGTTCTGTTGATTGGCCGCTTGCCCAACGTCATCGGCGACGTGGCGCGGCAGTTGGATCACATGCCGATTCAATGGCTGGGTGCACATGACCCCGACGAGGTCCGGCGGCAACTGGATGCCGAGCCCCGGATTGTCTGCGCCATCATGGGTGCCGGTCTGGATGACAAGATACGCGGCGAGTTGGTCGGCATCATCGCCGCACGCAGGCCGGATATCTGCATTCACCTCAAGGATCGCGCCTCTGGCCCCGATGGCCTGGTGCCCTTTGTCCAGCGAGTCGTGCAACACGAAATACTCGACACGCTCGAGGCAGGCTGACGCAACGCTACCTTTGACAGCTTCCTGACCGCTCTGCACTGTGCGGGCGGGAGGACGGAATGCCGCTTGAAATACTGCTGGTTCTGGTTGTCGGAGGCATCGTCGGTGTGACGGTGCTGCTGCATTTTACCGGGCGGTCACGGGTGCGCGAACTGACGCCCGAAACCGCCCGCTCGGAATGGCTGCGTCACGCGCCCGACGATGAGATCATCGACATCACTATTACACATGACAAACACTCGGCCCTGATCCGGACCGAGACCAGCAACGGATTGCTGTGGTCTTTCGGCGCCGATACCGTGGCGCGTCATCTGCTGGATTTCGACTGGCTGGATCACCCCGAAGGGATTGAGATCCAGTTCCACGAATTTGGCACTCCCAAAGCCATCGTCCGCCTGGACGACTTCGAACGCCCGCATTGGGAACATCTGATGGACCCCTCATGACCGACCAAGTGACCTTTCCCGATGCCGTGCAATGGGCAGTGCCGTTTTTTATCGCAGCCATTCTGGCCGAGTTCCTGTGGATCGCCATCAAGGGAAAAGGCGGCCGGTATGAGACGCGCGATGCCGTGACCTCGCTGGTGATGGGGGCCGGGA
This sequence comes from Ruegeria sp. CG11, assembly GCF_056537245.1. NCBI lineage: Bacteria > Pseudomonadati > Pseudomonadota > Alphaproteobacteria > Rhodobacterales > Roseobacteraceae > Ruegeria > Ruegeria sp. CG11. The sequence continues at coordinate 151,348 of NZ_JBQFRE010000005.1, forward strand.
ATATCGCCTCGGGCTTTTTGCTGGGGTTCATCGCCTATGCCTTCTTCATGTGGCTGTGGCAGATCACGCCACTGAACCTTGGCACCTCGATCCCTGTGATCATCCTGTGCTTTGTGCTGGACGATCTGCGCTATTACTGGGTGCATCGCTTTGGCCACCGCATCCGCTGGGTCTGGGCCAGCCATGTGAATCACCACAGCTCGCAACACTACAACCTGACGACCGCGCTGCGGCAGACTTGGACCTACACCTTCACTTTCATGATGGTGGTGCGCGCACCGCTGATCCTGCTGGGCTTCCACCCGGCGATGGTGCTGTTCTGCGGCGGGCTGAACCTGATCTACCAGTTCTGGATTCACACCGAAGCCATCGGCAAGATGCCCCGCTGGTTCGAGGCGGTGATGAACACGCCCAGCCACCACCGCGCGCACCACGGCCGCAACGCGCGCTATCTGGATTGCAACTATGCTGGCGTCTTCATCATCTGGGACAAGATGTTCGGGACATTTGTTCCCGAGCAGGAGGATGACCGCGTCGATTACGGCTTGGTCCACAATATCGGCACCTTCAACCCGTTGCGCGTGGCCTTTCACGAATGGGTCAGCATCTGGCGCGACGCGAGCCAACCGGGGCTGACCCTGCGCGAACGTCTGGCCTATTGCTTTGCGCCACCGGGCTACAGCCATGACGGCAGCCGTGACAGTTCTGAGCAGATCAAAGCCAAACACCTGGCCCGCCATCCGGAAGATCACGGAACGCCCGGATTCGAGCAATTCGAGACCAAAACGCCCAATACGCAAGCAAAACAGGCTTAAACCCGCCGACCCGGCACCCCCATTCCTTGAAAGCGGAAAATCACATTCCATATTCAGCGGATGTGACCCGTATCAAGTAGTCGGAGGCCGACATGTCCAGATTGACGAGCTTATCAACCATTCTTGGTCTGGCGGGTCTGGTTCTGGCCATGTTGACGGCATTGGCAGGTGGCGCGCCCAGCATCATTGCGGTGGGATTTGTCATGCTCGCACTGGGCTTCATGGGCGCCGTGATCGGCGCAGCGACCGCCTTGGGCCGCGTATGGGAAACGGCGCGCTGAACCGCATCAATTTCACACTCTTTAACCGCACTTTCATAGTTTTGTCCTGAAATCAGACCCCGAGCGGCAACGTAATGGGAATGGCAAGGCTATGCGGGGAAAAGAACAGGCAGATGTGCCCGAGGGTGCCGAAAACCCACTGAATGCGGCCGTTGCATCTCGCGACACCTCCACGGTTCAGATGGCGACCGAGGCGGTAAAGCACAAACAATGCAAGCTGGCCTTTCAACCCATCATGCAAGCTCATCCCCCGTTTGGCGTGGCCTTTTACGAAGGGTTTATCCGGGTGCTGGACGAGACCGGGCGGGTCATTCCCGCGCGGGAGTTCATGCCGCAGCTAGAAAACACCCCCATCGGGCGGGACCTGGATTGCGTCGCGCTGGAGATGGGGCTGCGGACACTGGCCAGAAACCCCGACATCCGCCTGTCGATCAACATGTCCGCACGCTCGATCGGGTATGCGCGGTATTCGCGGGTGCTGGAGCGGTTTCTGAAAAAAGATGCCGGTATAGGCGAACGGCTGATCCTAGAAATTTCGGAAAGTTCGGCCATGACGGTGCCGGAACTGGTGATCGATTTCATGGACCGGCTGCAACCGCGCGGCGTCGCCTTTGCGCTGGATGATTTCGGCGCAAGCAATTTCAGTTTCCGCCATTTCCGAGAGTTTCTGTTCGATGCCGCCAAGATCGACGGCCAGTTCGTGCGCGGCATCAGCGACAACCCCGACAATCAGGCGCTGGTCCGCGCACTGGTCGCCGTGGCGCGGGAATTCGAAATCCTGGTGACGGCCGAATCGGTGGAAACCAAGGCAGACGCCGAATTCCTTGTGGCCAATGGCGTGGACTGTTTGCAGGGGTTCCTGTTCGGCGCCCCTACCGTTTCGGCCCCCTGGAAAGACGTGAAAACCCAGCAAACCGGCAGCTAACCACGCAAAACTGCCCCTAGGGCACCCTGAGACAAGGTGACCGTTGCTGCAATTGCAGCATTGCGCTATGCCATGTTCAGTTGGAGCGGGGGATCAGGAGGCGCTCTGGTTCACAGGGGCCTTGCCTTTGCGATCCGCGCCGTTACGGTTCCCACAGGACCTTGATGGTAAAGGATTGTCTATATGACCAACGTAGTAATCGCATCCGCAGCACGCACCGGTGTCGGCAGTTTTGGCGGCTCGTTTGCAAACACACCCGCACATGATCTGGGTGCCGCCGTTCTTGAGGCCGTCGTCGAACGTGCCGGCGTCGAAAAGGGCGAGGTAAGCGAAACCATCATGGGTCAGGTGCTGACTGCGGCTCAGGGTCAGAACCCGGCGCGTCAGGCGCATATCAATGCCGGCCTGCCGCAGGAAAGCGCGGCCTGGGGCATCAACCAGGTCTGTGGTTCGGGCCTGCGTGCCGTCGCTCTGGGTGCCCAGCACATCCAACTGGGCGATGCTGAAATCGTCGCCGCCGGTGGTCAGGAAAACATGACCCTCTCGCCCCACGCCGCCGCCTTGCGCGCCGGTCACAAGATGGGCGACATGAAGTATATCGACACCATGATCCGCGATGGTCTGTGGGATGCCTTCAACGGCTATCACATGGGTCAGACCGCCGAGAACGTGGCCGAGAAATGGCAAATCAGCCGTGACATGCAGGACGAATTCGCCGTTGCTTCGCAGAACAAGGCCGAAGCTGCGCAGAAGGCTGGCAAGTTCGCGGATGAGATCACACCCTTCACCATCAAGACCCGCAAGGGTGACATCGTGATGGACAGCGACGAGTACATCCGCCACGGCGCAACCATGGAGGCGATGGCCAAGCTGCGCCCCGCCTTCACCAAGGACGGTTCGGTCACTGCGGCAAACGCATCCGGCCTGAACGACGGCGCGGCAGCGACCCTGCTGATGTCGGCTGAAAACGCCGAGAAGCGCGGGATTGAGCCTCTGGCCCGCATCGCGTCCTACGCAACCGCCGGTCTGGACCCGTCGATCATGGGCGTCGGCCCGATCTATGCCTCGCGCAAGGCGCTGGAGAAAGCAGGCTGGTCGGTTGACGATCTGGATCTGGTCGAAGCCAACGAAGCCTTTGCCGCGCAAGCCTGTGCCGTGAACAAGGACATGGGTTGGGACCCGTCGATCGTGAACGTGAACGGCGGCGCGATTGCCATCGGTCACCCGATCGGCGCATCCGGCTGCCGCGTTCTGAACACGCTGCTGTTCGAAATGAAGCGCCGCGACGCGAAGAAGGGTCTGGCGACCCTCTGCATCGGCGGCGGCATGGGTGTCGCCCTCTGCGTGGAGCGCGACTAAGTGCGTTGACAATTAAACATAAAAGGGCGTCCGACGGGCGCCCTTTTTTGTTACAATTACCCCTTACCCGATAGATGCGACAATATCACCGGACAGAAAAACGAAATCGATCACGAAACGATATTGCGCAGCAATCTCTCTCAGAGTAACAGAATTACCAAGCAGACTAAATTGGAGGAATCCTCAATGGCACGTACAGCACTCGTAACCGGCGGCTCCCGCGGCATCGGCGCAGCAATTTCCAAGGCGCTCAAGGCCGAAGGGTATAATGTTGCAGCCACCTATGCCGGGAACGACGAAGCGGCGGCAAAATTCACCGAGGAAACTGGCATCGCCACCTACAAGTGGAATGTGGCCGACTATGACGAATCCAAAGCAGGCATCGAAAAAGTCGAAGCCGAGGTCGGTCCGGTCGACATCGTGGTTGCCAACGCTGGCATCACCCGCGACGCGCCGTTCCACAAGATGACCCCGGATCAGTGGAAAGACGTGATCGACACCAACCTGACCGGCGTGTTCAACACCGTCCACCCCATTTGGCCCGGCATGCGTGAACGCAAGTTCGGCCGCGTGATCGTCATCAGCTCGATCAACGGTCAGAAGGGCCAGTTCGCGCAGGTGAACTATGCCGCGACCAAGGCGGGCGATCTGGGCATCGTCAAATCGCTGGCGCAGGAAGGCGCACGCGCAGGCATCACCGCCAACGCGATCTGCCCCGGTTACATTGCGACCGAGATGGTCATGGCGGTTCCGGAAAAGGTTCGTGAATCCATCATTGGCCAGATCCCGGCCGGTCGTCTGGGTGAGCCCGAGGAAATCGCCCGCTGCGTGGCGTTCCTGGCGTCCGACGATTCTCAGTTCATCAACGGCTCGACCATTTCGGCCAACGGTGCACAGTTCTTCGTCTAATTAGACGATCCGCAAGAAATCGGGCCGGTCCTTTTGGACCGGCCCTTTTTTATCCCGTAAGAACGCGCGCGCTGCGCTCAGCGGGAACCGAACAGCCATTTCAGGGCATTGTTGATTGCGCGGGACCGTTCCAAGTGCGCGCGCTGAAAGGCGCGGGCCATTGCGGTGTTGCTGGTGACCTCGAACATGCAAGTATCCTTTCAATTCAGTTTTGTTTGACTTGCATTGAATGTGAACCTTAAGCTAGCGACTGACAAACGAGCTTTTTTCCGCCATCAGATAAGAATTTCTTGACGATATGAGCAGCGCACTTCCCCCTCTGACCGCCCTGCGTGCCTTTGATGCCGCCGCACGGCACATGTCCTTTGCCAAGGCGGCAGACGAGTTGCATGTGACACCCGCTGCACTGTCTTTTCAGATCAAATCCCTCGAGGAACATCTGGGCCGCCCCCTGTTTCACCGCCTGAACCGCGCGGTGGAGATGACCGAGGCCGGGCGCGCCCTCGCCCCTGGTGCGGCCGAAGGGTTTGCCACGTTGCAGGCCGCGTGGCAGGCGACCCGGCGGCAGGGCAATGACACCAGTCTGACAGTGACCGCAGGCCCTGCGCTGACGGCCAAGTGGCTGGCGCCGCGGCTCTATGACTTTGCCCGGTCGTATCCCGAGATTGACCTGAAGTTTTCGGCCACCCTGAGGATCGTGGACCTGGAACGCGACGATGTGGATGTGGCCATCCGCTTTGGCTATGGCCCGGATGAGGGGATGTATTCCGTCCCCGTCCGCAAAGAATGGCTGACCCCGGTTATGACCCCCGAACTGGCTGAACAGTTTCCGACCGTCGAAAGTCTGAAGGACGCGCCGCTGATCCACGACGACTCGATTGCGTTTCTGCGGCCCCGTTGCGACTGGCCCACCTGGTTCCGAGCCGTGGGGATCGAATTCACGCCCGAGCATGGCGCGCGGTTCTCGAATGCCGATCACGCGATCGATGCCGCCGTTGCGGGTGTTGGCGTAGTGCTGGGCCGCCGCGCCATGATCCTGAAGGACATGACCGAGGGGCGGCTGGTTGCCCCCTTCAAGGTCGCCATCGAGACCCGCGGGCGGTTCCGCTTTCTGTGCCTGCCCGGTGCCGAAAACCGGCCCCAGATCGCCGCTTTTCGCAATTGGTTCGTTGCCGAGATCGAGAAAACCGCGCATATCTCGGACGATTTCAAGATCATCCCGGTGGAAGACATCCCAACCCCATGACCAAAACACGCGCAACAGCCATCGGGTTTATCGCCGTTTTGCTGTGGTCTTTGCTGGCCCTGTTCACCGTTGGGTCGTCTCCGACCCCGCCCTTGCTGCTGAACACCATCTGCTTTTCGATTGGCGGCACGCTAGGCCTGATCTGGACCAGGGCCAACGGTGGGTTGCGCCAACTGCGCGCAGTACCCATCACGACATATCTGTTCGGCACCGCCGGGCTGTTCGGATACCACGCGCTGTATTTTTCGGCCCTGCGCATGGCCCCGGCGGCTGAGGCCGGGCTGATCGCCTACCTCTGGCCGCTTCTGATCGTGCTGTTTTCCGGGCTTCTGCCGGGTGAGACCCTGCGCCTCGGACATCTGATCGGCGCCTGCCTTGGCTTTGCCGGGGCGGCCGTGATCATTGCTGGTGGCGGCAGCATGGGGTTTCAGGCCGATCACCTGCCGGGTTATGGGCTGGCGCTGCTCTGCGCGCTGACATGGTCGGGCTATTCGGTCCTGTCGCGGCGACTGGGCGATACGCCGACCAGTTCGGTCGCCGTATTCTGCATCGCCGCCGCTTTCGCTTCGGGCCTGCTGCATCTGGCGGTCGAAGACACCGTCTGGCCGAAGGATGCAATCGGCTGGATATCAGTCGCGGCACTTGGGCTGGGACCGGTCGGGCTGGCGTTCTATGTCTGGGATATCGGGGTCAAGCAGGGCGACATTCAGATGCTGGGCACGGCGTCCTATGCGGCACCCTTATTGTCTACGCTGGCTTTGGTTTTGGCCGGGATCGCCGCCCCATCCTGGGGTCTGGCGATCGCGGCCGTGTTCATCACAGGCGGCGCGGCGATTGCCGCGCGGGCCAGTATGAGACGCTAGTTCGACAGTCGCTCGATCTCTTCTTTCAGCCTAAGCTTCTGCTTTTTAAGCTGAGCAATGTGGAGATCGTCGATGCCAGGCGAGCGTTGGGCTTGTTCTACTTCAAGACCGAGAGATTCGTGCTTTTTCTTCAGTTCGGTCAGGTGTGCGCTCACGCTCATGGCGATACTCCTCTGTTGGTGTCTGAGTTTCACGTAAGAAGTTGACCACATCGTTTCCACCCTGTCACGCTGCAGACGCACAGAAAATGTCATAAATCCGACAATTTCGGCTGGTTACTGCCTATCGGTCGAAAATGCCGCAGATCGCGGCCCCGCCGCGCAGTGCGGCTGAGACCTGTGGCGTATAGCTTTCACTGTCTTTTTCGTGACGTTCGCCCGCGTGCAAAATCAGCGGCGCGTGCAGCCGAAACGCCGCCTTACCGCCCTTTCTGGCCCGCAAAATCACCAGTTCAGCGGCGCGACCGGTACGCGCGGCCAGCGGCAGCACCTCGACCGAGCCCAGACGCCCGGCGCAGCCCGCCAGCATGTCAGGCAGACGGTCGGCCTTTTGGATCATGTGAAGATACCCGCGTGGCGCGAGGCGCTTGGCTGCGACGTCGAACCAGTCCGTCAGAGGTGTTTCCTCTCCCAAGGCCACGCTGCGCCCCTTATCCGCAGCCGGGCTATGCGCCCCAGCACGGTAATAAGGCGGATTGGCGATCACGTGGTCGAACTGCCTTTGTTTCAGGTCGGCAGGCAGCGCGTTCAGGTCTGCTTCGATCACCTCCAACGACGCCCCGTTTTCGACTGCGTTCCGGCGCGCCAGATCGGCATAAGCAGGCTGCAGCTCCACCCCGACCCCCTGCAGCCCCGACACGCGGGCCAACAGACACAGGATCGCTGCACCGGCTCCGCAGCCCAATTCCAGCACGGTGTGACCACGTGTCGCCGGAACTGATGCCGCCAGCAGCACCGGGTCCACCCCAGCACGATAGCCGGCACGCGGTTGCCACAAGCGTACACGCCCGTCCAAAAAATCGTTACAGGTCAATTCTGTATCGGAAAACAGGCTCATCGTCCCAGCGGAATGTCATTGTCGCGCATCACCCGTTCCGCCCGGATCAGGTCATCCGCCCGCACCATCAGGCGGCGGGGAAAAATTCCGATGCCGCCTTCGAGGATGCTCATATTTACGTCCATCTGAAAGCAGTCTATATCCTCTCCCTCAAGAAGGGCCGAAGCAAAGGCTAGGATCGTTGGATCGGTGCTGCGCAAAAGTTCTTTCATGGGGATGGATGTAAGGGCAAGGACCGCCGAAAGTCGAGCCTTGTATCAGGAGTGTGATGGATATCGACACGATCACAAAACCGCATGAGCGGCTGGCGGAAATTCTGGCTGGCGAAATGGACGCGGTCAATGAGCTGATCCGCACGCGCATGGCCTCGGAACATGCGCCGCGCATTCCCGAAGTGACCGCACATCTGGTTGAGGCCGGTGGTAAGCGCCTGCGTCCGATGCTGACCCTGGCGGCCGCGCGGTTGTTCGGCTATCCGGGCGACCACCATGTTAGGCTGGCCGCAACGGTCGAGTTCATCCACACCGCCACCCTGCTGCATGACGACGTGGTGGACGAAAGCGCCCAGCGGCGCGGACGGCCTACGGCGAACCTGCTGTGGGACAACAAATCCAGCGTTCTGGTCGGCGATTATCTGTTTTCCCGCAGCTTCCAGTTGATGGTTGAGACCGGATCGCTGCGGGTTCTGGACATTCTGGCCAATGCCTCGGCCACCATTGCCGAGGGCGAAGTGCTGCAGATGACAGCCGCCACCGATCTGGGCACGGATGAGGCGATCTACTTGCAGGTCGTGCGCGGCAAGACCGCCGCGCTGTTCTCGGCTGCGACCGAGGTCGGCGGTGTGATCGCTGGCGCCTCGGAAGAGCAGGTCAAGGCGCTGTATGACTATGGCGATGCGCTGGGTATCGCCTTCCAGATCGCGGATGATCTGCTGGATTATCAGGGCGATAGCAAAGCCACCGGTAAGAATGTCGGCGACGATTTCCGCGAGCGTAAGCTGACCCTTCCGGTGATCAAAGCTGTGGCGCAGGCAACCCCCGACGAACACGCTTTTTGGGAGCGCACCATTGGTAGGGGCCGTCAGGAAGACAGCGATCTGGACCATGCGCTGGGTCTGATGGGCAAATACGGCACTTTGGACGCCACCCGCGCGGATGCGTTCGGATGGGCTGCCAAGGCCAAGGCATCGCTGGACGCCCTGCCCGATCACGAGATCCGCACCCTGCTGCGCGATCTGGCCGACTACGTGGTCTCGCGCCTCAATTAAGCTGAGTCGCGCGGCACCACCAATCGGGATGGGCCGCGCCAATCTCATAAGCCGCGAAATGCGCGTCTTTCATCGTTGGGTATAACGCAAAACAGGTCGAACCTGAGCCTGACATCCGGGCCAGCAGACTATTCTTGGTATCTGCCAGCTCCTCAAGCACACGGGCCACCTCCGTGGCCAGCCCGGTGGTGGGCGGCTCAAGATCATTGCGCTGATCCTGCAACCACGTGGCACAGTCCTGAGGCGTGTTGAAGGCTGGGACCACGCCCGGCATGGGCGGGTTGTCACGGCTGGCCAATGCCGAGAACACCGCGCCTGTCGGCACTTCGACGCCGGGATTGACCAGCAGGGCGGGCAATGGGGGCAATGTGATCGGGTCCAACTGCTCACCGATACCGCGCATCCGTGCACCAGACGCCAACATGCACACCGGAACATCCGCCCCCAAAGACAAAGCGGCATCCGGCGAGACAGCCCCACCCTGATCCGCAATCATCCGCAGCGTCGCCGCAGCGTCGGATGAGCCCCCGCCGATCCCGCCGCCGTGGGGCAGCACCTTGTTCAGATCGATATGCCCCGCCCAGCCCGCAGACTCGGCGGCTTTCCAGACCAGATTGCGATTGTTCGTGGGCACGCCCTCGGCATGTTCACCGGTGACAGCCATCGACAATGTGGGGCCGGGGGTGAACTCCAACGTGTCGCCGACTTCTGCGAATACCACCAGCGAATCCAGCAGGTGGTAGCCGTCCGGCCGCTGGCCGGTTACATGCAGGGTCAGGTTGATCTTGGCGGGTGCGAAGGCCTTAATGGCCATTGGCGACCTTCAGCGGCTCGGCACCTTCTTCGGCCAGAACCGCGTCCAGCCCAATCTCCAGCTTGCGGCGGATGCGTTCGGGGTCGGCCTCGCCATCCGTGTCAGACGGGTCGATGAAGGACAGGGCGCGGCTCCACTGGAACTCGGCCTCACGCCCACGACCCACGGCCCAGTACACATCGCCCAGATGGTCATTCACCACCGGATCGACCGGCATCAGCTCGACCGCGCGCTCCATATGCTCGACTGCTTCGTCATAGCGACCCAGACGGAACAGGACCCAGCCCAGACTGTCGACGATATAGCCGCTGTCGGGTCGCGCGGCGACGGCGCGTTCGATCATCTCAAGCGCCTCATCCAACTTTTCCTGCCGTTCAACCAGCGAATAGCCCAGATAGTTCAGCACCTGCGGCTGATCCGGGTTCAGCTCCAATGCGCGGCGGAAATCGGCCTCGGCCTGATCCCAGTTCTTCAACCGCTCATGCGAGATACCGCGGGCATAATGCAGGAACCAGTTGCCGCCCGTGCCGCTCTCAGTCAGCTCTATCGCCCTGTCATAAGACCCGATGGCGCTCGCGTATTCCTCTTGCTGGCGCTGCAGATCGGCCAGTGCCACATGCACGCTGGGCAGGTCCGGGCTCTGGCTGGCGAGCGTCTGCAACACTTCGGCGGCTGCATCTTTTTTGCCCCACCGGCTGAGCACCTCGGCCCGGCCAAGTTCGGCGGCGTGGTAATCGCTGCTGCTGGGAGGCACCATTCGATAGGCGTCCACCGCCAGATCATATTGCTCCAGCTCGTCCAACAGCTCGGCGCTCAGCAGGACCGCGTCCACGTGATCGGGCCGCAGGAATGTGGCGATGCGCGCATATAGCAGGACGTAGTTCTCAGCTGCATCGTTGCTGAGCGCGGCGCCGACGGAAAAGAACACTTCGGCCATTCCGTCCTGAGCCGATTGCGCATGGGTGAACGGCAGCGTTTCACTGGCGCTCAGACGCGCGACATAACCCTCGATGGATGGATCGCTGCCAGCGACAAAGACCTCCGCCAGAAACTGCAACGCCTCTTCATGGCGGTCCAGTTGCGACAGGACTTCGGCCCGGGCAAGAGCCGCGCGGCGCGAAAATCGGGACACAGCGCCATTGTTCGCCGAGAACACCTCTTCGGCGCCTTCAAAATCACCCACCGACGCCAGGGCCAGCGCCTTGTGGTACAGCGCAAAGTCCCGCAGCCCGTCCTGCGTGGCAACCTCGTCGAATTGTTCCATGGCGCTGGTCATGGCACCCTGACCGATATAGGCCCAGCCCGCCATCAGACCGTCGACCAGAGGCCCCACGCCCTGTGTTTCGGGATCCAGCGCCAACAGGTCGTCCAGCTTGCCCTCGGCCCCCAGATTGGCAGTGATCACCATCCGCGCCGCCTGACTGGGCAGGTCCATATCCGCGATCGCCTGCGCAACAGGCAGGGCGCGCTGCACCTCGCCCAGGGACAGGCGTGCGACGACAACGCTTTCCAACAAGGTCGCATTTTCGGGATCTGCCTTCAGGGCGCGGGCATAGTATTTCTCGGCTGCGGTATAGTCGTTCTCGTAAATCGCCTGACGGCCGGCCAGATAGGCGCCGGACCCATTATCCGCTTGAACCGGAAGTACAAAAGACGAAGTGAACAGCACAGCCAGCGCTGCGCGACGAACCAGAGAAACCACCAAAATCCTGCCTTGCTATTCTTGTCTGCGCAACAAGCTAGGGCTTTGGCTGGCAAGAGGCAATGGCAGAGCCTTCACGACCCTGCCAGTGCCCGGATTTTCGCTTACATGTTGGGATAGTTCGGGCCATCCCCGCCCTGCGGCGTGGTCCAGGTGATGTTCTGGCTGGGGTCCTTGATATCGCAGGTTTTGCAGTGGACGCAGTTCTGGAAGTTGATCACGAATCGCGGACCATCTTCATCCTCGACCATCTCGTACACACCCGCCGGGCAATAACGCTGCGCCGGTTCGTCGAACTTGGGTAGGTTGACCTTCACCGGAATGTCCGGATCGGTCAGTTTCAGATGGCAGGGCTGGCTTTCCTCGTGGTTCGTCATTGCAAACGAGACATTGGTCAGACGGTCGAAGGACAGCGTGCCATCGGGTTTGGGGTAGTCGATAGGCTGATGCTTGCTGGCCTCTTCGGTCGACTGCGCGTCGTTCTTGCCGTGACCCAACGTGCCCAGCAGCGAGAAGCCCAGCGTGTTGGTCCACATGTCCATGCCACCCAGGACCAGGCTGGCGGTCAGGCCGTATTTCGACCACAGCGGCTTGACGTTGCGCACCTTCTTCAGGTCGCTGCCGATGGCACCGTCGCGCACGTCGGTCTCGTACGCAGTCAGCTCATCGCCCGAACGGTCGGCCTTGATGGCGTCAAAGGCGGCCTCAGCCGCGGCCTTACCGGACAGCATCGCGTTGTGGTTGCCCTTGATGCGCGGCACGTTGACCATGCCCGCAGAACAACCCAGCAGCGCCACGCCCGGCGCGACCAGTTTCGGCATCGACTGAAGGCCGCCCTCGGTGATCGCACGTGCACCGTAGGCCACGCGCTTGCCGCCTTTCAGCAGCTCGGCCACCATCGGGTGGTGCTTGAAGCGCTGGAATTCCATGTAGGGGTACAGGTGCGGGTTCTTGTAGTTCAGGTGAACCACGAAGCCGACATAGACCTGATTGTTTTCAAGGTGATAGATGAACGACCCGCCGCCCGCGTTGCTGCCCAGAGGCCAACCCATGGTGTGCGTGACCGAGCCTTCCTTGTGCTTGGCCGGGTCGATCTCCCAGATCTCTTTCATGCCGACGCCGTATTTCTGGGGCTCTTTGCCGGCAGACAGGTCGTACTTGGCAATCACTTCCTTGGATAGCGAGCCACGGACGCCCTCCGAGAGGAAGACATATTTGCCGTGCAGCTCCATGCCCGGCTCGGTGCCCGGACCATAGGACCCGTCGGGTTCCAGACCGAATACACCGGCAACCACGCCTTTGACTTCGCCGTTCTCGCCATAAACCAGCTCGGAACAAGCCATGCCCGGGAAGATTTCCACGCCCAGCTCTTCGGCTTGCTCGGCCATCCAGCGGCAGACATTGCCCATCGACACGATGTAGTTGCCGTGGTTGTTCATCAGCGGCGGCATCGGGAAGTTGGGGATGCGGATTTTACCGGCCTCACCCAGCATGTAGAAATTGTCTTCGTGCACCGGCACGTTCAGCGGCGCGCCTTTTTCCTTCCAGTCCGGGATCAGCGCGTCCAGACCACAGGGATCAAGCACCGCACCCGACAGGATATGCGCGCCCACTTCCGAACCCTTTTCCAGAACGACGACGTTCAGGTCCGCGTCCAGCTGTTTCAGACGGATGGCCGCCGACAGGCCCGCGGGGCCTGCACCCACGATCACCACATCGTATTCCATCGCTTCGCGTTCAATCTCGGCCATCGCGGGCTCCTTAGCTAACTTTCCGAATTGGCGCTTTCACTGCGTGGTCTGCGCAATATTGTTTCACGGCTGATTACATGGTCTGAAAGACCTTGGTCAATCAAAACACGGCGTAACATTGCTGCAATGCGGCAGTTATGCCTCGGGAGTGTCCCCCATGAGGTATCTGGGACCGCTACCATGGGATTTGGCGCGGTCATCAGGGTTGTATAGGGCACATTTCGGCAGGCTCAGGCAGCCGCAGCCAATGCAGCCGTCCAGATTGTCGCGCAATCGCATCAGGGTATCGATTCGCTGGTCCAGATGGGACCGAAGGCCGATGCTGATCTTTTGCCAGTCTTTCGGCGTCGGCGTGCGGTTCCCCGGCAAGCCCGATAGCACCTCGCGAATCTCGGGCAGGGTCAAGCCGAATTGCTGGGCGATCATGATGAAACTCAGCCGCCTTATATCGGCGCGCTGATAGCGCCGCTGCCCGCCCGCGTTGCGCCAGGGCGCGATCAGCCCCTGTGCCTCGTAGTACCGAATGGCGGACACCGCTAACCCGGTGCGCTGCGCCAAGGCACCAATTGCCAACCCTTCGGATACTACCATATCGCCCTCTCAAAAATACCTTGACCTAAAGTTAGGTTTAGAAATTACGGTGAGTCGGGACAAGCCTCAATTCGCAAAGGAGACCCCATGATGGCGACGCTTGAACATACCAACTTCACCGTCCGCGACCCGCAGGCTTCGGCCGCGTGGATGCACAAGGTGTTTGGCTGGAAAACCCGCTGGGAAGGCCCGGCCATTGCGGGTGGATACACGGTGCATGTGGGCAGCAAGCATACCTATCTGGCGCTCTATGCGCCCAGCGATCCGAAACCCTCGGGCGAAAGCAGCTATGACATCGTTGGCGGCCTGAACCACGTGGGTGTGCTGGTCGAAGACATCGACGCCACCGAGCAGAAAGTGATCGACGCAGGTTTCACCCCCAAATCCCACGCCGATTATGAACCGGGCAAGCGGTTCTACTTCGACGACGACAATGGCATCGAATTCGAGGTGATTAGCTACGCTTAGGCTGTAATCCGCCCGGTGCATGGCCATGCCCTCTTGCATTTCACGCTCCATTTGGGTCAGGTATTTGCCAACCCATCAAATCGCCCCGACGCTGGTTCCATGCGGCGGGGCGCATCACTTTTTGCGTGGACGATAAGAGTATGGAAAAGATTCCAATGACGCCTGCGGGCAATGCCGCGCTCGAGGCAGAGCTGAAAAACCTGAAATCCGTTGAACGCCCGGCGATCATCGAAGCAATCGCAACAGCGCGCGAATTGGGCGACCTGAAGGAAAACGCCGAATACCATTCGGCGCGCGAGAAGCAGGGCTTTATCGAAGGGCGCATCAAAGAGCTGGAAGGCATCCTGTCGCTGGCCGATGTGATCGACCCCGCCAAGCTGTCGGGCGCGATCAAGTTTGGCGCCAAGGTCACACTGGTCGATGAGGACACCGACGAGGAAAAGACCTGGAAGATCGTGGGTGAGTATGAGGCCAATATCGAAAACGGCCTGCTGAACATCAAGTCGCCCATGGCCCGCGCCCTGATCGGCAAGGACGAAGGCGACAGTGTCGAGGTACGCACCCCCGGCGGCGTGCGGTCCTACGAAGTTCTGAACATCGAGTACGCCTGACCGGAGCGTTCCCATGTCCGAGCCCACGCCTGAACAGGAAACCGAGCGACCGACCTCACTGGGCATCTACGACAAGCCCTCGCGCCCGGCGGTGACCGAGATCGAGATCGCGGCCATTGTGCTCAGCGTGATCTGGCTGGTGGTGTCTGTGGTGTTTCTGGTGCTGCCAGGACAGACGCAGGGTGGTGGGTTCGTTGTGACCCTGTTGGCGGTATTCATGCCGGTGGCGATGATCTGGGTTGCCGCCACCGCGATGCGCGCCAGCCGCGTGATGCGCGAAGAAAGCGAACGCCTGCAGACCGCGATCGACGCGATCCGACAGACCTATGTCATCCAGCAACAGCGTGCGGCCAGCACGTACGAGCCGACTGTCAGCAAAAAACTGGACGAAATCGCCGAAGCCACCAAAAAGACCGAGAGTGCGCTGGCGACGTTTTCGACCAAGCGAATCGAGGCACCGCGCGCAGCAGCGCCAAACGGCACAGGTGATCAGACAACACTGGAACTGGGGACACAGGCCGAGGACATCGCACCACCGCTGGGCACCGATATCTTCATCCGGGCGCTGAACTTTCCTGAAACGCAGGACGACACAGAAGGGTTCAACGCCCTGCGTCTGGCGCTGAAGGACCGAAAGACCGCGCAGCTGGTGCAGGCTTCTCAGGACGTTCTGACCCTGCTCAGCCAGGAAGGTATCTATATGGATGACCTGCGCCCCGACATGGCCCGGCCCGAAGTCTGGCGTCAGTTCGCACAAGGCGCGCGCGGGCGTTCGGTGGCTGCTCTGGGCGGTATCCGCGACCGGTCCTCGCTGGCGCTTACGGCGGCGCGGATGAAACAGGACCCGATCTTTCGCGATGCCGCACATCATTTCCTGCGCCGTTTTGACCATATGATTGTGGTCTTTGAACCCGAGGCCAGCGACGCCGACCTGACCGCCCTTGGTGAAACCCGCACGGCACGGGCCTTCATGCTGCTGGGGCGTGTGGCCGGGACGTTCGACTAAGGCGCGGTGACGGCCCAGCTCATGCGCGTCGCGCTGCTGAATCCGAAAAGATACCGAAACGGCCCGGTCTTTTCCCTGCTGACGGCCCTGAAGCCCTCGCGCTCATACAGGGCTTTTGCGCGGGGGTTTGTATCAATCACATCCAACTGCACTTCAGCCATGCCCGATTTGCGGGCCTCATCCTTGATCGCGGACAGCAACGCGGTGCCAACCCCCTGCCCGCGCGCCTCTGCGGCGACAAAGATACCGTCCATCTGGAACACGCCGGGTTGCAGATCGCGTTCCAGAACGCTCAGCACCAATCCGCGCCATGCGCCACCAAACCAGCCGTAGATTTTTGCCATATCGGACAGACCGCCTTCGACCAGTCCGCCATCCTGGGTTTTGAAACCGGCCAGCCCCAGCATCCGGTTCGAACTGTCTCGCGCGACCAGAGCAAACTTCGGGTTTATAGTGTTTTCAATGAAGGCCAGACCCATTTCGTCCGGCCCCATGACCTTGTGCAGCTTGGCTGCGAAAGCCTGCCAGAACAGGGCTGCGGCCTTTGGCCGCTCCGCCTCGGTGAAACCCTGTTCAATCCTGACAGTCACAACCCAAAGCTTCCATAGGGGATGAAACGGACCATATCGCCCGGTTTGATGTGGCGCGCGCCGTCCTCGATCTCGACCAGCCCCTCGGCCCAGCTGAGCCCGCTGATCCGGCCCGACCCTTCCGAAGCGAACACCTCGGCCTGGCCATCACGGACACGGGCGCGCAGGTATTCACGGCGGCCCGGTTTCTTACGTTTCTCGAACGCGGCGGGCAGGTCAAAGCCTTGCGGATCCTGCCAGCCTTCACCCGCCATCAGGCCCAGCGCCGGGCGGGCAAAGATCAGCGTGCAGACCATGGCCGCCACCGGATTGCCCGGCAGGCCGAAGACCGGTGTTCCGTCCCACATGCCCAGCGCCAGAGGCCGCCCAGGTTTCAGCGCGATCCGCCATTCCTGCATCGCGCCCGCCTGCCGCAGCAGGGCCGAGACGTGATCTTCGTCCCCGGCTGACGCCCCGCCGCTGGTCAGGATCACATCCGCCAGCTCTGCCGCCAGGTTCAAGCTGTCGCGCAGGGCGTCACGATCATCCGAAACGCGCCCCATATCCACGGGCTGAAACCCGATGCGCGCGATCAGCGACAGCAGCATCGGTCGGTTGGCGTCGAATATCTGTCCCGGGCCGGCAGGTTCTCCGGGTTCGACCAATTCGTCCCCAGTGGACAAAACGGCCACCCGCAGCGTTTCCCGGACCGAGACTTGGGCAAGACCCGTCGCAGACAGCAAGGCCAGATCGGCGGGCGTCAGCCTGCGCCCGGCGGACAGAACCGGGTCGCCCTCGGCCACGTCCTCACCGGCGCGGCGTGTGTTGGCACCATGTTTCAAAGGGCCGTGAAAGGCGATGTGGCCCTCCTGAACGGTGACGTCTTCTTCAAGAATGACGGTATCCACGCCCGCAGGCAGGGCCGCACCGGTCAGCACGCGCAGCGCGTGGCCGTCGGGCACCGCGCCATCAAAGGGAATACCCGCCGCGGCGCGTCCCGGATGCAAGGGCATCACCTGCGGGCCCTCGGGTGCAGCTCCGGCAAAACCATAGCCATCCACCGCCGTGTTCGGCAGCGGCGGGTTGGAGCGTTTGGCGATGACTTCCTCGGCCAAAATGCGCCCGGTTGCCTGTTCCAACGGCAGGGTTTCGGCACCCATCCTCACCGTCAACCGCTGCCGCAGCAGGGCCAACGCATCGTCCACCGGAGTCCAGTTCACCCCGCCAGGCAGCGCAAAACAATCGTTGCGCAGGGGCGGAGGGGCGATGTCCGGTTTGTGTTGTGACACTCCCAAAATCCAACCTTCCTCTACTTCGCTGACATTCAGATGTCGCGCCAACTCCTCGGCTGGCATACCGGCGAGGGACAGCGCAACCTGTTCGACCTGCCAAGCATCCTTGATCCGATCTTCCGGCGCAGCCCCCAAAGTGAGCGAAGGCCAGACTTCCACGAAGGCGACCGGTGTGTCCAGCGCCTCGAACGGCCAAACCGATATCTGCCCCGCAAAAGCACGGCGCAAGCGTGTCAGGACCGGCAATCCGGTCATCAGCTGACCACCGACCGCTCCGACCCCCCCCATCTGCCAGCAGGTAAAGCTACCCTTCGCTTCGGGTGTCAATTCGACGGCACGCCGCTCGGGGAAAAGTGTTTGATAGTCGGATTTGTCTTTGGGCAGACCGTCGATGTCCCGTTGAAGACCGTTGAACCAGAACGGCCCCTTGCCGCCAAAACGCCGGTTGATTTCACCAGCCAGATCGAAACGGTTGTTTGCTTTAGGTGAATCCTCAATCCGCTGCTCAAACCACTCCCACAATCGCAGCGGATCGTCCGATCCGGTGAGTGCGCGGGCGAAGCCTTTAGGGTAGCCGAACGGGAAATCGAACCCCAGACAAAGCCGACGTCCAGCTACAATTTCACCCGCGATCATATCGTGTAGCCATTGCTCGGCCATCTCGCGGTTTCTAAGGTAAGCCGGTTCCTCTACCTTGCCCGGGCGCACCACGCAGGCCCAGATTGCATCCTTGCACGGGCGGGGCCCGGTGTCGTTGCCACTTGACCAATCGACAATTGCAAAACTGTCGAAACCGATCACAAACCAACCTCGCGCAGGATGAAATCCGCGATGGCTGCTGTGTCATCCAGATCGAAGACAGGGCAGTTCACAGTCAGCGGTGTATCGCTGGCCACGGCGCGAATGGTGGCGTTCTCGGGTGCCATCAAAGCGTTTTTGGCCTCGACCCGAAACGCCTCGACCTTGGGATGGGCTTCGCGCTTGAATCCCTCGATCAACACAAGATCAACAGGTGACAGCCGCGCGAGCAAATCATCCAGAGACGGCTCGGGCGCGCCTCGCAGTTCCTGCATGATGGCGATGCGCTGGCCCGAGGCCAGCAGCACCTCGGACGCGCCCGCGATGCGGTGGCGATAGCTGTCGGTGCCCGGCTGATCTACGTCGACGCTGTGATGGGCGTGTTTGAGGGTCGAAACGGTGAAACCCCGCCCGGTGATCTCGGTCACCAACCGCTCCATCAACCCGGTTTTGCCCGCGTTTTTCCAACCGGTGACGCCGTAGACCCTCATGCCTGCTCCAGCAGCTTTTCCGCCCGCGCCAGATCGTCGGGCGTGTTGACGTTGAAGAAGGGATCGAACGGTTCGGCGTCGAACAGAGCCTCGCGCCCGTCATGTTTGTCGGTCCACAGCACCACCTTGCGCAGCCCGTCGTTCAGCGCATCGCGCAGATCGTCTCGCAGCGCCACGGGCCAGAGGCCGAATGTCGGATGCCGGTTGATGCGTTTTCCGCCGCCGGACTTCAGCATTTCATCCCCGGTGCGCGGCGTGGTTGCCAGCACCAGCGGGTGCTTTTGCCCATCGGCGGCCTGCATCAGACGTGTCACCAAATCGCGCGGGAAGAACGGCGTGTCGGCGGCGGCGGTGACGATACTGTCCGCCCCCTGCTCTGCCGCCCAGTCGAGCCCGGCCAGAACACCCGCCAGAGGGCCAGCGAACCCTTCGATCGTGTCAGGCAGAATGGGCAGGTTCAGATCAGCGAACCGTTCGGGATCACCATTGGCGTTCAGCGCCAGCCCGTCGACCTGCGGGGTTAGTCGATCGATCACATGGGACAGCAAGCTCTGCCCACCGATCTGCAGCAGGCCCTTGTCGCCGCCACCCATCCGGGTGGCCAGACCCCCTGCGAGGATCACTCCGAAAGGTTTGGTCATAGTGTATCCTCGATTACAGGCCATTTCTTGAACTTTTCCAGCGGAAGAAAAACTAAAGAACCGATGCAGAGCCCGAACAGAATGTACCAAATGCTTGTGGCCACCCCTGTTAATTCGGCCAGAACGCGGCTTAAGCGATAATAGGCAGGCAGAAAAACGACCACAGCCCCAACAACAAAAACGGCGCAAAAGTAACGCCGGAATCTGCGCGCCGATTTTTGAGTCTCTTCAGATACTTCCAAAGAGTTGTGCAAACCGTGAAGTAAAACCCGTTGAAGGGCGACGTTCTGTTGCTGCGCCAACAGCCCCCAAGACTGCCATCCCTGTTTGAAAGAGCTGCGAAAATCCCATACGCTGATATAAGTTCTTGGTGTCCATCCCAGTTTATCAAGGTGGCCTTGATCGAGTTTCGCCATTCCCTCTATGACGGCCCGTTTACTTCTTTCGTAGCTTCTAAATGCAACAAACATCAGCGCTATTGCTGGCGCGATTAATATGAACACGGGGAGGTAAGCCACGAACATTATCCCGCACTCTTCCTGCGATGTTTCTTGTCCTCAACCGCCACCGTCGCCGGGTCTACGTCGCGCAGCAGCCGGTCTTCACCGGACAGGCACACGAACCGCTGGCCGCGCATGCGGCCGATCAGGGTCAGGCCGACCTCGCGGGCGATCTCGACACCCCAGGCGGTGAAGCCCGAGCGGGACGCCAGCACCGGGATGCCCATCATCGCCGTCTTGATCACCATTTCCGAGGTCAAACGGCCGGTAGTGTAGAGGATCTTGTCCTCTGCCGCCTCACCCTCGGACAGCATCCAGCCCGCGATCTTGTCGACAGCGTTGTGGCGGCCCACGTCCTCCATATAGACCAAGGGTCGGTTTTCGCGACACAGCACCGTGCCGTGAATGGCTCCGGCCTCAAGATACAGCGACGGGGTGCGATTGATCTTGGCGGCCAGGTCATACAGCCATGAGGTCCGCACCTGAACCTGTGGCAAGCGCACGTCCTCAAGCCCCTCCATCATATCGCCGAACACCGTGCCGACCGCGCAACCACTGGTGCGGGTCTTTTTCTTCAGCTTGTCCTCATAGGACGTCTCGCGCGCGGTGCGGACGATTACGGTTTCCAGATCATCATCGTAATCCACGCGGGTAATCTCGTCATCAGCCAGCAGCATCCCCTGATTGCGCAGGAAGCCCAGCGCCAGATATTCGGGGTAATCGCCGATGGTCATCGCGGTCACGATTTCCTGAGAATTGAGGAAAATCGTCAGCGGGCGTTCTTCGACCACCGAGATCTGGTTGACCTCGCCATTTTGGTCCACGCCTTCGACTGCGCGGGTCAGGCGTTCCGCGCCGGGGTCAGGGGCGATGATGTATTCCGAAAGATCCAGTTCCGCGGCCAATTGCAACCCTTTCCCAAGACCGTTAGTGCTGCGGGCAACACCATAGGATTTAGCCATGGCAGACACCACATCCAAGTCGTACTATTGGAAGGGTTTTCGCGACGGGACCCCGTTCATTTTTGTCGCAGTCCCCTTCGGCACCCTGTTCGGCGTATTCGCGGCCGAGGCTGGGCTGGATATCGTCCAGACCATGACGCTCACCTCGACCGTCTTTGCGGGGGCGGCGCAGTTCGCGGCGTTGCAGCTGTTGCAGGACCAGGCGCCTACGGCCATCATTCTGATCTCGGCGCTGGCGGTGAACCTGCGGATGGCGATGTATTCGGCGTCACTGACGCCGTTTCTGGGGGCCGCCCCGCTATGGCAGAGGGCATGCGCGGCCTATCTGACGGTCGATCAGTCCTACGCCTGCTCGATCGTGCAGTTCGAGAAAGAGCCGAAGATAACCGTGCCCCAACGCATGGCCTATTTCGTGGGTTCGGTCACTCCGATTACGCCGCTCTGGATTCTGGCCACCTACCTGGGTGCCGTTCTGGGGACGCGCATTCCCGAAAGCTGGGCGCTGGACTTCGCCTTGCCGATCACCTTTCTGGCCATGATCGGCCCGATGATGCGGACCCTACCCCA
Source organism: Ruegeria sp. CG11 (assembly GCF_056537245.1). NCBI lineage: Bacteria > Pseudomonadati > Pseudomonadota > Alphaproteobacteria > Rhodobacterales > Roseobacteraceae > Ruegeria > Ruegeria sp. CG11. Next base: position 172,832 of record NZ_JBQFRE010000005.1, read on the forward strand.
TGTGGTCGCCGCGCTGGTTGCCATTATCGTATCACTGCTGACGGTCGGAATTCCGTACAATCTGGGCCTGTTAATCGCCGGTTGCGCGGGAATGGTCGCGGGCGCACAGGCTGAACTGATCGCCGAGCGCAGAAAGGTCGACGCATGACCCATCCTGATCCCGTTACGGTCTGGACGATCATCATCGGGCTTGCCGTTGGCAGCTATGCGCTGCGCTTTGTCTTCATTGGTCTGGTCGGAGACCGCCCAATGCCCCCCTGGTTGCTGCGCCACCTGCGTTATACCGCCGTGGCCATCCTGCCGGCGCTGATTGCGCCGCTGGTGGTCTGGCCCACCGCAACCGGCGGGCAGCCAGACGCGCCGCGCATGGCTGCGGCCGCCGTTGCTTTGGTTGTCGGGCTTGTCACGAAAAACGTGCTGGCGGCCATTTTTTCCGGCGCCGGTACCCTTTACGGGTTGCTGTACCTATTGGGGTAAGGCCACGTTCTGTTGGTTCAGGATGGCGTTGTTCGCCACCAGCCCCTTTTGCAGGTCGGCGTCGTCATTTTCACGGTATTCCGTGGTGACCACCCCCGGTATCTCGCCAAATTGCTCGGACAGTTTGACCGGATAGAAAGTGGTGCCGATCTGTTCAAAGCCGGGCACCTGCTGCAACAGCCGAGCGGTTGAGTTGGCGCAGTAGGCGCTGGCCACCGGCCCCATCTGCTTAGCCAGCTGTAGCGCAACCTCGGCCTGTTGTGGGGAAACCTCGATGGTTTGAATCCGCGCATAGTGCGTCTCGCGCGCGTGGCTGCTGCGATAGGCACGTTCCACAGCCGGAGTAATCCCGTACAGCACGTCATTCTTCACCGGCACGATATCCGCTCGGAATGAACCCGCCGGGTCAAAAATCACCCGTTCGCTGCCGCTAATCATTAACGAAGTGTGAGCGCCTGAACCCGTCCGCGTATTGATCATGGTATACAGGGTCAGCGTCGACGGCCCTGGGTCGCGGTAGGACCGAGCCACGACTTCCGACCGATCTGCCTGTGGGCGCTGCGAACCAGTGCAGCCCGCCACGGTTACTGCCAGAAGACAGGCAAGCAAAATCCTGATCACGGTGAGCCCCGTCTTGGACTAAGAGTTGGATTAAGAGGCGAAGACCGCCAGGAACAGGCACAGGAAGGCGATGGCTACCACACACCATGTGGTGGCCTTGATAAAGCCGTGGAAGGTTTTTTCCTGGACGGTGATGTCCATTTCGCCGTGCTTGTGTTCAGCCATTGTTCAGAGATTCCCAGTTCGCGTGTTTAAGATGTTGGATAATCGAAATTCCACGGCCTGTCACCACGTCATTCGCGCGTAGGCAGAAACACCGAACAGCCCGGATACCCGAAACCCCATCGCCACGGCAGTCCGGAGCAGGGCCCGCCGCCCAACCGTACTGCCGCGTGCATCGCTTCTGCCGTGACGGAATGCGCCGTGCGAATCTGGTCGGGCGTCATGTCATAGCGTTCTGCATAGACGTCGGCGTTGTCTTCTCCGTGCTGCTTGACGCAAACCCGCAACGCATCATCCGCGGACAGGCGTGCATCATAGCTGTCCTCGGCCTGCGTCGCCCCACCTGCGTTGTGATAGGCCTGGTCATGAGTCACGCAGCAATATTCCCACGGCGGGTGCTCCTCGTAGAGCGCGCGAAACTTGGGGAAGGTCTCGGCCACAAAGCGCCAGCTGGTCGACAGACCACCGGAACAGCCATCGGTTTCGAATGGGATCAGTTCCGCATCCTCCCGCTGCGCGATCAGGGCACGGTGGGCGGGCAACTCGATGTTGCGCATGAAATCCTGCGCCGCCACCGGGGTCACCACCAACGCGAGGGCCACGCCCAGATTACGGACTTTCATCACGCATCGCCTGTGTGTCGACGGACATGCCGAAGGTGGTCGCCAACCACAGCAGCAGACGCTCGGCCGGACCCATTTCGGCACGCACCCGCAGCACCTCATTGGCCATCGCGGGGCGGTCGGTGATCAGCCCGTCTACCCCCATCGAGGCCATGGCCGACATCTGCAGCGGGTCGTTCACCGTCCAGACATAGATATCCTTGCCCGCCGCATGAACCGAGCGCACAAGCCCTGGCGTTGCCAGCGCGGCGTTGACGGCGATGAAATCACCTTCCAGCCCTGTCAGATCGCCCACGGCTGTGGCGGCCAGAACCCCGGCCCGCCAGTCGGGGCGCAGTTTCTTCATCTTTTGCACTGCCGGGTATTTCAGCGACATGGTGGCGATGTCGTCCTGCATCTGCAGCTCTTCCACAATCACCGCCACCCGGTTCTCCAGATCGACGTCATGACCGTAGTATTTCAGTTCGATGATGACCTTGGATTTGCCCTTCGCGGCCTCCAGCACCTCGCGCAGGGTGGGCGTGCGTTCGTCGGCATATTCGGGACCGAACCAGCTGCCGATATCGATCTGGGCGATATCCTCCATCGTGGCATCCCAGACCTTGAGATTCACGCCCGCCAGTTTCATGAAATCGCTGTCATGGGCGACGATGACCTCACCATCCGCAGATTCCTGTACGTCGATTTCGACCCAATCGGCCCCGTCCTCAATCGCCTTTAACACCGAGGCCATAGTGTTTTCAGGCCGCAGCGCTGCAGCACCCCGGTGGCCGATCACCTCGGCCCGGTCCGGGGCCTGTATGCGTTCCAACAAGTGCTGCCCGAACCAGAGCCCGATCAACACGGCCACCGCTGCCGCACCCAAAATAGCAAACAATGGAATACGCAGGCTTCCGGGTTCGGGATGCGGCGGTTCCTCGGTCCTGATCTCGAAGAACCCGTCCAGCAGCACCGCCAGCGCCCCCAACGCTGTGGCCGCCAGCACGAGGCCAGCCACGGACCAGAGACCGGCCACCAACAGGCTGTAGATCAGCGCCAGCCGCAGATGGCTGGCCCCCTGCAGCGGCACGATGGCAAACAGCAGCCCCGCCACCCAGGCGATCAGACCGGCAATGATCACGCGCAGGATCAGCCAGATCGCCAGCTCAATCTTGAGGCGCCCGCGTTTGCCCTCCATTCGGGTGGTGCTGATGTTGAAGGCGTGGGCGGGGTGAACACCCTCGAACAAGACCAGATGCAGACCCAGCGCCCAAGCCGACAACCGACGGATCAGCACCCAGGCCATGACCAGAACCACGGCCCCGATCAAAACCACCGCAATCCAGAAGGAAGGTGGGTGGAAGGTCAGATAGTAGTTGATGTCATATTCGGTCAGCGTCCACCACGCGATCACGGCGGAAACGGCTGCAAAGGGCAGGATCAGCACCAAAACCCGCAGCACAAAGCGCACCGCAAAGCCGAACAGCGCCGGCAGCCGCGACAGGATCAGACCAATGGCCGAACTGCCCGCGCGCCACGGATCGGATTCGCCCATCCGCAGCGATCCGGCCATGACCGAGAACACGAACACCTCGGCCAGCAGAAACAGGCTGAGCACGGCAATCGCCGCGACAAAGCCCACCGGCGACAGGATAAAGGCGGCGATGGCCTGATCCGTCAGTGCGGTCTGGTTCGACAGCGATACGGCCAAATTGACAGTAATCGCCACGCCCGGCGCGATCAGGGCGACCAGCAGCAGGCGCACCGCGATATAGATCGGCACAAAGACGCGACGACGCGCCCACGCGCCCTTGTAGGCACTTGTAACGGCTGAGAAATCGGACACGTGGCACCCCCTTGAACGGTGCACTCATTCAAGGCTGCGCAGACGTGAAATGCAAGTCAGGCGGTCAGCTTTCTTCCAGATCCTTCGCTAGCCGGAAACCGATTCGGTTGGCGGGCTTGTCCTCGACCGATTTCGGCAGAGCGCGCAGCATCACATTCAACTGGCTGACATGCTGCACCAATTGGGTCCGCGCCCCGGTCGCATCCGAACCGTAAAAGGTGATGACATCGGGATCGAAATAACCCATGCCCTCAATCCGCATGACCCCGGCATCGCCGCCGGTAAAGCCCATGGCGACCTCCTGATCGCCGGTCAGCGTCTTTTCGAAGTTCTGGATATAAAGGATCAACCGCTCATAGGCCCATTGCGCCGGACTTTTGGTCTGAACCGGTTTTTGCAGTGGTTCGGGCAGATTCTTGGCCGCGGACTCAGCGTTGGGGTTCGCATGGAACTCGTAACACCTGGGCAATGCCGCCGCTTCTGCCGCCTCGGCCGATGTTTCGATCTGGTCCTGCATGGCTTTACCCTTTGCGCTGAAACTCCCACGCCCCGTCCGCGCGCCGCGTCCGGGTTACGGTTCCAATGTGGTAAAGATGGTTCAGATGTGCAACCGCCTCGACCAGCGCAAGCCCATATTCGCCCTCGCCAATCTGCCGTTTGAACAGCGGGGTGAAACACTCGGCGGCGGTTTTCGGTGTATCCAGATAGTCCTGCAAGCGATCCAGCGCGCCGTGGTGATTGTCGATCAGTTGCTTCATCCGCAGCGGCAACCCGGTGAAGGGCAGCTTGTGCCCGCCCAGCGCCAGATGATCCGGCCGCGCCAAGCCCTGCAGCCGCTCGCAGGCCTCCAGCCATTCCGCCACCGGGTCGGCCATCGGTTCGGTGACATAGACGCCCAGATTGGGGCTGATCGAACTGAGTATCTGATCGCCGGTGATCACCAGATTGTCATCGCGGCTCCAAAACGTGGCGTGCTCGGGGGCGTGGCCGTTGCCCATATGCACGTCCCAGTCGCGCCCGCCCATGCGGATCACGCTGCCCTGCTTGATGCGGGTAAAGCCCAGCGGCATCGGAAAGACCGTGTCGCAGAAGTTGAACGGGCGTTCGGTCATGCGTTTGGCGAGCACGTCAGGATGCATCCCCGCACTGCGATAATAGTCCAGCGTCTCTTGTGGCCAGGTTTCCTGCACATCCAGTTGCAGCATCCGCGAAAATAGCCAGGCGGTGCGGGTCGTGACCAGCTCAGCGCCATGCTCGGACTGGAACCAGCCCGCATTGCCGACGTGATCGGGGTGGTGATGCGTGACCACCACGCGGTTCACCGGTTTGCCACCCAACGGCCCGGCCATGAGCGTTTCCCAAACCCGGCGTGTCTTGTTCGACGAAATACCGGTATCAATTACCGTCCAACCATCGCCGTCATCCAGCGCGTAGGCGTTGACGTGGTCCAGCGCCATGGGCAGCGGCAGGCGCATCCACAGCACACCCTCGGCGACCTCAATGGCCTCACCCGGTGCCGGAGGCTCGGGCCAGGGGTATCTGATCGCCAAAGGAGTGTCCCCGTCCATTATACCGCCAATTCCTCGGCGCTGAGGGCATAAAGGTCCCCGGCCCCGTTCTGAGCCTGCACCAGCAGACCGGCATATTCAGGCAGCAGCGCGTTGATGTAGTACCGCGCCAGTTTAAAGCGCGGACCATTGGGTTCAGCCAATGCGGCCTTGAGGTGGTAATGCGCGCCCAGAACCCGGGCGAAGGCGTGCAGATAGGGCACGGCCCCGGCAAAGCGGGCATTCATGTCGGACTGCGCCACGATCCACTCGGTGGTTTCGCGCAGGCTTTCGGTGGCCTCCCAGACGGGACCCGCCAAATCGGGCATCATCACGCGGGCTTCTTCGGCGTGATCCTCGATCTCATCCAGCAGACGCGAAGCTGCCTCGCCGCCGTCCATCATTTTTCGGGCCACAAGGTCCATGGCCTGAATGCCGTTGGTGCCCTCATAGATCGCTGTGACGCGGACATCGCGGTAATACTGGGCCGCACCGGTTTCTTCGATAAAGCCCATGCCGCCATGCACCTGCACGCCGGTCTCGGAGACCCGCATCCCGGTCTCGGTTCCGAAAGCCTTGCAGATCGGTGTCAGCAACGCGGCGCGCGCGCTCCACTCGGGATCAACGGTGGCATTGCCCATGTCGATCGCGGCTGCATTGGCCAGCATGATCGCCCGTGCGGCAAAGGTATCTGCGCGCATACTCATCAGCATCCGGCGCACATCCGCGTGATCTATGATCGTGCCCGAGGGCGTCTTGCCCTGCTTGCGCTCCAACGCATAGGCCAGCGCGTGCTGATATGCGCCCTCAGCAGCGCCAACACCCTGTCCGCCAACACCCAGACGAGCGTTGTTCATCATGGTGAACATCGCGGCCATACCGCCATGTTCCTTGCCCACAAGCCAGCCCTTGGCGCCGTCATACTGCATCACGCAGGTCGGCGAGCCGTGCAGACCCATCTTGTGTTCGACCGACACAACCTTCAGATCGTTCGCTACACCAGGGTTGCCGTTGTCATCGGGCAGATACTTGGGCACCAGAAACAGCGAAATCCCCTTGGTCCCCGGAACACCGTCGGGCAGGCGCGCCAGCACCAGATGGCAGACATTCTCGGTAAAGTCGTTGTCCCCCCACGAGATGAAGATCTTTTGCCCCGTTACCGAATAGGTGCCGTCGCCATTCGCCTCGGCCTTCGAGGACAAAGCCCCCACATCCGACCCGGCCTGTGCCTCGGTCAGGTTCATGGTGCCAGCCCAGTCGCCCGACATCATCTTGGGCAGGTACAGCGCCTTCAGTTCGTCGCTGGCATGGTGTTCCAACGCCTCGATCTGGCCCTGCGTCATCAGCGGCGCCAGTTGCAGCGACAGGCAGGCGGCCGACATCATCTCGTTCACCGCAGTGGTCAGGGTCATCGGCAGGCCCATGCCGCCATATTCGGGATCACCGCTCATCCCGATCCAGCCACCTTCGGCAATTGCCTTCCAGCCGTCGGCATAACCGGGCGATGTCCGCAGCACACCGTTTTCCAACCGCGCGGGCTCAAGATCGCCGGGGCGCTGCAGCGGAGCCATCACCTCTTCGCACATTTTGCCGGCCTCGGTCAGGATCGCTCCGACGACATCCTCGCTGGCTTCCGAAAACTTCTCGGTCGCGGCAATCTGATCGAACCCGACCACGTGGCGGAAAAGCAGTTCATAGTCGGAAATGGGTGCGCGGTATGGCATGAGTTCCCTCGGGGCTAACTGTATGGTTTTTCGCGGGTGGGGTTGGAAATTGCAATGCCCACCTTTATGCATCCTTGATCAATTCGATTACCTAGCCAGCCAAATGGTACAAGCAATCAAAACGCGGCGTCACCAGATATGATCCCTAACGGCACATTGAATTTGTCCGCCGATCCCGGCGGAATCGCACAGGCGGCAGACTTGCTGCGGCAGGGACTGCTGGTCGCTTTCGCGACCGAGACCGTCTATGGGCTGGGCGGCGATGCCCGCAATGGCGAGGCGGTGGCCAGCATCTACGCGGCCAAGGGACGGCCCAGCTTCAACCCGCTGATCGCGCATGTGGCCTCAGTCGAGGCGGCGCAGCGTTATGTCGAATGGTCCGACCGGGCCGAAGCTTTGGCCGCAGCCTTCTGGCCCGGCCCGCTGACGATGGTTCTGCCCTTGCGCGACGGGCATGGGATTTCTCCACTGGTCACCGCGGGGCTGGACACGCTGGCGGTGCGCGTGCCCGCGCACAGCACTGCGCGGGAATTGCTGGCGGCGTTCGACGGACCGGTAGCGGCCCCGTCGGCCAACCTTTCTGGCCAGATCAGCCCCACAACAGCCGATCACGTACGTGCCGGGCTGGACGGGCGCATTGCGGCGATTCTGGATGACGGTCCGTGCGGTGTCGGGCTGGAATCCACTATCGTCGGACTGGCCGGAGAGCCCTCTCTGCTGCGTCCGGGCGGTGTGGCGCTGGATCAGGTCGAATCCGTTCTGGGCACAGAACTGCATGTCCATCAGGCCGGAGACCTGCTGACCGCGCCGGGACAGCTGCAATCGCACTACGCGCCGGACGCACCGGTTCGGCTGAATGCAGCGAATCGGCAAGGAGATGAGGTGTTGCTGGGCTTTGGTCCGGTCGATTGCGATCTGAACCTGTCAGAAAAGGGGAACCTGACCGAAGCCGCCGCCAACCTGTTTTCGGCCCTGCACACGCTGAACGCCACGGGGCGCCCAATTGCGGTGTCACCGATTCCCGATCAGGGCCTGGGTGCAGCCATCAACGACCGCCTGCGCCGCGCCGCAGCACCGCGCGACAGCTGATCAGGCGCGTCCGGCGCTGGCCGACAGGGTCAATGGGTCAACGCCCAGCGTCGCCAGCGCGGCCTCCCATTTCTCATCATCGGGCACATCGAACACCAGTTTCTGGTTCGCATCGGTGGTCAGCCAGCCATTCATGGCAATCTCATCCTCCAACTGGCCGGGACCCCAGCCGGAATAGCCCAGCGCCAGAGTCGAATTCAAAGGTCCGCGCCCCGAGGCCAGATCCTCGAGCACATCCAGCGTCGCAGTCATGCTGAAATCGTCCGATATCTGCATCGAGTGCAGGTTGGCCTCGTAATCCGAGCTGTGCAGTACAAAGCCGCGCGACATCTCGACCGGGCCACCGAAATGCACCAGACGCTCGCCCACAATCGGGATGCGGCAGGCGATATTCAGTTGTTCCAGCAGAGTTTTGATCCGCAAGTCCGAGGGTTTGTTGATGATCAGGCCCATCGCCCCATCATCCCCATGGCTGCACATGTAGACCACCGAATGATCGAAGCGCGGATCACCCATGCCAGGCATCGCAATCAACAGTTTTCCGGTCAGGTCCATGGATTTACATCTCTTGCTTCGTCCCCCTTCAACAATGGCCCCGGTACATGGGGATTGGCAAGGGAAGAGGCCACATTTCGCCAGATTTCATCCGGGTGACCGGAACGTGACTTGGAATCCCGGCCTGCACAGCGCATTTATGAGGTATGAAGCGTTTTTTGAAGTCGACCGCGGCCGCCCTGACCGCCTGTTTCGCCCTGACCGCCCCTGCGCAGGCGCAGGACGTGGACGGGGTTGTGCAACTGGACGTGCTGGATGGCGGGCGCACGGCCAACGGCACCTATCTGGGCGCGTTGCGGCTGACACTGAAGGACGGTTGGAAAACTTATTGGCGCGCACCCGGCGATGCCGGTATCCCGCCGCAGTTTGACTGGCGCGGCTCGCAGAATGTGGGTGATGTGTCGATCACCTGGCCCGCGCCCGAAGTGTTCGTTCAGAACGGCCTGCAATCCATCGGCTATGCCAATCAACTGGTGTTACCGGTCGAGATCACGCCCAAGAACCCCGCCAAACCGGTGCGGCTGCGCGGTGATATGGATCTGGGTGTCTGCAAGGATGTCTGCATCCCCGAGCGGCTGGATTTCGACCATACGCTGAACGCCGATGCCGGTCGTAACCCTGCTATCGCTGCGGCTCTGGCCCAGCGCCCCTATTCCGCGAAAGAGGCACGCGTGAGTGCGGCGAGCTGTCACCTGACCCCGACCTCAGACGGGATGCAGATCGAAGCCCGCGTGAAAATGCCTTCGGCCGGAGGGCGCGAGGTTGCCGTGATCGAACCGGGCAACCTCGCACTCTGGGCCTCGCAGCCGGAAACCACGCGGCAGGGCGATACTTTGGTGGCCACATCTGAAGTGATCAGCGCCTCGGGCCAGCCTTTTGCGCTGGACCGGTCCGAGATTCGAATCACGGTACTGGGTGCCAACCATGCGGTCGACATTCGGGGCTGCAGCGCGGGCTGATTGATGGAGAAAACCCCGAAGATCGGCGCTCTGGCCGTTGTTGTGCATGACGCAAACGTGCTGCTGGTGCAGCGCAGCAAACAACCTGGCGCGGGACTTTGGGGTTTCCCTGGCGGTCACGTCGAATGGGGTGAAACCGTCATGCAGGCGGCGCAGCGGGAGTTGCGCGAAGAAACCGCGGTCATCGCCGAACCGCTGCACTATCTCGACAATCTTGACCTGCTGCGCCACGACGCGCAAGGCGCTGTGCAGTCACATTACCTGCTGGTCGGGGTCGCTTGTCAGTATCGCTCGGGGTCTCCGCTGGCCGGGGATGATGCGCTGGACGCCCGCTGGTTTCCGGTCGATCAGATACGCCGGGGCGATCTGCCCATGAGCGACCGCGTTACCGACCTGTTGGATACAGCCCTACGCCGTGCTTAGGCAACCCGCCGTCTGAGGCGCACGTAGAGCAAGCCGGACAGCACGACGCTCAGAACAAGGATCGGCACGGCACCGGCGATAAATGCCCCCAGCCCCATTTGCAGGACCGCAACACCCCCTTCACCCGGATAGAGACCCGACAACAGGCCAACCGGCGCGCCCGAAATCGCAGGCCAGACCATCGTCACACCGAACCAGACAAGCAGCGCCAGTCCAGTGGCTGTCACCGCGCCCTGCACCACCCGGTCCGGTGCCCGCAGCGCCCGGCGCATCGCCGTCATCGGGCGCGCCAGGTCGTTGAGAATGGCCAGCAGCGCAGGCACGAGAAGCAACACCAGCAACATGCCGAAGCCCAGCCCGTAAACCAGCGTGATCACCGAGGGTTTGAGGAACTGCGCCTGTTGCGAGCCCTCGTATAGCAGCGGGGTCAGCCCCAGAACCGTGGTCAGTGTCGTCAGCATAACCGGGCGCAACCGGTCCGCCGTACCCTCGACAATCGACGGCACCAGCCCCCGGTCCTGCTGATAGGCGTCGATGGTCGTCACCAGAACAATCGAATCGTTGATTATGATCCCGGTCATCCCCAACAGGCCGATCACGGTGAACATACTCAGTGGTACGTCCCAGATGTAATGGCCCCAGATCGCGCCCACCAAGCCAAACGGAATGATCGCCATCACCACCACAGGCCGGGTCCAGCTGGCAAACACCCAAGCCAGCACCAGATAAATCCCGGTCAGGCACAGGATCAGGCCGGTGCGAGCTTCGGTCAGGAACTCGTCCTCCTGCTCGCTCAGGCCCGCCATCTGCCATTCGACCTGCCGTTCGGCTGCGATATTGGGCAGAATCTCTTCGCTCAGGGCGCGGGCAATTTCTTCCGCGCGGGCCGGGTCATCCTCGGAAATATCGCCGATCACCGAAAGCACCCGCAGGCCGTTTTCGCGCCGAACGGACGCGAAACCCGATTTACGCTCGACCGAAACGATATCCGCCAGCGGCACATAGACTCCGTCAGGCGTGCGCATCAGCGTGCGTTCCAGGAAATCGGCGGTCAGTTCGCCCTCGGGCAGTTCCACGCGAATCTCGGCGCTGCGCGGGCCGTCGGGGAAGGTGGCGGCCTCGATCCCGTTCAGCCGGTCGCGCAGCACCCGGCCCAGCGTTTCCATGCGGAAGCCCAGCGCCTGCCCCTTGGCCGTCAGGTCCAGAATGAAATCTTCCTTGTCATAGGCCAGATTGTCCTCAAGCGCCGACACCTCGGGGTATTTCGACAGCTCGGCCTGCAAATCCTCGGACGCGGCCTTGAGCGTGTTCACGTCAGCCCCATAGAACTGCACATCAATCGCATCGCCACCCGGGCCGGAGCGCCAGCCGCGGAAGGTCAGCAGCTCGACCTTGGGATGGCGCGGCACGAAGTCCTGCAACTCGCCCACGAACTCAAAGCTGGAATAGGGGCGCAGGTCCGAGTCGATCAGTTCGATCGAAACTCCGCCCAGCAGGTCCTTGTCCTTGCCATCCGCAGCACTCAGGTTGAACCACCCGGCATTACCGCCGACTTCGGCCAGAATATAGTCGATGGGATTGCGGCCGTGGCGCTCTTCGTAAATCCGGCCCAGCTCTTCGGCGGCGCGCTGCATCTGGTGCATCATTTCCAGCGTGTCTTCGCGGGTGGCGCCTTCGACCATGATGAAATTGCCGGTGACCGAGCCGCGCTCGGGCGCATTGAAGAACCGCCAGGTCACGTCGCCCTTTATGAACAGGGCAATCTGGCTGGCCAGAATCACCACCATCACCGCCACAACCACATAGCGCGCCCAAACAACCCAGGCGATCAACTGGCGGAACAGGTGGTCCCGCACCCAGCGGAACCCGCGATTGACCACGCGGTTGGGCCAGTCATACCAGTGTTCCTTGGCCGAATGCGTGATTGCATGGGCCATATGGTTGGGCAGGATCAGGAAACATTCGATCAGCGAGGCCAGCAGCACCGCGATCACGGTAAAGGGGATGTCGCCAATCAACTCTCCGAACCGGCCACCGATGGCGGTCAGGCCGAAGAAAGCGATGACGGTGGTCAGGGTGGCGGCAAAGACCGGCATCGCCATGCGTCGCGCGGCGCGTTCGGCGGCCACGACCGGGGCCTCACCCAGCCGCCGTGCGCGGAAATCTGCATGTTCGCCCACAACGATGGCGTCATCCACCACGATGCCCAGCGTGATGATCAGCCCGAACAGTGAGATCATGTTGATCGACAGCCCGCCGATATACATGAACGCAATCGCCGCGGACATCGCCACCGGAATGCCCGCCGCAACCCAGAAGGCGATACGCGCGTTCAGGAACAGAAACAGCAGGCAGACCACCAGGCCCAGACCCACCAGCCCGTTATCAACCAGAATATCCAGACGTTCGGTAATGGCCTGTGCTCGGGTGCGGATCAGCTCGATGGTCACGCCTTCGGGCAGGCTGGCCTGCAGTTCGGCCACAACGTCCTCGACCGTGTGCTGAATCTTGATGGCATCCCCAAGATTGGACCTGTCCACGCGCACGGACATGGCTGGGTTTTCGCCGACAAAATAGCTGCGGTTGCGGGTGACCCCTTCGACCCGAATTTCCGCCACATCGCCCACAAAAAGCTTGGAGCCGTCGGGGTAGTTGCGCAGCGCGATGCCCTCGATCTCTTCGGGGGTGCGTTTTTCAGTGCCGGTGCGGATGCGGGCATTGGCGCCGGTCACATCTCCTGCCGGGTTGGCCATCGCCTCGGCCGCGACGGCCTGCGCGATTTCCGACAGGGTGACGTCATTGGCAATCAGCTGCGCTGTTGGCACCTCGACCACCACGCGGGGTGCAGCAATGCCCCGGATCGTGGTGCGGGTCACCCCGACCGCAAACAGGCGGTTGATCAATTCGTCGGTGAATTTCGCCAGCTGGTCCGGATCGACCGGACCGGTCACCACCACATCCGTCACCCGATCCCGCCACGCCCCGCGCTTGATCGAGGGCTCTTCGGCATCTTCGGGCAAGTTGGTCACACCATCGACGGCAGTCCGAACCTCGTCCACGGCGCGCGACATGTCCCAGTTGGGCTCGAACTCCAGCCGGATATTGGCCCGCCCCTCGCGCGAGGTCGAGGTCGTGCTGGCAACCCCTTCGACCGCCAGCAGGGCTGGTTCCAGCAGCTGAACGATACCGTTATCTACATCCTCGGGACCGGCGCCTTCCCATTTGATATCCACATCCACGCGCTCAAGGATCACGTCCGGAAAGAACTGCGCCCGCATCGCCGGAATCGCCGCCGCGCCCAGAACCAGCATCACTAGCAGCAGCAGGTTGGCGACCGTCCTGTGGCGGGTGAAATAGCTGAGGATACCGCCCGCCGCGCCGGGGATCTCGCGCATCATGGCGCCTAGCCCCCTGCCCGGTTTTCGATGCTGCGCACCAGAGAGGCTGGAACCTTGGGCGCGCTCAGCTGGCTCAGGGCGCTGGCCTTGGCTTCAGTAGACATCTGTTCGCTGGCCTCGACCTGAGCGACCAGTTGGGCGCGTTGTTCGTCGGACAGTTCGACCATGCCCGGATCGGCCCCGGCGTTGGCCTCATCCCGCAACGGGCGCACACGCACCCCGCCGCCCAACAGCGGCGTGCGGCCGATCACAACCTCGCGCCCGACCAGACCCTGCCCACGCAGCAACACCTCATCGCCCTGACGGCGGATCAGCTGCACCGGCAGAGCCTCGAGCCGGTCATCGGCGCCCAGCACCAGCACCGTTCCCGCCGCATCCAGAACCGATGAGGGCAGGCGCACCACGTTGTCCAGAGGCTGTTCCTCGACCGTTACGGTTACGAAATCGCCGGGCTTGAACCCCGGTGCGTCCTCCAGCCTTGCATAGATCAGCCGCCCGGTCTGGCCTTCGCCCGCGGAACCGCTGTCGCGGCTGATGCGGCCATGGGCCATCAGATCGGTGCCCGTGACCTCAAGGGATACGGTAACCGGCGCGTTGATCAGGTCGCCTTCGGCGTCCAGCAGGCGCACGAACTGCGCGGTCGAGACGCGGAAAGCAACCTCAAGCGCGGTGGGATCAACCAGTTCCGCCAGCTTTTCATTGGCCGAGACCAGCCGCCCTTCGACCAGCGTCACATCTGTCAGCGTTCCGGCAAACCGCGCGCGGACGGTCATGTCATCCAGATCGCGTTCGGCAGCTTCAAGCGCAATGCGGGCGCGGGCCAGCAAGGTGGTCGCCTGATCGACCCGCGATTCCGCCTGGGCCAGCGATATGCGGCGGGCCAGAACTGATTGTTGCGCTGCCGCCTCGGCCAGTTCCGCTTCTTCCACGGCAGCGGGGGTTCCGACTCCGCGACCCTGCAGGTCTTTTTGGCGCTGCAAGGCACGCCCACGCAGGGCGGCCTGCGCCTCGGCCGAGTTCAACTCATCCTGCGCCAGCAGCAGCGATCGTTCTGCGTCGCGTTCCTCGAATTGCGCATCCAGCAGATCGGATTTGGCGCGATCCAGCGCCGATTGCGCATCCGCCGGGTCCAGTTCGACCAGAACCTCGCCAGCGGTGACAACACCACCATCCTCAAAATCCTCAGCCAGAGAGACCACACGCCCGCCCAACGCCGCGCGCAGTTCCAAACGGCGGCGGCTTTGCACCTCGCCAAAAGCCTCAAGATACGGGGTGACGGTCTCCAGCTCCGCCGGGCGCACGCTGACGGCAAAGATGCGCTCGCGTGCCTCGGGTGGAGTGTTTTCGCGCGTCAACGCATCCTGCACCGCACCGGTGATCAGTTGCATCGCGACAAACAGCAGGGCCAGCGTCAGAAACGCCAGAAAGACACCAACAAGGCTTTGCCTCAGAAATCGCATCAATCCTTCACCCCGGTCGCTTCAGGCTGCCATGCGCAAATGGTAGCCGGGCACAGAAAAATGCCAAGCCACAAAGCGGTTACGAACAGTTATACGTGCAACCAGTTTACTTCCGTCGCAGATGTTCGTCCAATCGGGGCATTATTTCCACGAAATTGCAGGGCCGGTGCCGGTAATCGAACTGTTTTTCCAGAATTCCGTCCCAAGCGTCCTTGCAGGCGCCGGGACTACCGGGCAGCGCGAACAGATACGTGCCGCCCGCCACGCCACCGGTGGCGCGGGACTGCACCGCTGAGGTGCCGATCTTTTCCATTGAAATGATGGTGAAAACGGTGCCGAACGCCTCGATTTCCTTTTCATAGACGTCGCGATGCGCCTCAACCGACACGTCGCGGCCCGTTAGGCCGGTGCCCCCGGTCGAAATCACCACGTCAATCTCGGGATCACCAACCCACAGCCGCAGCTGGGCTGCGATCTCGCCCCGTTCATCCCGGATGATCTTGCGATCGGCCACCGAATGGCCCGCACGCTCGATCCGGTCGACCAGCGTCTGACCCGAGCGGTCCTCGTCCAGCGACCGTGTGTCCGAGACGGTCAGAACGGCGATCCGAACCGGAATGAACTCTTTGCTTTCATCAATGCGTGACATTTGGCGTCAGGCCCTTTCCATGATGGCAAGCCGGACGGCAAGGGCGGTGAATATCCCCCCCGTCACCCAGCCCATGATACGAGAGGCGCGCGGGTTCGAGATCAGAACCTTGCCCGCGCCACCGGCAAAAATACCCACCAGCCCGTTCACCACAAACCCGCCCAGCGCGATGATCGCGCCGAAGATCAGGAATTGGGGCAGGATCGGTCCGGTCACGGGGTTCACGAATTGTGGGATGAAGGCCAGCACGAACAGGATGACCTTTGGGTTGGTCAGGTTCACCACCATCCCGTCGCGAAACGCATGGACTGTGGGTTTCGCGGGCGCATCGGCAGATACCGCCCCATACCGAATGGCACCCCATGCCAGATACAGCAGATAGGCCACGCCCATCCAGCGGATCACGTCAAACAGCCACGGCATAGTTGCCACGGCTGCCCCCAGACCGAGCCCGGCCACCAGCACGTGAACCATCGCTCCGACCGAAATCCCGGCACTTGCTGCAATCGCCGGTTTGGCCCCGGACCGCAGACCCTGACCAAAACAGAACATCATATCGGCGCCGGGGGTGAAATTCAGCGCCAGAGCTGCCGGGATGAACGCCAGCAGAGTGACCGTTTCTATCATAAGGTGACCTCGAACCAGTTTACCTTGGGTCCCAGATTGGCGATCTGTGTGCGGCCGATTGTGCCGCGATAACCCCAGCTATCATGGATATGACCGCACAGCGCGTATTGAGGCTGCAGCCGTTCCACTGCGTCGCGCACGGCGACCGAGCCGACGGCGTCGCCCCTCGACGTGACATCGCCATACCCCTTGGGCGGAGAATGCGCGATCAGAATGTCGGCGCCGTCGCAGCGGTCCAGCAACTCGGCGGCTTCGGCATCGGTCAGGTCGCAGGACCAGTCGCCAAACGGCGTGACCGGCACGCCGTAACCCAGCCCGAACAGGCGCAACCCGTCCAAGGTCATGCCGGTGCCGTGCAGCACATGGCCGCCCTCGGGCGCGGCGTCAGCCAATTCCTGCGCGCTTTCCGCATTGCCGGGTACCATGACGAAGGGCGCAGATATACCGGACAGCATCGCCATCGCCTCCTCCAGCCCCTGCCGCATGTTGCAGAAATCTCCGGCTCCGATCACCAGTTCGGCCTCGGCGCTCGCGGCGACGACCTCGGCCGCGCGGTTGCGGGCCATATGCAAATCGGAAAAGGCCAGAATGCGCATCATTTCCCCTCCAGCTTGGCCCTGAGCTCCAGCAGATCGGCCCAGGCATGGCGCTTCATCTGCGGTTGGCGCAGCAGATAGGCGGGATGGAACATCGGGATGACCGGCAGGTTCAGCGCCTGATCCCATTGCCCGCGCAGCCTTGTGATGCCGCGTTTGCCCAGCACTGCCTGACAACTGATATTGCCCATGATCACCAGAACCTCGGGCTTGGCCAGTGCCACGTGGCGTTCGAGGAAGGGCTTCATCATCCCGATCTCTTCGGGTTTGGGGTCGCGGTTCTGCGGCGGCCGCCATGGCAGAACATTGGTAATATAGACGTTCTGGCTTCGATCCAGATCAATCGCCGCCAGCATCCGGTCCAGCAATTGCCCGGCGCGGCCGACAAAAGGCTTGCCTTCGCGGTCTTCCTCGCGGCCCGGGGCCTCACCGATGATCATCACCCGCGCGCCCGGCGTGCCATCGGCAAACACCAACTGCCGGGCACCGCGTTTCAACTCGCAATGATCGAAACCGTCCATTGCAGCCCGTAGTTGGTCCAGCGACTCGGCGCTTTGGGCGGCAGCCTTTGCCACCGCGGCCGGATCAACCTTTTTCGGCTTTTCGGGCGCGGCCTGCACTGCAGCGGGCTTCTTGGCCTTGGGCGCAGTATCGGGCAGCGCATACCGGTCGACCGGCGCATCACCGATCGCGTCCGTTGCGCCCAGTTCGATCTGCCAGTCCAGCAGCGCCCGCGCAGTATGATAGTCCAAAGCCGATTCCATACCCCTCAATCTAACCAGCTTTTGATCGAGGGAAAGCGAATAGGCCTTGATCGGACCGTTCATCGCACCGACCATTACGGCATTCATGATGGTCCTGTTGCGATTCCTTTTGATTTCCCTGCTGCTGATCCCGCTCAGCGGTCCGTCCTTTGCACAGCTTTTCGACCGCAACGGCCAATGCCGCCCCGGTCAGTTCCAGTGCGGCACCCGCTGCTGTTCCGGCGGACAAAGATGCAGCTTTGATGGCCACTGCATCCCCCTGGGCGGCACCTATTGCGGCGGCGGGCGCACCTGCGGACCGTTCGAACGCTGCGTGGCCGGGGGCACCCGCTGCGCCCCTGCGGGGGCCAACAAATGTTATTCGCGGCTGGATTGCCCCGGAGGCACCTTCTGCAACGCGCGCGGCGAATGCGAACGGACCTCACCCGAGTTTGACCCGAATACCGCAATCGAAGGGTTGCCCTCGCTATGTGACGACGGCCAGTCCTGCGCAGCGGGCACGTCCTGCCTGCCGGGCGGCGGATGCTCGCGGCCCGGCTGGTTTTTGTGCGAGGAAACCGACTCGCAATGCCGCCCCGGCTTCAAATGTTCCGAGCATCAGGGCTGCGTGCCGATCAAGGCCGTGGATTGCGGTTATGGCAAGTGGTGCAAACCCGGTGAGCAGTGTTTGCCCGAAGGCGGATGCGAGAAACTGCCCGAAGGGTCTGAACCTTAGGTTGCCCTCGCGCGCGGGGCTTTCTATAAGCGGCTCGATTGTCAGACAGGAGCCCGCCCATGCGTTTCGCCCATCGTCACCTTCTTGGCATCGAGCATCTGTCGCAGTCCGATATCACCGCCATCCTCGATCTGGCCGAGAAATACGTCGACATGAACCGCCAGTCGACCAAGCATTCCGACGTGCTGTCGGGGCTGACACAGATCAACATGTTCTTTGAAAACTCGACCCGGACGCAGGCCAGTTTCGAACTGGCGGGCAAGCGGCTGGGCGCGGATGTGATGAACATGGCGATGCAGGCCAGTTCGATCAAAAAGGGCGAGACCCTGATCGACACGGCAATGACTTTGAACGCGATGCACCCCGATCTTCTGGTGGTCCGGCATCCGCATTCCGGCGCAGTCGATCTGCTGGCGCAGAAAGTGAACTGCGCTGTGCTGAACGCAGGCGACGGGCGGCACGAACACCCGACGCAAGCCCTGCTGGACGCGCTGACCATCCGCCGGGCCAAGGGGCGTCTGCACCGTCTGAACATCGCGATCTGTGGTGACGTTGCACATTCCCGCGTCGCACGGTCGAACCTGATCCTGCTGGGCAAGATGGAAAACCGTATCCGTCTGATTGGCCCGCCGACGCTGGTGCCCGGCCAGTTCGCCGACTTCGGCGCCGAGATTTACGACGACATGAACGAAGGGCTGAAAGACGTCGATGTCGTCATGATGCTGCGGCTTCAGAAAGAGCGGATGGACGGCGGCTTTATTCCCTCGGAACGCGAATACTATCACCGCTACGGTCTGGACGCCGCCAAGCTGGCGCTGGCCAAGCCCGACGCCATCGTCATGCATCCCGGCCCGATGAACCGCGGGGTCGAGATTGACGGCACGCTGGCAGATGACATCAATCGATCGGTCATTCAGGAACAGGTCGAGATGGGCGTGGCCGTCCGCATGGCCGCGATGGAATTGCTGGCCCGCAACCTGCGAGACGCCGCATGAGCGATCTGACCGTCGCCCCCCATGAACGCGGCGTGATCCGCCTGTTCACGCTGGATATGCGCCCGGAAGAGGCAAAGTTCCTGCGCGAACCGGGCGCTGCCGGTCAGGCTCTGGGGGTGGCAGGGCTTGACCCGGGCCAGATCGACGTCTTTCCGGTCTCGGACCTCGAAGACCTTGGGCTTTATGGCTACCTTAACGAGGGCTGCGGCGTCTCGGCCGATCAACTGGACCGCAGCGCGCTGGAGGCCATCGAAGGCTGGGTCATGGTCGTGCGCAGCGCCGCCTTTGGCGACCGAGCTGCAACGCTGACGCCGGACCCGAGGCTGCACCTGGCCGGTCTTTACACGGAAGAGGCCACCAACTGGACTGGCGGCCCGATTGAAACTGAAAGCGCCAAGCCGTTCTCGGCGCCGCAAGCTGTGCCACAAGATGACCGGCCCCGCCGCATCGGCTCGGCCATTCTGGCGCTGGTGATCCTGCTGGCTATCGGAGGTGCCCTGTGGCTGATCCTGTGACCTTCGCCCCCGACAAAGGCGCTTATTTCCGCACCAACGCATGGCTGGCCGCCTTTGCAATGGCAGGCGCGATGATCATTCTCTGGCTGATCGGCAACCCCTATCCCTGGACCGGCGCGCCCGCAGGCCTTGCGGCCATCAGCATTCGCGCGTGGTACCTAGCCTCCGAAGAGCTGGTCGCCACGTGGGAGATGACCGACACCACCCTCACCGGCCCCGGTCCGCGCAAAGTGGCGCTGAACCAGATACAGACGGTCAACACCATTGGAAGCTTCGTCCAGATCGTCACCAAGGGCGGAGACAAACAACTGATCAAATACCAGGCGGACCCGGCCGCCACCAAAGCCGCAATCGAAAGGGCCATGGCATGAGCAATCTGATCTTTACCAACGCCCGCCTGATCGACCCGGAATCCGGCACGGACAGCATCGGCTGGCTGCAGATGGCCGAAGGCCGGATTGCCGCGCGCGGTGAAGGCGATGCCCCGGCCCTGGACGCGCAGGTCATTGACTGCGGCGGCCACTGTCTGGCCCCCGGGATCGTCGATATCGGCGTCAAGGTTTGCGAACCGGGCGAGCGCCACAAGGAAAGCTACAAATCCGCCGGTCTGGCCGCCGCTGCCGGAGGGGTGACCACAATCGTCACCCGCCCCGATACGCTGCCTGCCGTCGACACGCCTGAAACGCTGGAATTCGCAACCCGGCGCGCGCAGGCGGATGCGCCGGTGAACGTGCTGGCCATGGCCGCCCTGACCAAGAACCGCGAAGGGCGCGAAATGACCGAGATCGGCTTTCTGCAGGATGCCGGGGCCGTCGCCTTCACCGATTGCGATCACGTCATCGCCAATACCAAGGTGTTTTCCCGCGCGCTGACTTATGCACGGTCCTGCGGTGCGCTGGTCATTGCGCACCCGCAGGAACCGGGCCTGAGCAATGGCGCGGCGGCCACCAGCGGCAAGTTCGCCGCCCTGCGGGGTTTGCCTGCGGTGTCACCGATGGCGGAACGCATGGGGCTGGACCGCGACATCGCGCTGCTGGAAATGACCGGAGCTGCCTATCACGCCGACCAGATCACCACTGCCCGCGCCCTGCCCGCGCTGGAGCGCGCCAAGCGCAACGGGCTGGACATCACCGCCGGAACCTCGATCCACCATCTGACCCTGAACGAGTTGGACGTCGCCGACTATCGCACCTTCTTCAAGGTCAAACCGCCGCTGCGGTCCGAAGACGACCGGCAGGCGGTGATCGACGCAGTACGGTCCGGGCTGATCGACATCATCAGCTCGATGCACACGCCGCAGGACGAGGAAAGCAAACGCCTGCCGTTTGAAGAGGCAGCCTCGGGCGCGGTGGCGCTGGAAACGCTGCTGCCTGCGGCGCTGCGGCTGTATCACTCGGACCAGTTGGACCTGCCCACCCTGTTCCGCGCCATGGCTCTGAACCCGGCAAAACGGCTGGGGCTGGACGCCGGCCGTCTGGCCGAGGGCGCGCCCGCAGATCTGGTGCTGTTCGACCCGGATGTGCCCTTTGTGCTTGACCGGTTTTCATTAAAATCGAAATCGCAGAACACCCCGTTTGACGGCCAGCGGATGCAGGGTAAGGTCACCGCAACTTATGTGGCAGGCCAAGAAGTTTACCGGAGAACCTGATGCCCCTACTCGACAGCACGATGACGCAGCTGATCCTCTGGGCCGCGATTGGGTATCTGATGGGGTCGATCCCGTTCGGCATGATCATTGCCAAGGTCATGGGGCTGGGCAACCTGCGCAATATCGGATCGGGCAATATCGGGGCTACCAATGTCTTGCGCACCGGCAACAAGCCCGCCGCCGCGCTGACGCTGGTTTTTGATGCCGCCAAGGGTGCGGCCGCCGTATTGCTGGCCCGTGCGCTGGCTGGAGAGGACGCCGCCCAGATCGCCGCCCTGACCGCGTTTCTGGGCCATTGCTTCCCAGTCTGGCTGGGATTCAAAGGCGGCAAGGGCGTGGCCACCTTTCTGGGCCTGTGGCTGGCGCTGGACTGGCGCGTGGGCGTGGCCTGCTGCCTGAGCTGGCTGGTCGCCGCCGCTATCTGGCGGATTTCCTCGCTGGGCGCGTTGGTCGCCGCGGCAACGTCGACCCTCTGGGTGCTACTGCTGACGGATGGTTCGACCTTTTTCCTGGGCATCATCCTGACCATGCTGGTCTATTGGCGCCACAGCGCGAACCTGGCGCGGATCAAGGCCGGGACCGAACCCAAAATCGGCCAGTCTTGATCGCCCCGGACGAATTTCTATCCGCGTTTTTTGCCATCCCACTTGGCTCGTCCATCGGGCAGAGCCAAGGCAGGCGGTATATCGTCAGTCGGACGGAATTGGCTGGCGGTAAATCCCATAAGCTGGTTGCGCATGAATTGGGCGGCGGCGATTACATCAGCCTGAACCTCTACCTGACCGACAGCAGTGGCGCGTTGTTACGCCCCTGCGAGATGCCCGCCGAGAAAGTCATAGCTTTCGTGGTTGCGTTCGAGCCCGACACCTGAGGCGGAAATGCGCAATTTTGAACAGCGCCCCTTCGTCGCCGCACATTCACGATTGATTGTTTTGAACGTGATGGCGGGATTGCCCACTTCGGTTGCGTGACGGCCAATTACCGGTCGCACTGACAAAAATCCCAAGGGGTGTCCTGGCGCAATTTCGGCGCCGCCGGACCACCCGTTTCACGAAAGGTGAAAACAATGAACAAGATCAAATCCATCATTGGCGGCGTCGCGCTGTCCGTTGCAATCGCAAGCTCGGCCCTGGCCGCAGGTGTTGAGCTGAACGCAAGCTCGACCGGTTTGGCGATGCAGGGTTACGACCCGGTTGCCTATTTCACCGCGGGTGAGCCGACCAAGGGCGATTACCGCATCACCGCGCTGCACAATGACGCGCTGTACCGCTTTGCCACTGAGGAAAACAAAGTCGCGTTCGAAGAAAACCCCGAAGCCTACCTGCCTGCCTACGGTGGCTATTGCGCCTTTGGTGCCGCGATGGGCTTCAAGTTCGACGGTGACCCGACCTATTGGAAAATCGTTGACAACAAACTGTACCTGAACCTGTCGCAGGACATTCAGGAACGCTGGGAAGGCGACATCCCCGGCTTTATCGAGCAAGCCAGCACCAACTGGGAAACCATTGCCGACAAATCTCCGGCAGAATTGCAGCAATAAACTGCTGACAGAACCAGTCAGATCGGCGGCGGATCACTCTGCCGCCGATTGTCGTTTGAAACACTCTTTTTGCAGACCTACATTTAAAGGAAAGGACGTGCCCAGTTTCAACGGGCCTGTGCCGCCACGGATTACGAATGTGGCGCATTTTTCGGGTCGGAATATTCGAACAAACTGTGATCCGGTCGTGAAACCGGACCGTAGTGATCAATACAGACACACAGGCAGCGCGGATTTGCTGCAGGCCATTTCCGATGAAAGGACAAAGCATGAAAGGTAAGTTTCTTCTCGTCTCAATTATTGCGGCCCTTTCCGCAGGAGCGGCAACGGCGCAGTCCTCGGGCAACTGGACCGGTTTCTATGGTGGTTTGCAGTTGGGTTACGCCGATATTGACACCAATGTCTCGGGTGTCGACGGCGACGGTGTGATCGGCGGTATCATCCTCGGCTACGACTACGACCTGAGCGATTGGGTTGTCGGCCTTGGTTTCGACTATGACTGGACTAGTATCGGGCTGGCCCCCGGCGTCAAGGTCGAGGACGTCTGGCGCGTCAAGGCGCGCGCGGGCTACAAGGTAACCTCCAAGGGATTGTTGTACGGTGTCGGCGGCTTTGCCGAAGCTGGAACCGACAACCTGGGCAGCGAAGATGGTTGGTTCATCGGGGCAGGCTACGAACAGATCGTTGCTCCGAACATCAGCGTTGGCGGTGAGATTCTCTATCACGAGTTCAGCAATTTCGATCGTACCGGCATCGACGTTGACGCAACCACCGTGCAGGTGCGCGCGGCCTACAGGTTCTGATCGAAGGATAGGCGTTCACCGGACCCGACCCCATAGGCCGGGTCCTGTTCGCTAGGGTTCCAGAACCGTGCTGCCGGTGGTCTGTCGCGCCTCAAGCGCGCGGTGGGCTTCGGCGACCTGATCCAGCGGAAATCGCTGGTCGATATGGATTTTGACCTCTCCGCCCTCGACCTTGCCGAACAGGCGCCGGGCCATCGCCTGACAGACCGCGTGATCGGATATATGGGTGAACAGGGTCGGCCGGGTGATCTTGAGCGAACCCTTCTTGGCCAGCATCCCGATATCCATCAACGGCACCGGCCCCGAAGCGTTGCCGAAGGAAATCATCATCCCCAGTGGCTTGAGGCTGTCAAGCGACCCGGTGAACGTATCCGCCCCGATCGAGTCCATCACGACATCCACCCTCTGGCCGCCGGTGATCTCGGCCACGCGTTCGGCAAAGTTTTCGGTGCGGTAATTGATACAATGGGCGGCACCGTTGAACTTTGCCAGACTGCATTTTTCATCGGTTCCGGCGGTGCCGATCAGGGTGATCCCCTCGGATTTGGCCCATTGGCAGGCAATCAGCCCCACACCCCCCGCCGCCGCGTGAAACAGCACTGTATCCCCGCGTTTCAGCGGCGTGGTGCGGTGAAACAGGTATTCCACCGTCATCCCCTTAAGCATCGCCGCCGCCGCCACATCATAAGGAATCCCATCGGGCAGAGGGCAAACCTGCGCGGCGGGCATAACACGTGCCTCGGTATAAGCACCGGACGGTGCTGCGGCATACGCGACGCGCTGACCGTATTCCAGATGCGTGACGCCCTCACCGACGGCGTCAACCACACCTGAAGCTTCCATGCCCAAAGCGTGCGGCAGTTCCATTGGATACAGCCCCGTGCGCTGGTAGACATCTATGAAATTCAATCCGCAGGCGCGTTGGAGGATGCGAACTTCTCCAGGTCCGGGGTTGCCAAAAACTCGATCTTCAATCTTCAGAACTTCAGGGCCGCCATGTTTTTTTATGACGACCGTTCTTGCCGTTTGCTGCATGCTCACCTCCTGTTGCCTGAACCCAAGCTAACACGCCTGAAAATAAGGGCAATCGGCACGATTCCGCGCCACGCAACCGCAACGCGAAAAAATGTGCTATACTGGCGTTCAGGCGTTGCCGGCTGGTCCGGCCAAGGGCAACCGATGCCGGAATCACCCTGCTGCGCAGACACGCAAAGGGAGGGGATGACGATGGCCAAAACGATTGGAAATCCGATCAGCTGGGCCGCCCAGCACATCGGGGCGACCGGCGATCATATTGCAGAAAGTGTGAACCGTATCGGCAGCGCGGATACCAAGCACCTGCCAAAGGTACAGACCTTGACGATGCAGGACCTGCGCGCCTGTCTGAGGGCAGGATATAACGATTTTCTGGAAACAAGGGCCGATGCCATATTCATCGTGCTGATCTACCCCATTGCGGGGTTGCTGATGTTCGGGTTCGGCCTGAACCGCAACATGGTGCCGCTGCTGGCACCGCTGATTCTGGGGTTTGCCCTGATTGGCCCGGTCGCAGCGGTCGGCCTGTATGAAATCAGCCGCAAACGCGAACAGGGGGGTGAGGTCCATTGGTTGGACGCGTTCGGAGTGTTCCAGTCACCGTCTTTCGGCGCAATCCTGATGCTGGGCTTTTATCTGGTCATGTGGCTGCTGATCTGGCTGATGGTCGCGCAGAGCATCTATGTCCACACGCTGGGCCCCGACCTGCCCACATCCGTCGGTGCCTTTGTCACGCAGGTCTTCACCACCGGCGCGGGCTGGACAATGATCATCTTCGGCAACGCGGTCGGGTTCCTGTTTGCACTGGTCGCGCTGGCCATTAGCGTGGTCAGCTTTCCGCTGCTGCTCGACCGCAAGGTGGGACTGCCGGTGGCGGTCGTGACCTCGGTTCGGGTGCTGCGCCACAATCCCGGAGTGATTCTGGCATGGGGCTTCATCGTCGCTGCCCTGTTGGTCCTTGGCGCAATCCCAATGATGCTGGGACTGATCGTGGTGATGCCGGTTCTGGGTCACGCCACATGGCACCTGTATCGCCGCGCGGTGGCCTGACGGAAGGCGCGCGGGACAAGCCCGCGCAGCCCGATTAACCCGCGACCTTCAGGACGATCTTGCCGATATGGCCCGAGCTTTCCATCCGCGCATGTGCCGCTGAGGCTTCCGCCAGTTCGAACTCGCTGTCCATGACGGGGGCTACCTTCCCGGCCTCCAGCAACGGCCAGACCGCCTCGCGCAGTTCCTGAGCGATTTTCGCCTTGGCCAGATCACTTTGCGGGCGCAAGGTGCTGCCGGTCAGGGTCAGGCGTTTGACCATCATCAGGGCAAAGTTCAGCTCGACCTTCGGCCCCTGCAGAAAGGCGATCTGCACCAGACGGCCATCCTCGGCCAGCGTTTTGACGTTGCGGGGGATATAATCGCCGCCCACCATATCAAGGATCAGGTTTGCGCCGCCTTCGGCCCTCATGACCCCGACGAAATCCTCATCGCGGTAGTTGATCGCCCGCTCGGCGCCCAGCTTGACGCAGGCCTCGCATTTCTCGTCCGATCCGGCGGTGGCAAAGACCCGGGCGCCAAAGGCATGGGCCAGTTGGATCGCCGTTGTACCGATGCCGCTGGACCCACCATGCACCAGAAACCGCTCACCAGCCTTCAGCCCACCACGCATGAAGACGTTGGACCAGACGGTAAAGAAGGTCTCGGGCAGGCAAGCAGCCTCTTTCATTCCCATGCCCTTTGGAACCGGCAGACAATGCGCGGCGGGAGTGGCTACGTATTCGGCATATCCGCCACCGGGCAACAGCGCGCAGACCTGATCGCCAACCGAAAACCCTTCGACCCCGGTGCCTACGGCAACCACTTCGCCCGACGCCTCAAGCCCCGGCAGATCACTGGCGCCCGGAGGCGGATCATAGGCCCCTGCTCGCTGCAACGCGTCGGGGCGATTCACCCCCGCACAAGCGACCTTGAGGATCACCTGGCCGTTTTGCGGCTCGGGGATCGGGCGTTCGGTCAGTTGCAGAACATCCGGGCCGCCGGGCTGCGAGATTTCTACGGCGCGCATCGTCTGGGTCATGGGCAAATCCTCCTTTGCCCAATGCCTAGCAGGCAATTTCCGGAAGGCCCAGATGCTTACTTGCGCGGGTTCAGCATCCCGGGCAGATCAGCGCGCATTTTCATTGGTGGCTTCACCTGGCTGGCGAACCAATTCGGCACCGCAAGGAACGGCTTGAACAGCGGATTGTCGTTCACCTGCGCTTTGAGCTTTTCGAACTGCATGACGTTGTCGATGCGGCGATCCAGAAACTCCCACGTTTTTTCGTGATCCGGAGAATCATCGCCCAGCCAGAACAACAAGGTCGAGGAATATACCCCCGACAGGGTCGCGCGTTTGGTGTACCAGTTCACATCGTCCGAGGTATCGCCCAGCGTGTCCCAGATCAGGTCGCAGGTCTGCCACAGCGCCTTGGCCCCGTCCGCCGCATGGGTTGGCAGGGAAAACAGCGTCATCCCCCGGCGCACCAGTTCCTTGTCGGGCACAGCCTCAAGCCGGAACCGGACGCCGGCGGCCACACGGTCGCGGAACTTCATCTCGCTTAGGTCGGTGGATTTCAGGCGTTCCACCATCGCCGCATCGCCCCGCGCGTGAAAGGCCAGCGCCAGATCGACCGCCCCACGCGGGCAGATTGCCCGCGCCAGACCCTCATCCATATCGCAATCGGTGATCGCGGCGCGAAAGCTGGCCTCGGACCAGCCATCAAACGGCACATGGATCAGCATCGCGTCCAAAAGCTGTTGTTTTGCATCTTCATAGGTAAGGGTCATGGCGGTTCTCCGGTTCTCGGGGCCAGTACTAGACAAGATACATCGGCTTTGCTATACGGCCAACTCCTGCAATTTCCTTGCAACTCTATCTAGAAAGGTGGTGACAACCACATGCAGGTTAGTGTTCGCGACAATAACGTCGATCAGGCGCTTCGTGCCCTGAAGAAAAAGCTGCAGCGCGAAGGCGTGTTCCGTGAAATGAAGCTGAAGCAACATTTCGAGAAACCGTCCGAGAAAAAAGCGCGCGAGAAAGCTGAAGCGATCCGCCGTGCCCGTAAACTGGCACGCAAGAAAGCCCAGCGCGAAGGTCTGCTCTAAGACTTTCCTCGTCCAGCTTTGGATGACACTATTTGACGACCCCCGAGGCTCCGCCCGGGGGTTTGTCGTTTCAGGCAGAAGTTACATGCCGCCGACAAAGTCACCGACATAAGCGGTTATCTGCCACATTCGGCGTGTTGGCGTTTTGACCGGCAAATAGCAGCGCAGCGAATCTTGTACAGGCAGCACACGCTTGCCGGATTTCGCCTAATTAAATGCTCTCCCTGTTAGTCCATCCAGTGCCCCCTGTAATTGGCCCCGTCTGCACAGACGACCACTCAAACTGGAGGCACCATGTCGACTGCAAGTACATTCGAGCAAGAAATGCTGGCGTTGATCAACGAAGAGCGAACATCTCGCGGCTTGAACCCACTCAAACTTGAAACCCGCCTGAACGATTCGGCAGAGGATCACAGCACCTGGATGCTGGACACCGATACATTCAGCCACACCGGATCGAACGGTTCCAGCGCGACCGAGCGCATGCGGGACGCTGGCTTTGACTTTTCCGGCAGCTGGCGGTCGGGTGAAAACATCGCATGGCAGTCAGAGCGCGGCGCGGCGGGCATCAGCGATGATGTAGAGCAGTTGCACCAGAGCCTGATGGACAGCCCGGGCCACCGAGCAAATATCCTGAACCCTGATTTCGAATACATTGGCATCGGGATCGTAGAAGGCGAATACAACGGTTGGGACGCCGTCATGGTGACCCAGAACTTTGCCACTACCGACGGCACTGTGGTGCTGGACAACGGCGCCGCGCCAATCCCGCCGGTAGAAGAACCTGTTGCAGAAGAGCCCGTGGTGCAAGAGCCTGTTGCAGACGTCACCGAGACCGAAGAGCCGGTGGAAGAAGCACCTGAAACAGACGTCACCGAAACCGAAGAGCCGGTAGAGGAAGCGCCCGCTACAGACGTCACCGAAACCGAAGAGCCGGTAGAGGAAGCACCCGTGACAGACGTCACCGAAACCGAGGAACCGGTAGAGGAAGCACCCGAAACAGACGTCACTGAAACCGAGGAACCGGTAGAGGAAGCGCCTGAAACAGACATTGCTGAAACCCCGGCAGGCGATTATTTTGACGTAGGTGAGTTTCTTGCTGAGATCGAGGCAATGGTCAATGACTTGCGGGACATGGCCGATGAATTCAAACTGAACGCTTCAACGTTGAAAGAAACAAAAGCTGTCGAGATTGACTTTCAGTGGAGCTGGGGCAAATTCGATGACTCTCCGTTCGATCCTGACACCTCAACGGATACGGGTTCGGAAATGCAGGACGATATTTTCAACTTCGCGTCCTTCGACTCTATGTGCGTGGTGGACTTCATCTAAGCACGCGCACAACTGCGGGGCGCTGCAACAGCGCCCCGATCTGACGCGTAGAAACGATGAGTTTGCGCTTCTTTGATTGCTTTCTTAATATCAACGCACCAAACGAAAAACGCCCTCGAACTCGGGGGCGTATTTATTTGTGATCAGTAAATCTTGGGCACGTGCAACTCATCCGGCAGAACACGGCGTTCGTATTCCGGGTTGTAGCGCCTGTCCGGCAGATTGACCTTTTCCTGCGGCACATCCGTGTAGGGGATCTTGGTCAGCAGATGCTCGATACAGTTTAGGCGTTCGCGCTTCTTGTCATTGCCTTCGACAATGTACCACGGCGCCTCGGGGATGTTGGTGCGGAAGAGCATGTCTTCCTTGGCCTTGGTGTAGGCCTCCCAGCGGATGCGGGACTCCAGATCCATCGGTGACAGCTTCCACTGTTTCATCGGGTCATGGATACGCATGAGGAATCGCAACTGCTGTTCTTCATCCGTGATCGAGAACCAGTATTTCAGCAGGATGATCCCCGACCGCACCAGCATCCGTTCGAATTCGGGAACGTCCTGAAAGAACTGCTCGACCTGATCGTCGCTGGCAAAACCCATCACCCGTTCGACCCCGGCGCGGTTGTACCACGAGCGGTCGAACAGAACGATCTCACCCGCTGCCGGCAGGTGCGGGACATAGCGTTGGAAATACCACTGGCTTTGCTCGCGACGGCTGGGCGCAGGCAGGGCGACCACGCGGGCCACCCGCGGGTTCAGGCGCTGAGTGATGCGCTTGATCACGCCGCCTTTGCCCGCACTGTCGCGACCTTCGAACAGGATGCACACCTTGGCACCAGTGTGTTGCACCCAATCCTGAACTCTGATCAGCTCAGCCTGCAGTCGCAGCAGGTTTCGGAAATAGACTTTGCGATCCAGCATGTCTGGATGCTGGTCTTTATAGATCTTACGGACTTCCATCGAGAGCATGGGCTCGCTGAACTCAATTTCGAAATCTTCGTCCAGCGTGTCTTCCAACTCGGCTTCCAGCCAGTCTTTGGGGGCATCATTGTTTTCGTAAGCCAAGGTTACATCCTTATCGTCTATCGGGTCCGGACCGTACAGGGCGCGTGTAACCGCCTGATGTCATCAGAGAAATTGATGAAACCCTCGCCAATTACGCGCTGCGGACGCTGATACATGCAACGCAGGCGGGCGTTCGGCCTTCCCCTATTTGAACGCGCAAGCGGTGGGATACAAGCGTCAGAATTGACGCATTGCCAACGGGTTGGCGTAAAGCTGCCGTTTCCACCCTTGCCACGGACCACAATCCAACGGCAAAACTGGCCCGTCAAAGCATGAGACGACCGTGACGCATTTTCTGTCCCTTCTACCCGTTATTTGGCCCTGGCTCATCCTGATTGCCGCGCAAACGGGCGCAGTGTCAGGTCGACGGGGGCTGGGCCTGACTTTGCTGGCCATGCTCGGATGCATCGCTCTGGCACTTGGGCTGGTCACACCGCTGGCGGCGGGGATTGCAAGCCTTGGATTGCTGGGGGCTGCAGGACTGCGACACCTGTCCGGGCCTGCGGCTCTGGCGGGGCATCTGGCGCTGATCCTGTGGTGTCTTGCTTTGGGCGCGCACCTGGTTCCCGGATTTCACAACATGCTGGTCCTGGATCAGGTTCAGGCCGGGGCGGGCAGCACCGCCTTCACCATGTATCTGAATCTGGACAAATCGCTGGTTCTGTTCGCCGTCCTGCTGGTTTGGCCCACAATGATCCAAGGTGCAAAGCCGACCAAACCCGCACCACTGGTGGTCGGCCTGCTACTGCTGCCCTCGCTGCTCCTGTTGGGGCTTGCCACAGGCGCGGTGCGGCCCGAGGTCGGCCTGCCCCCGTGGTGGTTGGTTTTCGCATTATCGAACCTGTTTCTGACCTGCCTGACCGAAGAGGCCTTTTTTCGCGGTTATCTGCAATCGATCATAACCTCAAAAACCGGGGCCGCCTTCGGGATCGCAGCGGCCGGCCTGTTATTCGGCCTGGCCCACGCGGGCGGTGGCCCGGCGCTGGTGGTGTTCGCTTCGATCCTCGGGGCGGCCTGCGGGCTGGGTTACTTTGCGACCGGACGGCTTTGGGTCCCGGTTCTGATGCATTTCGGCTTCAACGCCTTGCATCTGGCCCTGTTCACCTATCCCGGTCCGGTCTGAACATCACACCGGCAAAGCAGTGGTCTTGAACACCGTGCGCAACGCGAATGAGCTTTGCATCTGCGCCACCCCCGGCAAGCGTGACAGGTATTGGCGGTGGATGCGGGCGAAATCCTCGGTATTTTCGGCAACGACCTTCAGGATGTAATCCGCCGTACCCGCCATCAGATGGCATTCCAACACATCGGGAATACGGGCCACGGCCTTTTCGAACGCGTCCAAAAGCTCTTCGGCTTGTCCCTGCAGCGTGATTTCGACGAACACCGTCGTCGGCACATTCATCTTGCGCGCATCCAGCAGCGCCACGTAATTGCGGATATACCCGTCGGCCTCCAGCCGCTGCACCCGCCGATGGCAAGCCGATGGAGACAGATTCACCTGCTCGGAAAGTTCCGCATTCGACATGCGACCGTCACGCTGAAGGGCCGCCAAAATCTTTCTATCCGTCGTATCTACGCTCATTGACGCAATTCCTTTGCAGAGATTTGGCAATTTAGCGGAAATTCTCCCAAAGAAAAGTCAAATCGCGGGCAGAGTTTCACAGAAATTGCGCCCGGGAGTGCCCATTATTTAAGCAGTTTATGAATGGAGGAGCAAAAATGAAAATCGGTTGCCCCAAGGAAATCAAACCCCAGGAATTCCGCGTCGGCATGACACCCAACGCCGCGCAAGAGGCCGTTGCACGCGGCCATGAGGTCCTGATCGAAACCAATGCCGGGATCGGCTCGGGCTTTGACAATGGCGCCTATATCGCCGCAGGCGCGCGGATCATCGACACGGCGGAAGAGGTGTTTGCCACCGCCGACATGATCGTCAAGGTCAAGGAACCGCAAGCAGTCGAGCGCAAGATGCTGCGCGAAGGCCAGTTGCTGTTCACCTATCTGCACCTGGCACCGGACCCGGATCAGACACATGACCTGCTGGAATCGGGCTGTACCGCGATTGCCTATGAAACCGTGACCGATGCAAATGGCGGCCTGCCCCTGTTGGCGCCGATGTCCGAGGTTGCCGGTCGTCTGGCGCCTCAGGTCGGCTCGTGGACTCTGCAAAAGGCCAATGGCGGACGCGGCGTTCTGATGGGCGGTGTGCCGGGCGTGGGTCCAGCCAAGGTGATCGTGATTGGCGGTGGTGTTGTCGGCACGCACGCAGCCAAAATCGCAGCCGGCATGGGCGCAGATGTCACTGTTCTGGACCGCTCGCTGCCGCGCCTCCGCTATCTGGACGACGTGTTTGGCGGTCAGTTCAAGAACCAGTACTCGACAGCCGGTGCGACCGCTGAGTTGATCCAGGATGCCGACATGGTCATCGGTGCGGTTCTGATCCCGGGCGCTGCTGCTCCCAAGCTGATCTCGCGTGAACAGCTGTCGACCATGAAACCCGGCGCGGCACTGGTTGACGTTGCGATCGACCAGGGCGGCTGCTTCGAAACCTCCAAGGCGACAACTCACGCCGAGCCGGTTTACGAAGTTGACGGCATCATGCACTACTGCGTCGCCAACATGCCCGGCGCGGTTGCACGTACGTCCACCATCGCACTGGGCAACGCTACCATGCCGTTCATGCTGTCGCTGGCAAGCAAGGGCTGGAAACAGGCCTGCATGGACGATGCTCACCTGCTGGCAGGTCTGAACGTCCACGCCGGTAAGCTGACCTACGAAGCCGTTGGCACCGCCCTCAACATCGACGTTGTCGATCCGACAACTCTGCTGAACTAATAGCACTCCCGCCTCAAATAGCGTCCTTTTCCAAAGGGCGCTTTACAGGCTTGGGCATAACGCCGCGCCAAAAGCGCGGCGTTGTTGTGTCTGACCCAACGGTCTCACAAACGAAACGGCGCCGCGCGATCAGCGCGGCGCCGGGCCCAACCGGAGGAGGGCATTTCAATGCCCGATCGACGGGCGGGAGGCTTACGCCTGTTTGTGGATCTCCACCGAATGCGGATACGGGATCGACACACCTTTGGCATCGAACCCCTCTTTCACCGCTTTGGTGATTTCGAACTTCACGTCCCAATAATCCGCTGCAGCACACCACAGGCGCGCGGTCAGGTCGACCGAGCTGTCGCCTAGATTGGTTACGCGCACCCAAGGCTCGGGGTCGCTGTGAATTCGCTGGTCCGCCTTGGCGACGTCCAGAATGATCTTCATCGCCTCGTCCGCGCTGTCGCCATAGTCGATGCCAAACACCAGATCGACACGCCGCGTGTCATGGGCCGAATAGTTGGTGATGATCGAGCCCCAGCTTTGGCCATTGGGTACGATGATCTGCACATTGTCCGGCGTCACCAGTTCTGTGGTGAAAAGGTTCAGGTCCTTCACCGTCCCTGCTGTACCGCCAATATCAACGTATTGACCCAGCTTGTACGGGCGGAAGACCACCAACATGACACCGGCCGCCAAATCACTGAGCGTCCCTTGCAGCGCCAGACCGATGGCCAGCGATGCGGCACCCAGAATGGCAACGATGCTGGTGGCTTGGATTCCGAAAATCCCCAGTACGGCGACCAGAACCATCGCAAGAATGGCCCATTTGACCAAGCTGGCCATAAAATTGCCAAGCGTCGGGTCAATATGCGGGGTCGCGTTGATCCGACGACGCACAAAACCTCCGACCGCTCCGGCCACGATCCAGCCCAGAACGAGAACGATCAGCGCCTTGACCGCATTAATGATCAGCGGCGCAAACGCATTCACCTGTGTTACGACCTCATCCACGCGACTTTCCTTTCCACAATAAGAAACCCGCGTCTTTCGCGCGGGATTTGCCGAAGCTTTTAGCAAAAACCGGGCATTGGTCTAGGTGTCAGTTTCCCCGGTTTTCCCCGTCGAGCAACAGGGTCAACATAACCACTCCCGCTCGCGCAGGCGATTATGATCCTTTTTGTTTTTTCCTAACCGGGCAGCTTTCCGGTCAGCACATAACGCAGCACCTCAACAACCTGGTTCGGTTCTTCGGCCACGGCCAGCGCGGCGGCATCCACCTCTTTCAGCGCGTGCTGGTGATCGGGGCCGTGCAACACGATCAGCGACTTGCCCAGCGCCGCCGCATAGCCCGCGTCAAAGGCCGCGTTCCACTGCTTGTACTTCTCGCCAAACCGGACCACGACCACATCTGCATCCGCGATGCCCTTGCGGGTGCGGATCGCGTTGACCATCGCGCCTTTGTGGTCATGCCAGTACTTGTTCGGCTCAGCCCCCAGAATGGCCACGCCGCAATCATCGCTGGCATCGTGATCCGTTACAGGACTGTTGAAAGTAATATCCAACCCCTGCGCGCCGTCGATGATCTGTTCGCGCCAGTCGGTATGGATTTCGCCAGAGAGGTAAACGTTCAGGCCCATGCGTGTCTCCTTTAACCTTTTGCGGCGACCCTAGTGCTATTGCTGCGACAACCCAAGAGAGGGATCGGATAAACGGACCGAAACCGCAAAAGTTGAAGCGGTCGTTGACCACTCTCGCAATTTTCGACAGAGTTCGGGTAAAGCAATGATTTGAAACAGTTTCCGAGACCACCTTCAGGTGGCAACAACGGAGCGTATGGCAAGGACGGTACTATGGGCGGTTTTTTTGACGGGTTTGTTCGGCAGGCATCGATCACCAAGTTAAATCAGAACAACCGGGATATGAAAGACATGGCCAAGGGGATTGGTCAGGTCGTTGCCCACGCGGTTGCGCAGCAAGAGCGCATCAACGCTGAAACCGCGACGAATGAGGAGCTTCGGGAAGAGATACACAATCTTCAACAAGAAGTTTTGGATTTACGCTACAGCATCGACAAAAGAGAATGCCATCGATTGGCCGACGAAGCGCGTACTCAGTACTTAATGTCGTTATTGGATCAAATCTACCAAGACAACGGAAGCAACAACCCAGCACGCACGCCCGCTTACAAAGACCCGGATACATTGCGCATACCTTCGGGTGATCGCAAAGGAGAGGCAATGCCGTCTGCTGATCACGCCTACCTTGAAGCCTTTGCAAACACGTTTGGTGAGCGATTTGCCGAAAAATGGACCCACATTGATAACTGGAAAGACTTTCTACACGGGAAAATCTCGTACTGATCAGGTGTCTACAAAACTAAAAGGGGCTCCGAATGCGGAGCCCCTTCTTCTTTGATAGGTCATGTAAACAGTCAGCTTAACCGCGAAGCACTCCGCCCGTCGCCTTGGTGACTTTGGTGATGATCTTCTCGGCCACCGCTTCGATGTCTTTTTCCTTCAGCGTCGTGTCGGTCGGTTGCAGACGTACCGTGATGGCCAGAGATTTCTTGCCCTCACCCAAGCTGCCACCGATGAATTCGTCAAAGACGCGCACATCCTCGATCAACGCTTTATCGGCCCCCGCTGCAGCATTCACCAGCGCCAGCGCCTCGACACCCTCGTCGACGACGAAGGCAAAGTCACGCTCGACCGCTTGCAGGTCGCGCAGTTCCAGCGCCGCCCGGGTGGCACCGGATTTCCGGGGCAGAGGCACCTCGTCCGGCCAGATGGTGAACGCCATCGCCGGGCCTTTGATGTCCATCGCCTGCAGAATGCGCGGGTGCAGTTCACCAAACACGCCCAGCACCTTTTTCGGGCCGAGGCAAATCTTGCCGTGACGGCCCGGATGCCACCAGGCATCCCCGTCACGCAGGATCTGCACTTTGGCGGGCGCACCGATGGCGGCCAGCACGGCCTCGGCATCGGCCTTGGCGTCGAATACATCAACCGAGCGCGAGACCCCATGAACGTCCTTGGGGCCATTGCGACCGACCAACAGGCCGGTAATCTGGGTTTTCTGATCGCCGGGCTCTCCGTCGTGGAAGACCGGGCCGACCTCGAACAGGGCCACATCTGCGTAGCCGCGCGCCTGATTGCGGGCAGCCGCCTGCAGCAGACCGGGCAGCAGATCCGGGCGCATGTGGCTCATCTCGGATGAGATCGGGTTTTCCAGCTGTGTCGCCGCATCCCCACCACCAAACAGAGCCGCCGAGGCCTGATCGATAAAGGTATAGGACACACATTCGTTGTAGCCCAGCGCCGCGCAGGTACGCCGCGCCATCGACTGACGGCGCTGTGTCGGGGTCATCACCGGTTTCGGGATACCTTCGGAAATACGCGGCAGCGGTTTACCTTGCAACTTGGTCAGGGACGCGATCCGCGCGACCTCTTCCACCAGATCAGCCTCACCCATCACATCGGGGCGCCAGCTGGGCACATGGGCCATCTCACCTTCCAGACGGAAGCCCAGACGGGTCAGGGTCTGGCGCTGTTCGCTTTCGGGGATATCCATGCCGACCAGGGACTGCACACGTTCCGCATCCAGCTTGTAGGCGCGCGCGTGGTTTGGGGCTTTGCCCGCCTCAACCACCTTCGACACCTCACCACCGCAGATATCCAGGATCATCTGCGTCGCCTGCTCCAACCCTTCCAGCGTGTATTCCGGATCGACACCACGTTCGAACCGGTACCGCGCATCCGAGTTGATCTTGAGCGCACGACCGGTCAGCGCGATCTGCACATGATCCCAGAACGCGCTTTCAAGGAACACGTTCACCGTGTCCTCGGTGCAGCCGGTTTCCTCACCGCCCATAATACCGGCAATGGATTCGGGACCCTTGTCATCCGAAATCACCATCATGCCCGGCTGCAGGGTGTATTCTTTCTCATCCAGCGCCACCAGTTTCTCGCCACCTTTGGCGCGGTGAACGCGCAGGTTGCCTTGTACCTTGTCCGCATCGAACACGTGCAGCGGGCGGTTCTGGTCGAAGGTCATGTAGTTGGTGATATCCACCAAAGCCGAGATCGGACGCAGACCGATTGCCTTCACCTGATCCTGCAGCCATTGCGGGCTGGGGCCGTTCTTGACACCCTTGATCAGACGGCCGGTGAAATGCGGCGCGCCGTCCAGAGTATCCTCGTCGATGGTGACCTTGATCGGGCTTTCGAAATCGCCGGGCACCGGCACATAGTCACGCTCTTTCAACGTCCCCACACCACGGGCCGCCAGATCGCGCGCAATGCCTGCCACGCCCAGCGCATCCGGGCGGTTCGGCGTGATCGCGATCTCGATCATCGGGTCGACCTTGGACGGCTCATTCTCGGCCAGCCAGTCGATGAACTTGTCACCCACCTCGCCCGAGGGCAGCTCGATGATGCCGTCATGCTCGTCCGACAGCTCCAGCTCGCGCTCGGACGCCATCATGCCAAAGCTTTCGACACCGCGGATCTTGCCGACGCTGATGGTCAGGTCCAGGCCGGGGATATACATGCCGGGCTTGCAGACCACGACGGTGATGCCTTCGCGCGCGTTGGGGGCACCGCAGATGATCTGCAGCTCACCCTCATCCGTGTCCACCTTGCAGACGCGCAGCTTGTCGGCGTCAGGATGTTTCTCGGCGTGTTTCACGTAGCCCAGCGTAAAGCCCGCCAGCCGGTCCGCCGGGTTCACGATCTCTTCGACCTCAAGCCCGAGATCGGTCAGCGCTTCAGCGATCTCATCAACCGAAGCATCAGTGTCGAGGTGGTCTTTCAGCCAGGACAGAGTGAATTTCATTGCACGGGGCCTTTTTTGGCAAACATCCAGTCGGCACAGGCAATGGCAAAGATTGCGCCGGGGTGCAAGCGCTGCGCGTCACGGATAGGTGGGGGTGCGGCCCAAAAGCTCGTCCAATTGCCAGCCGATCCAGCCATGAGGGATGAAATGCCCGCCGGGATGGGTGTCCAGCACCACCTGCCCCTGCGCGCAATCGGTCCACTCCACACGGCTGAGCGTCAGGAACGGCTTCACGCTCCAATCCCCGCGCGGGGTGGCACCGTTGCAATTGTATTTCTCGCGCCACAGCGCTACCGGATAAGTCGTATCCCCACCGGGACCAAAGGGGAAATCCATCACCGTATCGTCCAGCCCATGCACATGGCGCACCTCGCGCGGAGCTTCGGGGCAGGCTTCCGTCTGGCGGATACTGCCCGCAACGGCCAGCAGCGCCGCCGTGTCATTGCCCGACTGGCAGACATAGCGCCACGCCATCGCGCCGCCAAAGGAATAGCCCGAGACATAGATGCGCTTCGGATCAACCGGATAACGCTTGGCGACATCCTCCAGCACCCGGTCGGCAAAAGGCACATCCCCGGTATCCGCCGACCAGAAATTCCAGCTTTTACCCAACCCGTTGGGGGCCACCAACAACACGCCGCGCAGTTTTGTCGCCCCTGCGATGCGTTCATGGTTCACCACCACTGTCCCCTGCCGCGACCAGCCATGGAAATGCAGCAATACGGGCAGAGGGCTTTGCCCGTCCCAGCCATCGGGTTCCAGCACATGATACGAGCGGTCGCCCAACAGGCAGGCGGCATCCCCATGACACTCCCGCGCTGCCAGCGCCGGAGAGGCCATCAGCATCAGAATGAAAATCAGTCGGTACATCATAGGCCGGAGCCTACCGCCCCCACGCCCGCTGTCACTTAACAACCCCGTGGGGGCGAGTGACAAGCCGCGCTGTCGCCAGACCGGCGGGGTGGCGATCCTCGCGTTATGGTGGGCGATTTATGCTGGCCAAATTCGCGTGACGTTCAAACGGAGCGCTTGCGGAGACAATTCGCCAACCCGTGCGTGCGGTCTGGCGATGGCGCGGCGGCCTGTCGGCCGCTGCTCCGCGCATTTTACTTCAATCCGCAAATCCAAGACGCAAATGCAATTAACTCTTTCCACAATGGTGGCGCTAAGAGCCCCGCGGCAATAACCATAATGGCAGCGCCAAGAAAAAAAGTTGCTATTGAATGATGTCTTTCAACCTGTCCTATGAACCCTGAAATCTGAGCTTCCCACTGGTCAATTTCAAGAGACCTGAAGCGACGATTCATGGTCACGTCCATGTGTTTCATCGACAGCATGAAAAACAAAACCGACGCAAGCAAAGCGCAAAAACCAACAAGCAGAGCCGGTACGAAGCTGTTCAATTGTGCCGTTGCTTCCAAACCTGCAAATTTGTCTAGTAAACCAGCCAAACCGACAACACCCAACAATCCAGTTGCGACTGCAAGGCTCCTTTGAGATCTCGCTTGAATATTACCTAAAATCTGCAAGGCGCGATCTACCCGGTTTTGCTCCCAAACGCCGGAGCTTTGATTGGAACAAAGCGGGCAGC
Organism: Ruegeria sp. CG11; assembly: GCF_056537245.1. Classification (NCBI taxonomy): domain Bacteria; kingdom Pseudomonadati; phylum Pseudomonadota; class Alphaproteobacteria; order Rhodobacterales; family Roseobacteraceae; genus Ruegeria; species Ruegeria sp. CG11. The sequence continues at coordinate 212,363 of NZ_JBQFRE010000005.1, forward strand.
TTTGCAGATATCCATCAGAGCTATCACAAAACGACCCATATTCGCGGCACAAATACCTCCCGCGATTGACGCTCAGAAAGTGGAATTTCAACGCGACAAACCACCATGCAGATTCGGCATATCCAGCGCCGCGAAGCCGTAGTGCCGCAACCAGCGCAGATCGGAATCAAAGAACGCACGCAAATCAGGAATACCGTATTTCAGCATCGCCAGACGGTCGATGCCGATGCCAAAGGCAAAGCCCTGATAGACCTCGGGGTCGATGCCACCGGCGGCGATCACCTTGGGGTGGACCATGCCCGAGCCCAGAATCTCCATCCAGTCGTCGCCCTCGCCGATCTTCAGCTGACCGTTGTCCCAGGAACAACGGATATCGACCTCGGCCGACGGCTCGGTGAAGGGGAAGTGCGAGGCGCGGAAGCGCAGCTCGACATCGTCGACCTCAAAGAACGCTTTCACGAACTCTTCCAGAACCCATTTCAGGTTCGCCATCGAGATATCCTTGTCGATGGCCAGACCTTCGACCTGATGGAACATCGGCGTGTGGGTCTGGTCATAGTCGGCGCGGTACACGCCGCCCGGACAGATCACGCGGATCGGCGCACCCTGTTTCTCCATCGAGCGGATCTGCACCGGAGACGTATGCGTCCGCAGCACGTGCGGCGGGCGGTTATCGCCCTCGGCGCGGTGCATGTAGAACGTGTCCATCTCGGCCCGCGCGGGGTGGTGGCCGGGGATGTTCAGGGCGTCAAAGTTGTACCAGTCGTCTTCAATCCGCGGCCCTTCGGCCACCGAGAAGCCCAGTTCGGCAAAAATCGCGGTCAGTTCCTCGGTCGCCTGGCTGATCGGATGGATCGAGCCCTGACGGCGCGCGCGGGTCGGCAGCGTGACGTCCAGCCATTCGGTGCGCAGACGCTCATCCAGCGCGGCATCGGCCAGCGCGGATTTCTTGGCGGACAGGGCCGAGTTGATCTCATCCTTCAGGGCGTTCAGCGCGGGGCCTGCGACCTGGCGTTCCTCGGGCGTCATTTTGCCCAGCTCGCGCATCTTCAGCGCGACCTCGCCTTTTTTGCCCACGGCGGCGACGCGGATCGCCTCAAGCGCGTTTTCGTCGCCAGCCTCGGCGATTTGGCCCAGATATTTTGCCTTAAGATCGTCCATGACGCCCTCTGAATTTGGTCGGGAACCTGCTAGCGGGCCAGCCCCGCGAATGCAACCCGGACTGAGCGGATCAGTAGCTGTATTCCGGGAACACCCGCGTCAGGTCGCCAGTCCAGTCGCCATTGTAGTGTTCCAGCAACTCATCAGCCGGAACCTTGCCAGACTCGAGGCTATCTTTCAGCGCGTTCAGGAAATGCGTTTCATCGGGCACAAGGCCACCCGCACCGGGGAAGGCGCGAGATTTAAGACCAGCCTCAGAGATCGCAACGACTTCGCGCGCCAGGTCATGCATATTGATGTTGCCAACCTGCGCCTGCAGCCCGTCCTTGGCGGCTTCAACCCGCAGGGCTTCGCGCGTTTCCGCGTCCCAGCCTTTAACCAAATCCCAGGCCGCATCCAGCGCGCCTTGATCGTAGGTCAGACCAACCCAGAAGGCGGGCAAGGCGCACAGGCGCCGCCACGGACCGCCATCGGCGCCGCGCATCTCCATGAATTTCTTGATACGCGCTTCGGGGAAGGCGGTGGTCAGGTGGTCGGCCCAATCAGACAGGGTCGGTGTCTCACCCGGAAGCGCGGGCAGTTTGCCTTGCAGGAAGTCGCGGAAGGACATGCCCAGCGCGTTGATGTACTCGCCATTGCGGTAGACGAAGTACATCGGCACATCGAGCGCGTATTGCACGTAGCGTTCGAACCCAAAGCCTTCTTCGAACACGAACGGCAGCATGCCCGTACGTGCATCGTCGAGATGCCGCCAGATATAGCTGCGCCAGCTTTTCTGGCCGTTCACTTTACCTTCGAAGAACGGAGAATTGGCGAACAGCGCCGTCGCGACCGGCTGCAGGGCCAGTGCCACGCGCAGTTTCTGCACCATGTCGGCCTCGGACCCGAAGTCGATATTGACCTGAACCGTGCAGGTGCGTCGCATCATGGCGCGGCCCATGGTGCCGACCTTCTCCATATAGTCGTTCATCAGCCGATAGCGGCCCTTGGGCATCAGCGGCATCTCGTCATGGGTCCAGATCGGAGCCGCGCCCAGACCGATGAAGCCCACGCCAATCTCATCGGCGATGTCCTTCACCTCGCGCAGGTGGGTGTTCACCTCATCGCAGGTCTCGTGGATGGTCTCCAGCGGAGCACCCGACAGCTCCAGAGCGCCACCGGGTTCGAGGCTGACATTGGCGCCGTCCTTTTCCAGACCGATCAACTTGTCGCCTTCGCGCACTTCGGCCCAGCAATGGCGGTCGCGCAGGCCCTCAAGCACCGCAACAATCGAGCGGGTGCCTTCAAAGGGCAGCGGTTTCAGGGTGTCTTTGCAATAGCCGAACTTCTCATGCTCGGTTCCGATGCGCCAATCCTGCTTGGGCTTACAGCCCGATTCCAGATATTCGGCCAGTTGCTCATGGCGTTCGATCGGCCCGCCGCCGGATTGGGGGATGGACATGAATCGCGCTCCGATCCTGATGTGTCTGTTTAGTTGGTCAGTCGTGGGGGCAAACCGCGCCAGTGTCAATGCAGCCTGAGGTGCGCAGGACGAGACGGCGTGCGTTCCCAGATCACCACCGGATGGGCCGCGCCGCCGTTCAATTCCGCCAGCATCTGTTCGGTTTTCAGCCCCGGCAAGGCCGAGAAGACATCGAACAAAGCCTCGGCCCCTTCGGCATTCACAGGAATGTGAAGCAAAGGTTGGCCCGGTTGCTCCAACACCCAATGCGCAGGCGACGCGGTCGGGTCCAGCGCCAGACGTTCGATCTCCCGCGTGGCGACCATGCCGCCGTCTAACGGACCGAGATAGGTGATCTGGCCTTCGTCGATGGTCACCACTCCGGGGCCGCCGACCCCGGTGCGGAACCTAGCGCGCTGAATGCCGATTACAGCGAGCGCCACGGAAACAGCCACAAGCACCCAGCCCAACCATCCCAACAACCCGCCGGGGCCGCTGATCCAGCTGAGGCCGACCAGCAGCACAAGCCCGGCCACCAGCACCTCGCGCCAGCGCCACAGAGTCAGTTTGGCTTCGGGTCGGATGAAACTCATGCCGGGTCCTCGGGGTTGGTGAACAGGATCAGCGAGAAATGTCCTGCGGGTTTGAATCCAATACCCATATAGGCACGCGCCGCGGAATCGGAAGCCGCGAACAGAACTGCGCGGGACGCCCCGCCGTTGCGGGCCTCGATCAGATGCAAAGCGACCGCCAGCCGGGCATAGCTGCGACCGCGCAGGTTGGGCGGGGTATAGACCCCTCCGATCTGCACGACCTCGGGCAAGCGGGCGTTGAACCCGGTCATGGCAACTGGCTGATCATCGACCAGCAGAACCCGGTGCGAGTCGCGCTGGATATAGGCCGCGATGTCCTTTTTTGCCTGCACCTGCGCGCGTTCGGGGGCGAAATCCATTGCCTCGACCAGATAGCTTTCGCGCCAGGCTTCGGAAACAGAACAATCAACATCGCCCAACGGCACCAAGGTCACGCCAGTAGTGTCCGGCAGGACAAGGTCGTCCAATTGCAGGGTAAAGCCAGGCTCATCGCTGTTCAGGGTGGCGGGCCGATCTTCCCAGCCAGCCAGCTGCATGATCCGGCGCGCCTGTGTCGCCTCGGACGCCACTCCGAACAGCTTGCGCCCGCGGATCAGGGCAATTGCCGCGGCAAGCTCAGCATCCGAGCAATCGGGGCATTGCGCCAGCACCATGCCTTCGTTGGTGATGGCGAAAACAGCGCGCGGACCATCGCCCATCACCCAGATGTTCAGGGATCGCGGATCATCGCCACGCAGGCCAAAATCCCGCAAATTGGCCAAAGGAAACATCGAGGTCTGGATATGCTGCGACAGCAACGCGTCGATCTTCGGCACGTCCGCATCCGCCGCGAGTCTCCAATTCAAGACCAATCCCCCAGCGCCTGCTGCCACATGGTCAGCGATGCCACCGCAGCCGTATCTGCCCGCAGGATGCGCGGGCCAAGGCTGACAACATGCGCATAGGGCAGCGCCGTCAGTCGCGTACGCTCACGGTCCGAGAAACCGCCCTCGGGGCCGATCAGAATCGCCCAGGGCAGACCCTTTTCATTCGCAGCCAGCCGCAGGGCCGAGCCGACCTCGGCCTCGTTGCAGAACATCAGCTGGCGGTCTTCGGGCCACGCGTCCAACACGCGGTCCAGCCGTTGCAGATCGGCGACCTCGGGCACGAAAGTGCCACCGCATTGCTCGGCGGCCTCAACAGCGTGGGCCTGCAGGCGGTCCTGGCGAATGCGTTCGGAGTTGGTGAATTCGGTCTGCACCGGCATGATCCGCGCCGCGCCCATTTCCGCCGCTTTTTCAACGATGAAATCGGTGCGTGCCTTTTTGATCGGGGCAAACAGAAACCACAGATCGGGCGGCAGCTGCAGCGGTTTGGTCTGTTCCACACAGCCCAGAACCCCACCGCGCTTGCCGGCCTCGGCCACTTCGGCCAGCCATTCTCCGTCCTTGCCGTTGAACAGGGCCACTTGCCCGCCCACGGCCAGACGCATGACACCAAACAGGTAGTGTGCCTGCTCGCGCGTCAAATCTACCGATTGCCCCTGACCCAGAGGGTGCTCTACATACAGTCTGATCTTTGCACTCATGAGACGTTACATATGCAAGGCAACGCCCCAACACCAGACGGTCAGGTCGCAGATGCGGTCCGCGGCAACTGGGTCGACACACACGCGCCCGCTTTTGCCCGTCCATACCTGCGGCTTTCCCGCGCGGACCGGCCCATCGGCACGTGGCTGCTGCTGATTCCCTGCTGGTGGGGGCTGGCGCTTGCGATCCTCAGCGATGGCAACCCAAGGTGGGAGGATCTGTGGATCGCCGTCGGCTGCGCCATCGGTGCCTTCCTGATGCGCGGTGCGGGCTGCACGTGGAATGACATTACCGACCGCAAGTACGACGGACAGGTGGAACGCACACGGTCGCGCCCGATCCCGTCCGGTCAGGTCAGCGTGCGTCAGGCGGTGATCTGGATGGGCCTGCAATGCCTGCTGGCGCTGGGGATTCTGCTGAGCTTCAATCAGGCCGCCATCGCCATGGGTGTGCTGTCGCTGTTGCCGGTGACGATCTACCCCTTTGCCAAGCGTTTCACATGGTGGCCGCAGGTGTTTTTGGGGCTGGCCTTCAACTGGGGCATCCTGCTTGCCTGGGCGGCGCATACGGGCACGGTCGGCGTTCCCGCGATCACGCTGTATCTAGCCGGGATCGCCTGGACGCTGTTCTATGACACGATCTATGCCCATCAGGACGCCGAAGATGATGAACTGATCGGCATCAAATCCACCGCCCGACTGTTTGGCACAGATACTGCACGCTGGCTGAAATACTTCCTTGTAGCCACGGTTTTTCTGATGGGGCTGGCCATCATCGACGGGGCGCTGGCGCAGACTTCGATGCTGGCTTTGGCCGTTGCCCTGGGCGGGCCGTGGGCGATGGGCTGGCATATGGCGTGGCAATTGCGCGGGCTGGATATCGAGGACAACGCGAAACTGCTGCAACTGTTTCGCGCCAACCGGGACACTGGCCTTATTCCGCTGATCTTCTTCTGCATTGCGCTGCTGCTCTGATTGCACCTGACCGCGCGGCTCTGTAAGAGTTCGCACAATCGCTTGAGGAGTCGATAACCCGCACATGCGTTTGCCCTATTTCTTAGCCGTTGCCCTTATCTTCCTCGTATCGGCGGGTCTGTGCCTGTTGGCCGCCAGCTTTGCAGTGACCAAGGTCGAAGAAACGTCCGAGTTTGCCGTACGCCGGGCGCTGGACCTGAAAGGGCATGACTGGGCCGAGGTGCATTCCGACGGTTTGCGCGTCGTGCTGACGGGCACGGCAACGGATGAGGCCACGCGGTTTAATGCGCTGACCGCGGCGGGCACCGAGGTCGACACCTCGCGCGTGATCGACGAAATGGAGGTCGCCCCCACAACCGAACTGGCCGCACCCCGGTTTTCTGCCGAGATCCTGCGCAACGACAGCGGCATCTCGGTGATCGGCCTGATCCCGGCCAGCGAAGATCGCGAGGCGCTGATGAAGCGGCTCAGCGATCTGGACGGTGGTGCTCCGGTTTCGGATCTGATGGAAACCGCGGATTATCCCAAGCCCAAGGGGTGGGATGCCGCGATCGCCTATGCCGTTGACGCATTGAAGCGTTTGCCGCGTGCCAAAATCTCGGCCAGCCCCGGGCTGGTCAAGATCACTGCGATTGCCGACAGCCAGCAAGAAAAGGAAAATCTGGAACAGGACCTGACCCGCGCCGCGCCGCCAAGCCTGCGGATCGGCCTGTCGATTTCGGCCCCGCGCCCGGTGATTACGCCCTTTACCCTGCGCTTCCTGATTGACGAGAATGGCGGCCAGTTCGATGCCTGCTCGGCGCAGGATGAAAAGGCGCGCGACGCGATCATCGCCGCCACGCAAGAGGCAGGCCTAGCAGGAACCTATAGCTGCACCATCGGTCTGGGCGTACCCTCGCCCCGCTGGTCCGAGGCTGCCGTGCTGAGCATCAACGCGCTGGCCGAATTGGGTGGCGGATCAGTGACAATGTCAGATGCGGATATCACGCTGGCCGCGGCGCAAGGCACAGATGCCGGGGTGTTTGACCGCGTGGTGGGCGAGCTTGAGAACGCCCTGCCCCCGGTCTTTGCCCTGCACGCCGTCCTGCCACCCCCCGAAACCGAGGGCTCAGAAGGCCCCCCCGAATTCTCCGCCACGCGCAGCCCCGAGGGTTTGGTGCAGATACGCGGGCGTCTGGGCGACGATACCCAACGCGACATGGTCGACAGCTACGCCCGTGCCGCCTTTGGTTCCGAGCAGGTCCACACCGCAACCCGCATCGCGCCCGAGGGCCTGCCGATGGGGTGGCCAGTACGCGTTCTGACCGGGCTTGAGGCGCTGGCCCAACTGCATAACGGTGCGCTGACCGTCACACCGGACGATCTGGTCCTGAACGGCATCAGCCACGACCCCGAGACGAAAGCGAAAATCGCCGGTCTGCTGTCCGAGAAACTGGGCGACGCACAGGAATTCACCCTGTCCATCACCTATCAGGAACCGCCTGAACCCGCCGACATACTGCCTGACCCCGAGGTGTGCGAGGAGCGCATCGCCGAGGTTCAGGCCGGCACCAAGATCGCGTTCGAGCCCGGTTCGGCCACCGTCGCCACCGACTCGCGCGATACGGTGAACCAGATTGCCGACATCCTGCGCGAATGCGGCCCGATCCGGCTGGAGATTCAGGGCCATACCGACAGTCAGGGCCGCGAAGAAATGAACCAACAGCTTAGCCAGGCGCGGGCACAGTCGATCCTGAACGAGCTGCGCGGGCGCCGCGTGCCCACCGCCAGCTTTACTGCCGTGGGTTATGGGGAATCGCAACCGATCGCCGACAATGACACCGAAGAAGGCCGCGAAGAAAACCGCCGGATCGAGTTCCGCCTGATCCGACCCGAGCCGGTGGCAAACACCGAAACCGGGCTGGACGCGATCGAGGCGGAAACCATCGAGGCCGAACAGACGGACACACCCGCCTCAGATGCGGATGCAGGGGACCAGTAAGTTGAACAGAATCGAATTCATTATCGCCACCGCCATCATCCTGTTCGCGGCCTTCTGCATGGGCTGGTTCGCCAACTGGCTGGCGCACCGCCTGTCCCGCGTCCGCCAAAGCGACGTCGCAGATCTGGACCGCATGAGCCAAGAGTTGCACGAGGCCGAGGAAACCCGCGATCAGGCGATCACCTACTTGCAACAGCGCGAGGCCGAGCTGACCAATCAGCTGACCCAGGCCGAGGCCGAACTGGCCGCCGCCATGGACGGGTTGCGCGCCGCGCGGCAAGAGGCCGAAGAACTGCGCGGTCGCATCAACAACGCGGACTGATACAACCAATTCGGCTTGCCTTTGTTACAAAGGATGGATCGATCGGCAGTTTTTAGCCGGTCAGATTCTGCCTTCTTCATTTTGACAATAAATTCAATAATATGAATTGGTGTGTTTTTGCCTGCACATTGAATAGTTCACGATCCAAGCAACTGGAGTGTAATATGCTTTTCAATACGACACCGAAGACCGCTGCAATCCTTGGGATATTTTTCACAACCGCCGCATTCGCCTCAAGCGATGTGATCCCATCAGAGAATGACACCTTTACAAAGTGGGGTGAAGAGTCCGGCTGGACGATCTATGTCGACGAAACCCGCGGTTCCTGCCTGATCGAACGCGTCGACGAAAATAGCAACGTCGTTCAAATGGGCTTAACCAAAGATCAGGAAATGGGATATCTTGGAGTTTTCACCCAAAACGACATCGGCTTAAAAGGCAAAAAGGAAGAGATCATATTGTCACTGGATGGCAATGTGTACTCGGCCGAAGCCCGCAAGAAGACAAAGCACCTCGCTGAGGGATACACGGGGGGCTACATTCTGGCGAACAATCCACAATTCGTCGAAGACGTCATGAAGAAATACGAGATGACCGTCTTTCCAGAAAAAGAAACCGGCTTCACCGTAAGCCTCGATGGTACTCTTAAAGCCATTGAAGCGGCGCGCACCTGCAACTCGGAACAGAGCAGCTAAGCCGAAATGCCCTCCTCCGGCATCCAACAAATGGGTGCCGGAACTTGTCTCTACCAACGGCTCAGCGCATCCTCGTCTTCATCTTTGGCCGCAACCCATTCCTCACCGGATTTGGTGATTTCTTTTTTCCAAAACGGCGCACGGGATTTCAGGTAATCCATCAGGTATTCCGCCGCCTCAAATGCGTCCTTGCGATGCGGCGCGGCCGTGGCCACCATCATGATCCGGTCCCCCGGAGCCAAACGCCCGTGGCGGTGGATCACCAGCACATCCCCCAGAGACCAACGTGATTGCGCCTCTTCGGCGATCTTGGTCAGGGCGCGTTCGGTCATGCCGGGGTAATGCTCAATCTCCATCACATCCAGATCGCCGGATGCCAGATCGCGCACGACACCGGTAAAGGTCACGATCGCGCCGTTGGCCGCATTGCCCGCCGCGAATGCGTTGGCCTCGCCCCCCAGATCAAACGCTTGTTCCTGAACTGCAATGCGCATCTTAGCCACCGGTCATCGGCGGGAAGAACGCGACCTCGCGCACACCGGACAACGAGGCGTCAAAGTCCGACAGTTCCTGATCCAGCGCGACCCGCAGCGCGGAAAGATCGGCAAAGGCTGCCGCATACCGTTCCTCACGCGCGCTGAGTTCGGCCACCAGATCGGATACCGTCGCGGCCTGTGTTTCGACCTTCTCTTTTGGCAGGCCGATACGTTCGCGCACCCAGGCGAAATACAGCACGTCCATCGGTTAGCTCTCCTTCAGATGGGGCATGGCTTTACGTAGGTAGTCATAGCCTGTGATCAATGTCAGCGTGGCGGCAATCCACAGCAGCCACAAGCCGATGCGGCCCGACCAGAACATCCCTTCCAGATGCCAGCGGATGTGGTTCAGGTCCTCGACCTGCCCAGTTAGAACCTGATCAATGACCGTAGGGTCCATGCCGAAAGTGGCCATGACAAAATTATGCTCGAAGATCCCCTGCGAGAACAGAACCGCGATGGCAACCATCTGCGCAGTCGTCTTCCATTTGGCCAGTTTGGTCACCTTCAGCGTTCCCGCCGTATCGCCCAGATATTCACGCAGCCCCGAGACGAAAACCTCGCGGAACAGGATCACAGTGGCGGGCAGCACCAGCCACGGCGTCCAGTGCTCGGTCGAATAGCCCACAAGGATCATCAGCGCGATCACCACCATCGCCTTGTCGGCAATCGGGTCCATCATCGCACCGATCTTGGTTTCCTGCTTCCACGCACGGGCCAGATAGCCGTCAAACCAGTCGGTGATCGCTGCTGTCAGGAACAGGATCAGCGCGAACCAGTCGGCATAGGGGCGGGTGAAATACAGAAACATTACGGCCAGACCGGGGGCGGCCAACAGGCGCAGCACGGTCAGGATATTGGGCAGGTTCCACTTCATGGACCGACCCTACATCGCCGGTCCGGGACAGAAAAGACGGGGCAGTAAAAAACTGGCCCGATCACAGGCAGTTGCAGGGCCAAAAGGCAAAGGGTCGCAACCGGGAACTCTCAGTCAGATACAGCTTGGCGCGCGGCGTCTTTGCGGTCAGATTGACGGACGGCTCAGGAGCGACTGCACAGTATGACCGCACATATTCAAACCGACCCCCGATCCAACCTGATCGGCAGCGCGTGGATGATCGCCGCAATGGCGCTGTTCGCGCTCGAGGATGCGCTGTTGAAGGGCGCGTCCGCGGCATTGCCGATCTGGCAGATTCTGGTCCTGTTCGGCGCCGGTGGCTCGGTGATCTTTGCGGTGGTGGCCCTGTTGCGGGGTAGGAATCTGTTTCACAGGGACGTGCTGTCGCGCCCGATGAAGGTGCGGGTGCTGTTCGAGATTTTGGGGCGGCTGTTCTATGTGCTGGCGATCACGCTGACGCCCCTGTCAGCAGCGACCGTGATCCTGCAGGCCACGCCCTTGGTGGTGGTGGCGGGCGCGGCGCTGTTCTTTGGCGAGGCGGTCGGCTGGCGGCGCTGGAGCGCCATTCTAATCGGACTGATCGGCGTGGTGATCATCATCCAACCGACCGGAGACAGTTTCTCAGCCCTGTCCATCCTTGCCGTGTTGGGGATGTTGGGTTTTGCCGGGCGCGACCTGGCCAGCCGCGCCGCGCCCGCGACGCTTGGGACCGAGGTGCTGGGATTCTACGGCTTTCTCTGCATCGTGGTCGCGGGTCTGACCTATCGGTTCTGGGAAGGCGCGCCAATGGCGCCGCTGGACCTGCACACAAGCTGGCATGTCGGCGGTGCGATCCTGATGGGCACGGCGGCTTACGCGGCGCTGATGAAAGCCATGCGGACCGGAGAAGTCTCGGCCGTCACCCCCTTCCGCTATTCGCGGCTGTTGTTTGGTGTCGGCTTGGGCGTAATCATGTTTGGTGAGCAACTGGATCAGACCATGTGGATCGGCAGCGCGCTGATCGTGGCCTCGGGGCTCTATATCCTGTGGCGCGGGCGAAAGGCCTAGCCCTTGTCGTGGAAGAAGTCATAGACCTTTTGCGCCAGCCCGGCTGAAATCCCATCCACCGCTTTGAGGTCGGCCAGATTGGCGCGACTGACCGCCTTGGCACTGCCGAAATGCGTCAGCAAGGCCCGTTTGCGCGCGGCCCCGACGCCGGGGATTTCGTCCAGCGGGGTTGCCCCCACGGCCTTGGCCCGTTTCGCACGATGGGTACCGATGGCGAACCGGTGCGCCTCGTCCCGCAGACGCTGGATGAAATACAGCACGGGATCGTTGCGTTTCAGCGCAAAGGCGTGCTGACCGATACGGTGGAATTCCTCCTTGCCGTGGTCACGATCGACGCCTTTGGCAACGCCGACCATCGGGATGTCTTCGACGCCGTGCTCGACCATGATTTCGTGCACCGCGCTCACCTGCCCGGCGCCGCCGTCGATCAGCAGAAGGTCTGGCCACATGCCCTTTTCGCGATCCGGGTCTTCTTTCTGCAAGCGCGTGAAGCGGCGTGTCAGAACCTCTTTCATCATCCCGAAGTCATCGCCCGGGGTCAGATCATCGCCACGGATGTTGAACTTGCGATAGGCGTTTTTCATGAACCCCTCGGGGCCCGCGACGATCATGCCGCCCACCGCATTTGTGCCCTGAATGTGAGAGTTGTCGTAGACCTCGATCCGGCCCGGCGGGTTATCCAAATCAAACGCCTCGGCCACACCGCGCAGCAGCTTGGCCTGCGTCGCGCTTTCCGACATGCGGCGGGCCAGTGACTCGCGCGCATTGCGCAGGGCGCCGGCGACCAGTTCCTGTTTCTCACCTCGCTGCGGCACAAGGATTTCCACCTTACGTCCGGCTTTTTCGGTGAGCGCTTCTTCCATCAGATCGGCGTTCTCGATCCCGTCGGACAGTATCAACTGCCGCGGCGGCTCCTTGTTGTCGTAAAACTGGCCTAGGAACGCCTCCATCGCCTCAGCTGGTGACACATCAGCCCCGACCCGCGGATAGAAATCCTTGTTCCCCCAGTTCTGGTTCGCGCGGATGAAAAACACCTGCACACAGGCCTGCCCGCTGTCCATATAAAGACCGATCACATCCGCCTCTGTCACACCGCGCGGGTTGATACCCTGGCTGGTCTGCACTTGCGTCAGCGCCCGAATACGATCGCGCAGCCCGGCGGCACGTTCGAACTCCATCGCCTCGGAGGCGGCCATCATCTGCTCGGCCAATTCCTCTTGCACTTTGGTGGATCGGCCCGACAGGAACCGTTCCGCATCCTTGACGCTTTCGCGGTAATCGTCCTCGGAGATCAACCCAACGCATGGCCCCGAACACCGCTTAATCTGATAGAGAAGACAAGGCCGCGTGCGGCTGTCGAACATCGAGTCCGAACAGTTGCGCAGCAGGAATGCCTTTTGCAGCTGGTTCAGTGTTCGGTTCACCGCGCCCGCGCTGGCGAAGGGGCCGAAATAAGCCCCCTTCTCTTTCTTTGCCCCGCGATGTTTCTTTATCTGAGGAAAGGCGTGGTCCTTGGCGACCAGAATATTCGGGAAACTCTTATCGTCCCGCAGCAGCACGTTGTACTTGGGCTTGAGCTGCTTGATCAGGTTCTGCTCCAGAAGCAGCGCCTCGGTCTCAGTCCGCGTGGTCAGGAACATCATCGAGGCGGTCGAGGCGATCATCTTCTCGATCCGCCCGGAATGGCCCGGGCGCGTGTAGTTCGACACCCGCGCCTTCAGGTTCCGCGCCTTGCCCACATACAAAACCCGGCTGTCCGCATCCAGCATCCGATACACCCCGGGCGAGTTGTCCAGCGTTTTCACATAACGCTGGATACAAGCATAGCCGGTGGGCTGTGTCTCGGGATTCGATTCGTTCTGGGTCGTCATGGGCCTGAGATATGATTCCCTGACCATGGCTGCAATCTTGAGGGCCTCAGATCAAGAGAAAACAAATCCACGGTTTCTGTGGATAACTATGCAGATAAGTTTCCGGGAAGGGCGAAATCCCCTTGTATACTTGGGGATTCATTAAGTTGCTTAAAAATTAAGCACCCTATTAAGTCGTTGCTTTTAAACACTTCTATTTTGTGCACAAGACAAGTATATGAAAAAAAAGACATTTTTGTAACGGGCAGGTAACAGGACTGCGAGCAGTGCAAAACTTGCAGCGAATATGTCTATTCTACGCCCAAAACATCTGGAGTTTGCCAGCCCAGATGCTGCCCGCCATCCACGCATAAAAGCTGTCCGGTGACGGCATGTGCGTCCAGAAAATACCCCAAGGCAGCGGTGATATCCGAGGCGTTCGCTCCGCGCTCCAATACCGTGTTGGCGCGCTGTGCCTTGAAGTGTTCTTCGGATTGCCGGTGCCCCTGTATCGTCGGGCCAGGGCCGATGGCGTTGACGCGGATCGCGGGCGTCAGCGCCTGCGCGGCAGTCCGGGTCAGCGCCCATAGGCCCATCTTGGCAATGGTGTAGGACATGAATTCGGGCGTCAGTTTGCGCACCCGCATGTCGACCATATTGACGATCAAACCGGTGGCGACCGGTTCGCCCGCCTCATCCGTGTCGGGCGTCAGGCCCTGCCCCGCCATCGCCTGCGTCAGCACGAAGGGCGCGCGCAGGTTGCTGTCCATATGCCGGTCCCAGCTTTGCCGGGTGGCCGTGCGGATGTTGTCGTATTCAAAGATCGAGGCGTTGTTGACCAGACAGGTAATCGGCCCACCCAGCAATTCTGCCGCACGGGGCAGCAGCGCGCTGACCTGCGCCTCGTCCAGCAAATCGGCCTGCAAAGCGACAGCCTTGCGGCCCAGGGCCTGAACTTCGGCCACGGTCTCCTGCGCGGGTTGCTCCGAGGTGGCGTAATGCACGGCGACATCATAGCCACGGCGCGCCAGATACAGCGCCATGGCCCGTCCAAGGCGAATTCCGGCACCGGTCACTAACGCTCGGGTCATGGACGCTTCCTCTTGATCAAATCACGCCAGCAACACGACGACGTAGACTGCATATAGCAGGGTCAACACGAAACCCCAGGTGCGTGTGATGTCCTGTTTGAAAAACACGAACGGGGCCAGCAGCAGCGAGGCACCCAGCATGACCCACAGGTCGAACCGCAGGAATTCCGGATCAACGGGAATCGGTCCGACCAGCGTGGCAATCCCGACAATGGCCAGCAGGTTAAACATGTTCGACCCGATCACATTGCCCAGCGCCACATCCGCCTGCCGCCGCAGCGCCGCCATCACTGTCGTCGCCAGTTCCGGCAGAGAGGTCCCGACTGCAACCAGCGTCAAACCGATAACTGTTTCGCTGACGCCGTAGGTGAGGGCGATGACCGTGGCATATTCGACCAGCAGATGCGCGCCCATCGGCAGGCCGATCAGGCCCAGCACCAGATAGACCGAGATCTTCCAGTAGGCCATGTTGGGGTCGGCCTCTTCCAGACCGTCCAGTTCTTCATCCTCGGCACACGCTTGACCGCAAGCTTTGCGATGGGCGTGCGCCTCGCGGAAGGCATTCCACAGGACCAGACCCAATGCCGCCAGCAGGATGGCGCCGCTGACCAAGGTGAACACGCCGCAGAAGGCCAGACCGATGAACAGCACCGATGCCAGCAGCATGAAAACATAGTTCCTGCGGCTGTTGCATTCGCTGGTGTGCAACGTCGACAGCAAGGCTGGTATGCCCAGAACCAACAGGATGTTCGCCGTATTGGACCCGACCACGTTACCCAGCGCAATGCCCGGCGCGTTTTCCTTGATCGCGCTGATGGCGATCAATAGCTCGGGTGCCGAGGTGCCAAAGGCCACGATCGTCAAGCTGACGATCAGCGCGGGTACACCCATGCGCAGGCTCAGGTTCACCGCACCGCGCACCAGCGCATCGCCTGCCAGCAGCAGGATCAGCAGACCAAGGCCGGATAACAGCCATGCCGTCATGTACGGCCTCCTTTTTCGCAGGCACACGGGCCTTTGCCGATCCTGAACCGTCCACAGCGCGGACATCTTGAGGATTGCAACCGCTTCTGCCCCGGAAAGCGCAGCTTGCCGAACATCGCCAGGACTCCCATGGCGATCAGGAAAAGGGTGACAATCTTGATAATCACGTCACAAACCGAAACGCGCGTAGGCGGCACGCTCCTCAAGCCCGGCGATAGCGTCCTGCGCCAGCGATGCGCCAAGCCGCGACCAGATCGGTTTGCGCAGCCCATAGCGGCGGAACTTGACCTTGTCGCCAAAGCGTTCCTGCATCTTCGGTTTCAAATGTGCGATACCGTCGATCAGGCCCAGCTCCTGCGCGCGCCGCGCCAGCCAGATTTCCCCGGTGAACAAGTCCTGGCTTTCGTCCAGTTTGCCACCGCGCCGGGTTTTGACATGGGTGATGAAGTTCTCATGGATATCAGCCAGCAGGGTTTCCAGCCGCGCGACATCCTCTTTCTTTTCGGGCGAGAACGGGTCGAGCATGGATTTCGACTCCCCAGCGGTATGTACACGCCGTTCGATTCCCTGCCGTTTCAGCAGGACATGCGCACCAAAGCTGGATGAAATCACCCCAATTGATCCCAACACCGAGCTGTCATCGGCATAAATCTCATCCGCAGCCGCTGCCAACCAGTACCCGCCCGAGGCGGCTACATCCTCGACAAAAGCAATAACCGGAACCTCAAGTTCTTCGGACAGCCGCCGGATGCGCGCCCCGATCAAAGAGCTTTGCACCGGCGATCCACCGGGCGAGTTGATCTCAAGCGCGACGGCAGCGGGCTTACCTTTGCGAAAGGCTTTCTCCAAAACCGGGGCCAGCGCGGTATCAGACATCGATCCACGCCCGGCCATCCCGATGGCACCGGACAGGCGCACAACGGCCACGCTGGGTTGCTTTTTGAGAAACGGCAGGCTGAGTTTCATGGATGCCGATGTAGAGTGCACCCAACCGGTAAACAAGGGACCGCTTAACCGATAGACGTGACGTGAACACATTTCCCAAAGTCAGTGGGCAAAAATGCAACGCCCGATACAACCTAGCTGCGAATGCGCCAGCCGGTTTTGAAGATCCACCAGATAATGCTCAGACACAGGCCGGTAAACGCCACGATGGCCAGCAGGCTGAACCCGATCGGGACATCCGCCAATCCGTAGAACGACCACCGGAACCCCGAGATCAGATAGACCACCGGGTTGAACAGCGTGATGGTCTGCCACAGCGGCGGCAGCATGGAGACGGAATAGAACGTGCCCCCCAGAAAGATCAGCGGAGTCACCACCAGCTGCGGCACCAGCGACATCTGTTCAAAATTGCTGGCCCATATGCCGATGATGAACCCCAGCAACGAAAAGCTGAGGCAGGACAGGATCAGAAACGCCGCCATCGCAAACGGGTGTTCGATGCGTAAATCCACGAAAAATGAGGCCGTTACGAGGATGACCAACCCCACGAACAGCGCCTTGGTCGCCGCGGCCCCGACATAGCCGATGACAATCTCGATAAAGTTCACAGGGGCCGACAGCAGCTCGTAAATCGTGCCCAGGAACTTGGGGAAATAAATTCCGAAGGACGCGTTCGAGATCGCCAGCATCACCACCGACAACATGATCAGCCCCGGCACGATGAACGCGCCATAAGACACGCCCTCGACCTCTTGGATACGGCTGCCGATGGCAGTGCCGAAAACCACGAAATACAGCGATGTCGACAGCACCGGAGACAGAAAGCTCTGCGCCAGTGTTCGAAAGAACCGGGCCATTTCGAACCGGTAGATGGCGGCGATAGCAGACCAGTTCATGCGGGCTCTCCGGACACCAGATTAACGAATATCTCTTCCAGGCTCGACTGGCGGGTTTGCACGTCGCGCAACACCAGCCCCGCCTGCGCCACGTCGTTCAGCAGCGTGGTGATGCCGGTACGGTCTGCGTGGGTGTCGTAGGTATAGACCAGCGCATCGCCATTGCCGTTCAGCGCCAGATTGTGGGCCGCCAGACTGTCCGGGATGCTTTGGATCGGCTCGGTCAGCATCACCTCGAGCTGCTTCTTACCCATCTGCGCCATCAGCGTGTCCTTGTCCTGCACCAGCAGCAACTCGCCCTTGTCGATGACGCCAATGCGGTCTGCGATCGCCTCGGCCTCTTCGATATAGTGGGTGGTCAGGATGATGGTGACGCCGGCCCGCTTCAGCTCGGCCACGATCTCCCACATATCCTTGCGCAGTTCGACATCGACGCCGGCGGTGGGTTCGTCCAGAAACAGAACGCGCGGTTCATGTGCCAGCGCCTTGGCGATCAGCACCCGGCGCTTCATGCCACCCGACAGTTCCTTGATCGCGTTCTTACGCTTGTCCCACAGGGACAGCTTGAGCAGAATCTCTTCGATCCGCGCGTCATTTCGGCCCAGCCCGAACAACCCACGCGACAGCCGCACGGTGTTCCAAACCTTTTCGAACGGCTCCAGCGCGATTTCCTGCGGCACCAGACCAATCATCCGGCGCGCGGCGCGAAACTCGGCCTGAATGTCATGACCACCCACCGTCACCGATCCCGAGGTCGGCGTGGTGATCCCACAGATAGTCGAGATCAACGTCGTCTTGCCTGCGCCATTCGGCCCCAACAACGCCAGAATTTCCCCTTGCTCGATGTCCAGAGACACGCCCTTGAGCGCCTCAAACCCGTCGGCGTAGGATTTGCGCAAATCCTTGATCGAAAGAATGGTCGTCATTCAAGTTCCCCGTTCTGGCGGCGACCCTACCCCGGCCCACCGGCACAGAACAGGCCAATTTCGCACAAGGTCCTGCGCTTTTTTGCGGGTTTGCCCTATAGCCTTGCAATTTACCGGCGTTCCCGAAACCTTGCCTTTAATCGAAGGGGGGACCATGCTGAACGGTATTCGGATCATTGAAATCGAGGGGCTGGGCCCTGCCCCTTTTGCCGCCATGCTGCTGGCGGACATGGGCGCCGATGTGGTCACCATCCACCGCAAGGGGCAGGCTGCAACACCGGGGATGCCCGAATGCTCGATTCTGGATCGCGGCAAACGGTCGATTGATCTGGACCTGAAGGACCCTAGCGATCTGGAGATCGCCAAACGCCTTATCGCCTCGGCCGATGCGCTGATTGAAGGGTTCCGCCCCGGCGTGATGGAAAAACTCGGCCTCGGTCCGGAACCCTGCCACGAGATGAACCCCAAGCTGGTCTATGGACGAATGACAGGCTGGGGTCAGGACAGCCCCCTGTCGGACACCGCCGGACATGACCTGAACTACATCGCTCTGTCCGGCGCGCTCTGGTACGCCTCTCAGCCCGGCCAACCGCCGCAAACCCCGGCCACTCTGGTCGGCGACATTGGCGGAGGCGCCATGTATCTGGTCGCGGGCCTTCTGGCCGGGCTGCTGAACGCACAGAAAACGGGTGAAGGCACCGTAGTCGATGCCGCCATCTACGATGGCTCGGCCCATATGATGAACCTGCTCATGAGCCTGAACCAATCCGGCAACCTGTCGGAGACCCGCGGTCAAAGCCTGCTGGACGGCCCCCATTGGAGCCGCACTTACCTCTGTACCGATGGCGGCTTTGTGACGGTTCAATGCCTCGAACCCAAATTCTACGCGCTGTTTCTGCAGAAAATGGGCCTGTCGGATGACCCTGACTTCCAATCGCAATTCGATCCTGCGACCTGGCCCGCGCTCACCCAACGCCTGTCTGACATCTTCGCCAGCAAACCGCGCGACCACTGGACGGATCTCTTCCAAGGCACCGATGCCTGCGTCGCGCCGGTCCTCAGCCCGACCGAGGCGCAAGCCCACCCAATGAACGCCGCCCGCCAGACATGGCGCAGAACTGATGGCACCCTGCAAGTCGCTGCCGCACCCAGATTCTCAACCTCGGAATGGCAGCCGAAATCCAGCCCTGCCCGCGGAGAACACCGTCAGGACATCCTGAACGAACTCGACGCGCCGCAACCACCGGCCGCTTCATCTGGCTAAAAATATCCCGGGGGATGAATTGGCCGCAGGCCAAGAAGGGGGCTGGCCCCCTTCGCTTGCTTACCGCCCGCGCACCGTGTCGATCATCAACTGCACGTTTTCCGGATCCGCATCCGGCGTGATCCCGTGACCAAGGTTGAAGATATGCGGCCCCTTCGAGAAAGCCTCGACTATGCGCCGCGTCTCATCCACCAGGGCCTGCCCACCGGTCACCATATGCGACGACGCCAGGTTGCCCTGAACACAACCATCCGCCTGCACATGCTCGACCGCCCATTCCGGCGACACCGAGTTGTCCAGCGCCACACAATCCACACCGGTTGCCTTGGCGAAACCGATATACCCGTCACCCGCCTCACGCGGGAAGCCGATCACCGGGATACCGGGGTGGCGTTCCTTGATGGCCTGCGTGATCACCCTGCAGGGCTCGACTGCGTATTTCCGGAACGCCTCACCCTTCAGCGACCCGGCCCAACTGTCGAAGATTTTGACCACCTCGGCCCCGGCCTCGATCTGGGCCGACAGGTATTCGATCGTCGCCAGCGTGATCCGCTCCAGCAGCGCCTCGAACAAGGCGGTGTGTTCTTCGCGCAGCGCATGGGCTGGACCCTGATCCGGCGTGCCGCGCCCGGCGATCATGTAGGTCGCAACCGTCCAGGGCGCGCCCGCAAACCCGATCAGAGTCGTCTCGGACGGCAATTCCCGCGACAGGATGCGGACGGTCTCATAAACCGGCGACAGGGTCTCATGAATGGCGTCAACCGGTTTCAGCGCGTCGAAATCCGATTGCTGCGTGATGGTCGACAGGCGCGGGCCCTCGCCGGTGACGAACCACAAATCCGCGCCCAGCGCCTGCGGCACCAGCAGGATGTCGGCAAACAGAATCGCCGCGTCGAACCCGTAACGCCGGATCGGCTGCAGGGTCACCTCTGCCGCCAGTTCCGGGTTGTAGCACAGCGACAGGAAATCCCCCGCCTGCGCCCGTGTCGCCCGGTATTCCGGCAGATACCGCCCGGCCTGACGCATCATCCAGATCGGCGGCACATCCTGTACCTCGCCCGCCAGCGCCCGCAGCAGTTTCTTTGTTTCGGCCATCTTTTGCCCCCAATCATCAGGTTTGCCGCAACGGGTCTTCCTTCGGCGGCAATTTGTCAAGCCATGCCCCCATTGTCAGGGCAATGTGACGCGACTAAAGCTGTGCGCATGACACTGACCCTGCCCTCCCCCGACTCACCGCTCAAGATCGGCACCCGTGGCTCACCCCTGGCGCTGGCACAAGCCTATGAAACCCGGCAACGGCTGGGAACGGCATTCGACCTGCCCGAAGAGGCGTTCGAGATTGTGGTGATCAAGACCACCGGCGACAACCGCGCCATGATCGACGCGGACCGCCCGCTGAAAGAGATCGGAAACAAGGGCCTGTTCACCAAGGAAATCGAAGAGGCGATGCTGAACGGCGATATCGACATCGCGGTGCATTCCACCAAGGACATGCCGGTGGAGCAGCCCGAAGGTCTGGTGCTGGACACGTTCCTGCCGCGCGAGGATGTGCGCGATGCGTTCATCTCTCCTAGCCTGAGCTCGATCCACGACTTGCCACAAGGCGCTGTGGTCGGCACGTCATCGCTGCGCCGTCGGGCGCAATTGCTGAACCGGCGTCCCGACCTGAATGTGGTCGAGTTTCGCGGCAACGTGCAGACCCGACTGAAGAAACTGGCCGACGGCGTGGCAGACTGTACCTTTCTGGCCATGGCCGGCATCCGCCGCCTGAACATGGAGGACGTCCCGGCCACGGCAATCGCGCCCGAGGACATGCTGCCTGCCATCGCGCAGGGCACGATCGGCATCGAACGCCGCAGCGACGATTCCCGTGCTGCGGGTATGCTCGAGGCGATCCACCACGCCGAAACCGGTCAGCGTCTTGCTGCGGAACGCGCCTTGCTGGCGGCGCTGGATGGTTCGTGCGAAACCCCCATCGCCGGGCTGGCAGAGGTACTGGACGGTCAGCTGCGCCTGCGCGGCGAAGTGCTGCGCCCCGACGGATCCGAAGCGATATCCGAGGACATCACCGGCGCGATTGCCGACGGCGCCGAGATGGGCCGCACCATGGCTCAGACGCTTCTTGAACAGGCTGGGCCGGGCTTTTTCGACTGGAGAAGCTAGAAAATTTGTTGAATGTGAACTACTTCACTGTAGCCGAGGCGAAAGTCAGGCAAACAAGTATCAGACTGGTTGAAATGCTGGTTTGGTCTCGAATATGTCGAAAGTTTTTGTTCAGTATACTTGATTAAGTGGTATTCGAGGGGGCGAGACTAAACGAGTTTCCAGTTGGTAAGGGCCGCTGTCACATTATGACAGCGGCCCGTATTATTCCGGGGCAGCACCTCAGACCGCGCTGATCGCCTGCACGGCCTTATCGACTGCTGATCGGGTCTGTTCCAGATCAGCCTCGATCACCGCCATCGACGGGTAGAGCTTGCCCGGGGATTTGAATATCCCATGCGCGCGCAACGTATCGTTGTAGAGCGCATTGCGGCTGGGATCGTCATGTTTGGCACTGCGATAGTCGCGGCAGGCGGCATCGGTAAAGTAGATGTCGAACAGAGTTTCATCCCCGACGATCTGATGCGGAATACCGGCCTTCGTCAGGGCCTTTACCTGCATCTGCTGCAACGCCGCCCCGGTCGCGCGGAGCTGATCATAGATACCGTCGCGCCGCAGAACCTCCATGGTTTTCAGACCCGCGACCGAGGCCACCGGGTTGCCGGACAGGGTGCCCAACTGCATCAGCCAGCCGTCCTCGCCCACCTTAGCCTTGTCGAAATGCTTCATGATCTCGGCGCTGGCGCCCAGCGCGGCCAGGGGGAAGCCACCACCGATGATCTTGCCCAACGTACAGATATCAGGCGTTACCCCGTATCTTTCCTGCGCGCCGCCATAGGCCAGCCGAAACCCTGTGACGATCTCATCAAAAATCAGCAGGACGTTGTGCTTGTCACACAGATCACGCAGACCTTGCAGGTATCCGGGCAGTGGCGGGATAATCCGCTGCAGCGGTTCCACCATGATCGCGGCAATGTCGTCATGTTCGTCCAGCAGGGCCGCGACGGCCTCGAGGTCATTATAGGGCGCGATCAGCATCTGTTCGGCCACGCTGTCAGGAATACCGGCACTGTCCGGCACCGCCTGAGGGAAATTGACCCGGCGGCTGGGGGCGAGACTCATCTGCGCCTCGGCGCTCATGCCGTGATAGCCGCCTTCGAATTTCAGGACCTTGTTGCGCCCGGTATAGGCGCGGGCCAGACGGATCGCGTACATATCCGCCTCACCGCCCGAGGCGACAAAGCGGACCTGTTCGCAACAAGGCACGGCGTCGACGATGGCCTCGGCCAGCTCGATGCCTTTGGCGTTGTTGGCAAAGAAGGTCATACCCTTGGGCAGTTGTTCCAGCACGGCCTCCATCACCTCGGGGTGGCCATGGCCCAGCAGCATGGGACCGGACCCGATCAGGTAGTCGATATATTCATTGCCGTCCTCGTCCCAGACCCGGCTGCCTTCGCCACGGGCGATGATGATGCCAGGGTCGAAATTGCCGAATCCCCCTGCGGGCAGAACCTCATTCGCGCGGGCGATCCATTCGGATTGAGTATTGATCTTCAGCATCTCACACGATCTCCAATATCGGGGAACCAAGGATTTCGGGGTCCGGGGTCACACCTAACCCCGGACCTTCGGGCGGGGCAATCCGGCCGTCTTCACGGTTTGGTGCGTTCGGGCATACGCGCGGGGCCACATAGGAGGACAGATCGCAGGTATTCAGCAACGATCCATGCGGGGTCGAGGCTGCGAAATGCAGCGAGGCGGCGGTGATGATATCCGAGCCCCAGGTGCATTCGGCGCAAATCTCTGCCCCCAGATGCACGGTCAGATCCCGCGCCCGGCGCATGGCCGACAGCCCGCCGAATTTCGACAGTTTCAACGCGACGGCGTCCATGCAGCCCAACTCATGCGCGCGCAGCAACGAGGCCAGATCGTGGGCGTTCTCGTCGATCTTCATCGGCAAACCGGTGGCCTGCCTTACAGCGGCGCAATCTTCCAGCGTTTTGCACGGCTGTTCCAGCATCACGTCCAGATGCGCCACGGCACGACCCGTCCGCGTGGCCTGCAGGCGCGACGCGCCGCAGTTCCAGTCGCCATAGACCAGCGGCCCCGGCCCCACGGCCTCGCGCACTTTGATCAAGCGCTCGGCGTCGGCTTGCCAGTCGCCCTCGACCCCCAGTTTGACCTGAAACTGCCGAATGCCGCTCTGATAGGCGGTCTGAGCTATGCGGGCCATCTCATCCGGAGCGATGCAAGTGATCGAGTGGTAGAGCGGCATGTCTTTCCGCGTCCGACCACCCAGCAACGCATAGACCGGCTGACCGGTGGCCTGCCCGAACAAGTCCCACAAGGCGATATCAACCATGGATTTGGCATAGCGGTGCCCCAGCAGAAACCCATCCAGCCTGCGCATCAGTGCGTCGGCACCAAACGGGGACATGCCCAGGATTTCCGGCCCCATCTCCGTGATCGCACCCTGCACACCACCTGCATAGGCGGGCAGGTAATGCGGGATCGGGCAGACCTCGCCCCATCCTTGCAAACCGGTATCCGTTTCAAGACACAGGATATGCGAGGTCACGGTGGCGCAGGTTTTGCCCTCGGCCATGTGATAGGTTTCATGGCTGGTCAGATCGACGGACCAGAGGGTTATCTTGTTGATCTTCATTGATATACTCCAACCGGATCGCCCAGCGCGTCCTCGTCCGGGTGCACGCCAAGCCCCGGCGTTTCCGGCAGGTGCAGGTGGCCGTCGATATTGCGCGGCCCGCGACCGCCGGCGATATCGACAGTGATCATGTCCTGACAGGCCCAGATGGCGTGGCAATTATCGTCCGGGATGGTGGCGGCCAGATGCAGCGCCTCGGTATCGGCCAGAACCGAGCCCCCGGTCGCCATGACAAACATGTCGATCCCATGTGCCAGCGCGATATCCCGCATCCGCGCGGCTTTGGTCAGTCCGCCCACACGATTCAGCTTGATCCCGAACATTTCGGCCAGGCCATCGCGGGCAATGCGGGCGGCGTCCTGCAGGGTGACGAGGCTTTCGTCGACAGACACGGGCGAGGCATGACGACCCGAGATCGCGGCGATGTCGTCCAATGTCTCGCCGGGTTGTTCGAACATCACTCTCAGGTCCTCGCAGGCGCTCATCACCCGCAGGGCCTGTTGCCGGGTCCAGCCGCGGTTCACGTCGTATAGAACGATCTCACCCGGAAGCCGAACGCTTTCGACGTCTCGGATGCGGGCGATGTCACGTTCCACATCGCCGCCGATCTTCACCGAATGGGCGATGTAGCCCCGGCTGCGATAGCGTTCCATCACCTCTCGGGTTTCCTCGACGGTCTTGGCGCCGACCGAGGATGCAATCGGGCGCGGTGTGCGTGATCCGCCGCCCATCAGATCGGCAATCGGCAGGCCTGCCGCCTGCCCGGCGATATCCCAGCAGGCCATGTCGATCGGGCCTTTGGCATAGAGGTGACCGGGCAGCGCGAGGTCCATCGCGCGCTCCACCTCCAGCACCTTGCGTGGGTCGAGGCCGAGGAGGAACGGAGCCATCGTTTCAATTCCCGCCCGGATGCCCGGCCCATGCGCGGGTATGTAGGTGTGGCTCCACGGCGTACCCTCGCCCCAGCCGATCAGACCTGCATCGGTTTCGATCTTCACCAGCGTCGCGTCGAGCGTTTCGAACTTCAGCCGCCCGGCCGACAGCCAATAGGGATGCTCCAGCGGCAGGTCGACTTGGAAGACGGTGATGGTCTTGATCTTCATAGGGCATACTCCGCCACCGGCGCGCCGAGGCTTTCGAAATCCGGAGTCACGCCCAACCCGGGCGCATCAGAGGCGTAAAGCCTGCCATCCCGCGACTCCGGGCCGCCGATTCCGGTGGACCGGGTGTTGTAGTTCATCAGGTCGGTGGTGTTTTGCAGAAACTCTTCTGGGGTCGAGGCCGCGAAATGCGCTACGACCGAGGTGGTGATCTCTCCGCCCCAGGTGTCCTCGCTGACCACGGGAATGCGGTTTTCGACCAGATAGTCCCGCACCCGGCGCGCCTTGCTGAGGCCGCCGAGATTCGAGATTTTCAGACAGCAGATCTCAGCGCCTCGATCAGCGACGATCCGTTGCGCCATATGCATACCGGTGACGCATTCATCCAGTTTCATCGGCTGTTCGGCGATACGGCGCACCTGCTGACATTCTTCATAAGTGCGGCAGGGCTGTTCCAGAATGAAATCCAGATCGCGCGTCGCCCGCGCCACCCGGATCGCATTGTCCACGCGCCAGCCCTGATTGGCATCGGCCATCGCCTTTTCACCCGGTTGCAGCAAAGGCACCGTGGTGCGGATGCGGTCAATGTCACTGACCCAATCGCCGCCGACCTTGATCTGGAACTGGCGATAGCCCTGATCGCGGTAGGCATTCATCTCGGCCACCGTCTCATCCACCGCCTTCTGCGGCGCCACCCGGTACATCGGCGCGCCATCGGTCAGCTTGCCCCCCAGCAGCATCCAGACCGGCTGATCACAGGCCTGCCCGAGTATGTCCCAGCAGGCTGCGTCGAACGGAGCCTTGGCGTATCCGTGCCCCTGCACCAGATGGTCCATCAACTGTTCGATCCGCGCCACCTGCCGGGGGTCTTCGCCCAACAGCTTAGGCGCCACCAGTCGCGCCAGCGCCGCCACGCCTTCGGAATGGGCGACCATGTAGTTCTCACCGCAGGGCGTGAACTCACCACACCCCTGCAATCCGGCGTCGGTGTCGATGACAACGACCGAGGCGATGGCGGTCTCGATCACATTGCCCGCACCCCAGACATAGGCTCCGCCCACATAGGGCAGACCGGTCTGGTAGATGCGGAGGCGGGTGATCTTCATGCGGCATCCATCCGTGGCAGATCGCCCATACCTTCGCCGCGCCAGAGGACAAAGGTCAGGATTGGTTGGTCGGTCGTGGTCATTGCGTGGCTTTGCCAGCTGTCATGATGGCGTGTCTGGTTCGGCCCGACAAAACTTTCATCACCCGCGACCCGGAACACAGCCCCTCCGGCCAGCGTCAGATACAGCTCCTCGGCCTGATGGCTATGCCAGTTATAGTGCAGACCCGCCCCCCAATAGGCCACATAGCCCCGCAACTGGGTCGAATGGAAATGACCGGTCGGACCGAACAGTTCGTAATACCCATAACGTTGCAGGAAATCGGCACCGACTTCATCCTCGGTATAGGTCAGCTTCCAATGGGCCAGATGCGCGGTGGCCTTGATCGCGCCGGACAAGACTCGGGTGGTTTCGCTGCCGCCTGCATCGAAATCGCTCACCAGATCGGCAGCGGGAATATGGCTCGGCTGCAATTGGGTTTCGGTCAGGTCCGTGGGCCATGCACCGAACTCGGAAAGATCGGGATGCGCCTGATGCAGCTGCCGCGCGGCCTCTAATACGTCGTCCATAGTCATGGGATCACCACAATATTCCCGGTGTGCTGTTTGGCGATGAAAGCGGCTTGCGCCTCGCGCAGCTCCTCCAGCGGATAGGTTGCGGCGAGAGCGGGTTTGATCTCACCGGCCTCAATGTATTTCACGAGGTTCCGCATGACTTGCGGGTCAATCACGGTCGATCCGGTGAAGGTCAGATCGCGCAGGTAGAATGTCCGCAGGTCGAAATCGACCATCGGGCCAGCGATGGCACCGGAACAGGTGTAACGCCCGCCGCGCTCCAGAATGTCGATCAGGTTCGGCCAATAGGGACCGCCGACCACATCCGCGACTACGGTGATCTTTTCATCGCCCAGCGCCGCACGCAGGTTTTCGGGCGTGCGCGGTAGGATCAGGTCAGGGCCAAGCTCCGCGACGTCTACGTGCTTTGCCTCGGACGCCAACGCAATCACGCGTGCGCCGCGGCGTTTGGCCAGTTGCACCAGTGCACCGCCAACGCCGCCAGATGCTCCGGGGACCAGAACGGTGTCGCTGTTGGTCACCTTAGCACGGGTCAGCATCCCTTCGGCAGTGGAATAAGAGCACGAAAAAGTCGCCAGTTCCGCATCCGACAGGTCAGACGTGATCGGCACCGCGTTCACGGCCAGCGTGGTGGCGTATTCGGCAAAGCCCCCATCCCGTTCCGAGCCGAAATAGCCGGTCTTGTCCATGTTGCCAGGATCTGACGGGTCGCGTAACCAGCCATCGGTGATGACACGTTCGCCGATGCGGGCGCTGTCCACACCCTCACCCACGGCCACGATTTCACCGCAGATATCGGCCCCCTGAATGCGCGGGAAGGTGATCGGATTGCCGCCCCAAGTGGGGTCATCTTCGCCCACCTCTTCAAACGCACCTCCGGTGGTCGCATCCGAGACGGTCTTGGAATACCAGCCTGACCGTGTGTTCACGTCGGTGTTGTTCAGGCCGCAGGCGGCGACCTTGATCAGCACCTCTCCGGCAGCGGGTTCCGGGCGCGGCCAGTTTTCGTGCAGCACCATCTGTTCGAGGCCGCCATGACCTATTGTGACCATGGCTTTCATTGTATCGGGTAGAGTCATCATGCGATCTCCAAAGCGGCGTCTGTGCGGGGCAGCAGGCTTTGCGGGTCATAGGCAGGTTCACCCAACACGCGCGCCGCGCGGGGTGATCCATGGACCACGACCTGTAGCGCGGTTCCGGGTGTTGCTGCCTCGGGTTTGATATAGGCAAAGGCGAGTATTTTGCCGACCGTATGGCTATAGGCAACTGAGGCCGTCGAACCCACGACACGCCCGTCCAGCATCACCGCCTCACCGCCGTGGCCGTCGATCTCGCCATCCGGGTCGATTTCAAGATAGGCGCAGATCCACGGCAGATCTGTGTTCAGGGTTTTGTCCTTGCCCAGATAATCTTTGTCAGTACGGGCAAAGCGCAGCGCGTCAGCCTCGGCCAGAGTGACCTCATTGGTCAACTCGCCCGCGCCTTTGAAGCCCTTCTCCATCCGCATCACGTTCATGGCAAAGCTGCCATAGTCGGTGATGCCGTGCGGCTCTCCCGCCGCCCAAAGCGCGTTGTAAACCGGCTCGAGGCTGGCGCGCGGCATGTGAAACTCCCAGCCCAACTCACCCGCGTAAGACATTCGGAAGGCCCAGACCTGCTCCTCAGCGATAGTGTTGATTTGCAACGTCATCCACGGGAAATCTGCATTGAACAGCTTGTCTTCCGGCGGGCTGTATTGACGAACCGCGTTCAGAACCTCGCGAGATTTCGGACCGTTCAAGGACAGCGCGCAGTAGCTGTGAGACAGGTTCTCGACCTTGACGCGCGCTCCTTGCCTGTGGGCTTCCAAATGATCCAGAAGCCGTTGCTCAAAGAAAGCTGCGCATACAAGGTAGAACGCATCCTCCCGAACTTTGGACACCGTCACTTCCATCTCAATCCGGCCACGCCGATTCAACATATGCCCCAGCGTGATCCGGCCTATTTTTGGCAGGCGATTGGCAATCAGGCGGTCCAGTAAGACCTCTGCATCATCGCCAGATATCAACACCTTGGTGAAAGCGGAAACATCCATGATACCGACGCGCTCGCGCACCGCCTTGACCTCGGCCGCGACCATGTCATCCACCGGAGTACGGCGGAAGGAATAGTGATCGCGCTGCTCCACCCCATCGCGGGCAAACCAGCGGGGGCGTTCGAATCCGTAGACCTCTTCGTGCACAGCACCCTTGGATTTCAGCAGCTCATACAACGGCGAGGGTTTGATCGGACGCCCTTCCAGACGATTGAAATGCGGAAAGGGGATTTCGTGGCGCAGGCAATAATCTTCCTCGGCCTTGATAACCTGCCAGTCCTTGGTGGCATAGCTGCCGAACCGGCGCGGATCGAACTCGCGCATCGAGATGTCGGCGGCCCCATGCACCATCCAGCGCGCCAGTTCGCGGGTCAGGCCCGGCCCCCAGCCGATACCGATCTGCGTCCCGCAGCAGCACCAGTAATTCCGCACACCCGGCGCAGGCCCGATCAGCGGGTTGCCGTCGGGCGGGTGCGAGATCGCCCCGTGCACATCGCGCTGAATACCCAGCTCGGCAAAGATCGGCATGCGGTTCAGGCTCTCCTCAAGCCACGGCATCACCCGGTCGTAATCCGCATCGAACAGCCAATTCTCATACTCCCAAGGGCAATGATCATGCCAGACCGAGTTCGGGTTTTCCTTCTCGTAAATCCCGATCAGCCCGCGTTGCTGCTCCATCCTGATATAGCCCGAGACTTTGCGGTCATCGCGGATCACCGGCAGTTCTTTGTCCAGGTTCTGGAACTCGGGCACCGGCTCAGTCACGAAATAGTGGTGGGTCATGGAAGTCATAGGCAGCTGCAGCCCCGACCATTCACCCATCTGACGGGCATAGGTGCCGCCCGCGTTCACCACATGCTCACACGTGATGGTGCCCTGCTCGGTCTCAACCACCCACTCACCATTGTCGGCCTGCGTGATGTTGGTCGCGCGGCAGTTGCGGAAGATGCGGACGCCCTTCTGACGCGCGCCCGCGGCCATCGCCATGGTCACGTTGGTAGGATCGACATGACCGTCATCGGGCGTGTGCAGCGCACCCAGCACGCCTTCGAGATTGTAGAACGGGTGCAACTCAGCCACCTTCTCGGGGCCGACCAGTTCGATATTGAAGCCCAGCGAGCGACCCACCGAAAGGGTGTGGCGCAACCAGTCCATCTCATCCTCGGTATAGGCCAAACGGAAGGACCCGCAGCCATGCCACGTCACGGGCTGGCCGGTCTCGGCCTCCAGAGCGCCGGAATACAAACCGATGTTGTAGTCCACGCATTTGCCCAGCCCAAAGCTTGAGGTCGAATGCGTGATCTGGCCCGCCGCGTGCCAGGTGCTGCCACTGGTCAGCTCGGCCTTTTCCAGCAGGACGGTATCGTCGCCCCACCCTTCATGCGCCAGATGATAGGCCAGACCGACCCCCATGACACCTCCGCCCACGATCACTACGCGGGCATGTGACGGCAGATTCTTCTCGGACATGATTTTTCCTCTTCCCGAGTCGCGTTTCTGCTCGACAGGCTAATTCCACAAATGTACCATCGTCAATCATGAATGAAACAAATGTATCATCTATCGTTCTCGACCGCCTGACGGAAGAGTGGGACGCCCTGACGCCCGAGGCGCAGAAAGCCGCGCGCTACGTGCTGGAAAACCCAACGGATGTTGGGGTTTCGACCGTGCGCGAGATTGCCGAGGCGGCCAAGGTCAAACCCAACACCTTCGTGCGGATGGCCCGGCAGGTAGGCTTCGAAGGCTACGAGGATTTCCGCGCCCCGTTCCGCGACGCGATTCGCCAGGGCGGCGTGTCGTTTCCTGACCGCGCCCGCTGGTTGCAGGACATTGGCAAGTCGGGAGAACTGGGCGGGCTTTACGCTGACATGATCGGCGCCGCGATCCGCAATATCGAAGAGACCTTTGCCGGGATCGACGCCGCCAGCCTAAAGTCCGCAGCCGAAGATATCTGGAACTGCCGCCAGATTTTCACGCTGGGCGTGGGCGTCAACAATTCGAACGCGCGCAATTTCACCTACCTTGCCTCAACGGGGATGAAGCAGTTTCACGCCATCCCCCGCCCCGGATCGACCCCGGTGGATGATCTCGCCTGGGCGGATGAGCAAGACGTGCTGATCGCCATCACCTGCCACCCGTACCGGACCGAGGTGATCGACGCCATCAAGCTGGCGCGGCAACAGGGGCTGACTGTGGTCGGTATCTCGGACAGCCCGGCCAGCCCTGTGATCCTGAACGCGCAGCACGGGTTTGTCGTTGCCGCCGACACGCCGCAATTCTTCCCGTCCTCCGTCTCGACCATCGCTTTGCTGGAAACGCTGTTGTCCTTCGTGATCGCGGTTTCCAGTGACGAAATCGTCGAGCGGGTGGAACGGTTTCACCAACGCAGACACCAACTTGGCCTCTACGCGGAGGAGCCCGAATGAACGCACCCCTGACTCACTCACTGGACGCGCGCTATTACACCGACCCTGCGATTTTTGAACAGGAGATGCAGGGACTTCTGGCCCGAACGTGGCAATTTGCAGGCCACGTGGCACAGGTGCGGGAAGCGGGTGATTACTTTGCCTTTGAAATCGCCGGTCAGAACCTATTCTGTATTCGCGGCCGCGACGGTGAAATCCGCACCTTCTACAATGTCTGCCAACACCGCGCGCATGAAATGGTGACCGGTGCAGGCAACACGCGCGTTGTCGTCTGCCCCTATCATGCATGGACCTATGAGCTGTCCGGCCAGCTGCGCGCCGGCCCGAATATCAAATCCGTGCCCGGCTTTGACCGCAGTTCCATTTGCCTGACATCAGTCCGCACCGAAGTGTTCAACGGCTTCATCTTCGTCAACCTAGACGATGACGCCGCCCCGATGGACGAATGGTACCCCGGCGTGCGCGAGGAAATCCGCGCTTTTGTTCCGCATATCGACGATCTGGAACCGCTGGAATGGGTCGAGATTCCGGAACACTGCAACTGGAAGGTCAGCATCGAGAATTACTCGGAATGCTACCACTGCCCGAGCAACCACCCGACCTTTGCCGAAGGTGTGGTCAAACCCGAGACCTATGACATCCAACCCGACGCAGGTGGCGGCTACGTCCTGCGCCACACGACCGAGTGTCAAAGCCTCGACAAGATGACCTATCCTGTCGATCTGTCGGTGCCCCATGCGGGCGACTATCAGTCTTGGTTCCTGTGGCCGATGTTCTCATTCCAGTGCTATCCGGGCAATGTGCTGAACACCTATCACTGGCGCGCAAACGATGCCGATCACTGCACCGTCTGGCGTGGGTGGTACACCGAAGGCGGTTCGGAAAGCGCGGTGATCCGGCAACTGGCCGTGCAGGATCGCGAAACCACGGTCGAGGAAGACATTCGGTTGGTCGAAAGCGTTCACCGCGGCCTCAAATCCCGTGGCTATCGCCCCGGGCCACTGGTTCTGGACCCCGGCTGTGGCGTGATGTCGGAACACTCGATCGCCCGGCTGCAGCAATGGATGCGTGAGGCGGTGGACTGATGACCGCGGTGATCCGCCCATGCTGATGCCCGAAGACTGGCAGCCGGAACACAAGCTGTTCCCGCATCAGGTGGGCTTCACCTGCCCGCCCTTCGATTTTGACGCAGCGCCGTCGGATTTTCTGCGGATGTGTCCCGAAACGGTCGGCGTGCATGGGTGGATGCTGCATGTGCCGGACTATGTGCACGGGCTGGATCAGCGAAAGCAGAACTTCGGGATGCTTGAGGATTTCGTCCATTGCATGTCCCGCAACGGTGTCGATGTCTGCGGGCAGGTCGGGTCCAACTGGGTCCATGCCTGCGGGTTGGGTGTCGAGGGCGTCCGTCAGCACTGTGCCGACCTGTCCGACAAATACGGCACGCAGTTTCACATGGCCGGTTACGCGATGGTCGAAGCCCTGCGCGAGATGAACATCGAAAAGGTGGCCCTGAACGCCGCCTATCACTGGCCCGAATGGTGGCAGGGTACTGTGGGTTTCCTGCGTGAGGCCGGGTTCGACGTGCTTTATGCGGGTAATTTCCATGATCAGGGTTGGTTCGCCAGCCAGGAAGAGGTGAACAGCTATCGCTGGGTCTTTGACGGTGATCTGGCGCTGAAAAGCTTCGAATACGTCGCCGATCAGGCTCCGCAGGCGGATGCGATCCTAATCAACGGGATGTGCAATTTTCGAACCGGCCTGAATGGTCTGCCACAACGTCCGCTGCATCTGGCCGATACGCTGGAAGCTGCTCTTGGAAAGCCGGTGATCGGCCATGACATCGCGCTCTATTGGCGCATCTTCAAATCGCTCGGCCTGTCACCGGACACGCCGCATGGCCAGCTTTTGAAACGGCTTTAGAACCGGAGACCCCAAAACCATGCACAAAATCCTCGCGCTCTGGGCGGTGCCCCGGTCCACCTCGACGGCCTTTGAATGGATGATGCGGCAACGCGGTGATCTGGATTGCCTGCACGAGCCTTTCGGCGAGGCCTGGTATCAGGGTGAAGACCCGCTATGGCACCGGTTCCAGCCCGGCGATGTGACGACGCCGGGCCTGACGCTGGATAGCGTGTGGCAGGACATTCAGGCGCGTGCGCAAAAGGGGCCGGTCTTCCTCAAGGACTTCCCGCACTACATTAACCACATATGGGATGCAGAGTTCCTGTCGCATTTCACCCATGCCTTCCTGATCCGAAACCCGGCGAAAACCATCACCTCGATGTACAAACGCTGGCCCGATTTCGCCGAGGGCGAGGTCGGCTTTCCCGAACAACGCGCCCTGTTCGACTTGCTGACCGCGCTGAACGGCACCCCGCCACCGGTGATCGACAGCGACGACCTGCTGGAAGACCCACACACCATGACGCAAGCTTTCTGCGACGCCGTCGGCATCCCCTTCATCGAAGGCGCCTTGACTTGGGAGGCGGGCGGCGACCCTTCGGCCCACAGCTGGTGGGACGGAGGGTCCTTTCACGCTAATCTTGCGACCTCGACCGGTCTTGCGCCACAGCCCCGCAAGTATATCGAAATCAACGATGCGCCGGACCGGGTGAAACAGGTGCATCGCCGGATGAAACCGCATTATGATCACCTCTACACACACCGCCTGACGCGCTGAAGCACCGGAGACCTCACATGGCAGATATTTTCAACGAAGACCTTTTCCTCAAAGGGTTGGAGCAACGCAAAGGCACTCTGGGCGCCGAATACGTGGAAAAGAACCTCGCGGCCGCGGATGACTTCACCCGCCCATTTCAAGAGGCGATGACCGCCTGGTGCTGGGGCTTTGGCTGGGGTGATGACGTGATCGACGCGAAAACCCGGTCGATGATGAACCTCGCGATGATCGGGGCTTTGGGAAAGATGCACGAGTGGGAGATTCACTGCAAAGGCGCGCTGAACAACGGCGTGACCAAAGAAGAGATTCGCGCCATCATCCACGTGATCGGCATCTACTGCGGCGTGCCTCAGGCGCTGGAGTGTTTCAGAGTCGCGCGGCGCGTTTTGGAGAACGCGTAACCGTACCCCACTTCAGCAATTGCAGCCTGGATGCTAGCCAACCATTGGTGAGCAAGAACACTCAGTTCAGGTCTCTTAAAACACGGAACCCTGAAACGCGAGATCGTGCATCTTCCAAACCACTGGCTCGCCCTGCAACGCGAGAGTGATCCATTGCTGCAAAATACGCCCCACCTCGCGTTACACGCCTTTCGCAGTTTGGTTCGCTGGCCTTTTTCAAGTAGAGGCTGGAGGCCCCCCACCCTTCATACGTGTCTGTCCAGCAGGACATTGTTCTTTCTATGACATTGCCGGACATGTGCCGCAGCCCCCAAGCATTGGCTGCATCGAGAGTATCTACCGGCACAGGTTTCCCGCGTGAAACAAGGTCCGGGAATTCTTCACCCAGCATAATCTCGGTCGCGCTGCCCAGAAAGTTCACCTGATCCGTGCTGACTTCTTCACCTTGCGCAAAGGGCGTCTGAGTTCCGGCCCGTGCGGCATATTCCCATTCCGCCTCGGTTGGCAGACGGTAAACATCCATCCCCACCTTGCTGTTCAGCCAATCGGTGTAAGCAAATGCATCCTGATAAGAGACCGTTATGACCGGATGGCGACCAACAATCTTTGCACGCTGCTTTTTTGGTAACCGAATGAAGTCTTGCGGAACATGGCCCCCGCACCCGCCATCATTCACGCAGGCCATCCATTCATCGTAAGTGACTTCGTTGCGTCCCATTGCGACGGGTAAGTCTATCGTGACAGAGTGAACCGGCCCCTCATGAAACGCGATGTAGGGATCATCCGGGGTGACGAGTATCCAGTTACCAGCGTCATCAAATTTGACATTCTGTTTGGACTCACCCGGAGGACCACCCATTTGGAACTCACCAAGGGGCAGGACGATCATCTCAGGGCAAACGTCGCATTCCTGAAACATCTCCAGGTCGTTTACTTGCATTCCATCGCCAATCCGGTACTGCGCCTGGGCTGGCGTCGTGAGGATCGACGCCAGAAACCAGATACTCGGAAGACCGTATCTCATGAAAACAACTCCTTGGCTCAAATGTCTGATGATATCTGGGCATGACGAACAGCAATCAGGTTTTCAAACACATCGGAATTTTTTGGTTTTTACTCAGTAGGTTGTCAAGGTGGACTGACTTAATGCGCTGGATTTGCGCGCCCTACCCCCTTGCCCGTTCCGGTCAATCGGCGCACAATATAGGCTCACACACAATTGCGCCCTAGTTGCGCACCATGACACGTTTCGCGACCGGGACGCCTTCGATGATACGGAGGGCTAAATGACCATTGCGACTCGTCTAAAACATCATCTGGATGCCCAAGGGCTTCCGTTTGACACCATTCCCCATCCTTATGCCGCGACCGCTGCCGAGTGCGCAGAAGCGGCGCATGTCCCCGGCGATCACCTCGCCAAATCGGTTCTGATCCACATGGAGGAAGGACCTCTGCTTGCAGTTCTGCCCAGCAATCACCGGGTTGACCTGACCGCGTTGCAATCGATGATGAATCGCCGTCTTGGCTTGGCGCCGGAATCCGAAATGGATGGTCTGTTCGATGACTGTGCTCTCGGCGCGGTGCCGCCTGTAGGCGAAGCCTATGATCTGCCGACCGTTGTCGACGACAGCCTGACCGGGCTGGACAAAATCTGGTTCGAGGCAGGGGATCACAAAACCCTGATCGAGATGCGCGGCAAGGATTTCGACACGTTAATGAAAGATGCGCCTCATGGGGCATTCTGCTGTATGCACTAGGGACTTGGTGAATTCTGGCAAACTGGTATCGGGCCCAACCCAGTTAATGGTGATGACCCCCTTGACCAAAACCACATCGGAGTACTTCATTGAGAAAGAAGTACTCCGTATTTCGACGGGACCTATGGGGGGTCCTTGAAAGGCCAAGCAAACAGGGGGATGCGTGCTGGCTGGATGCAGGCAAGGGCTCTGCTGAAGCAGCAAGCAAGACAATCAATAATGTCCGATATCGCGGTCTGGCTGGAAAACCACGGTTTGTCCAAATATGCCAGAGCCTTTGAAGAACACGAAATCGAACTCGGTGATCTGACAGAGTTGACCGACGAAGACCTTGTCACGATCGGGCTTCCTCTGGGTCCGAGACGGCGATTTATGAAAGCCGTTCGTGCCAGCGCAGACGGGGGGCGGCGCCCACAAAACACTGCACTCGGCCCCGCCATTGTGGCGGAGCGACGGCAACTGACTGTCATGTTTATCGATCTGGTCGGGTCCACCGAAATCGCCCAGCGTGTCGATCCCGAAGATCTGGCCGAAGTCCTGCGGCTGTTCAAAGAAACATGTGCGGCGTCCGTTGCCGCCTTTGATGGTCACATCGCAAGTTATTACGGCGACGGGATCATGGTCTTTTTCGGGTTTCCCCATGCCCACGAAGATGATCCGGAGCGCGCCGTTCGTGCGGGCCTGCGGATCATAAAAGAAATCCCGGACATCCGGACCCATGCGAAACTGAACGTCCGAATTGGAATCGCGACCGGGCTGGTGGTCGTCGGTGATTTGCGCGGCGAAAAGATGTTTGAGGACGGGACCGCGATGGGCGAAACGCCAAATCTGGCCGCGCGTCTTCAGGCAATGGCCGACCCCGGCACGCTGATTATCGCACCTAGCACGCATCAGCTGGCTGGGGACGCTTTCGAATACGTTTTGCGCGGCGCATTCAAGCTCAAGGGGTTCGCGAAAGAGGTCGAAGCTTGGCAAGTGACCGGAACGCGGGACACGGTCAGCCGTTTCATGGCATTGGACGACGTGTTGCTAAAGCCCTTGGTTGGCCGGGCTGCTGAATATGAGACCCTGAACGAAAAGTGGAAACTAGCCAGTGGTGGCCAAGGACAAGTTGTGCTGGTGTCAGGCGAGCCGGGAATTGGCAAGTCTCGGCTGGTTGAAGAACTACGTCAAAACGCTTCGGGGGTGTCGCACACTCAAACCCGGTATCAGTGCTCACCTTATCATTTTGCGAGTGCGTTTTATCCCGTCATTCGTCAGTTCGAGATCATTGCGGAACTTCGCCCCGACGATTCAGACGAAACAAAGCTCAACAAGATATCTTCGGTCCTGGGGGATCCGTCCGACCATGTGTTGAAGCTGGCCGCGTCTTTGCTTTCTGTTCCCTTCGAAG
Organism: Ruegeria sp. CG11; assembly: GCF_056537245.1. NCBI lineage: Bacteria > Pseudomonadati > Pseudomonadota > Alphaproteobacteria > Rhodobacterales > Roseobacteraceae > Ruegeria > Ruegeria sp. CG11. The sequence goes on from NZ_JBQFRE010000005.1 coordinate 249,818, forward strand.
ACCGATTGGGACCGCTGGATTTGACTCCTCAGAAAATCATGGATCAAACGCTGGGGATGATGCTGAAGATTCTGGCTTCTATGGCTGCGGAAAAACCGGTTCTTCTTTTGTTTGAGGACGCGCATTGGGTTGATCCGTCGACCAAGTTGCTGCTGGATCAGATCGTGGATCGGATCAAAGACCTTCCTGTGCTGGTTGTGATGACATTCCGGCCCGAATTCGACCCGGGCTGGGCGCTGCAATCGAACCTAACGAAAGTTGTCTTGAGGCAACTGGATTTCCATCAGGTAAAAAGCATTGTGGACGAAGTTGCCCAAGGTCAGTCCATCTCGGATGAGATGTATGAGGTGATCGCCGCCAGATCTGATGGTGTCCCGCTTTACGTCGAAGAAGTGACAAAAGACCTGTTGGAATCCGGCGCTTTGATGGAAGATCACGCAGCCCAACCGGTTGGTGCATCGTCTCCGGCAAGCCCGGTTCCCAGCACATTGCATGATGCGCTGATGGCGCGTCTCGACCGACTGAGTTCAGCCAAGGAGGTGGCTCAGATCGGCGCGGTCATCGGCCCTCAGTTCTCCTATCCGTTGATCGCCGAGGTTTCGCGCTTTGGCGAAAAGGCGTTGCGTTCAGCCCTGGAGCTTCTGGTGGACGCGGGCATTGTCACAACCGCTGCGACAGACGATCTGGAAACCTTCAGCTATCGCCATGCCCTTATTCGCGACACTGCCTACAACAGTCTTTTGAAAAGCGAACGACGGGTCCTGCACGCGCGCGTCGCCGAAACGCTCAATCAGGAAGCACTTCACATAGGGGATGCCAGCCCGGAAATTCTGGCCCATCACTACACGATGGCCGGGATGAGCAAGCAGGCCATCGACTGCCGCCACCTTGCGGGCCAGCGTGCGGTTCAGCGTTCAGCAAACATTGAAGCGAACACACAGCTTTCCCTGGCAATCGAGCAATTGCGAGAGCAAGGGCAGAGCGACGACCGTGACCGAAAGGAAATCGAGATTCAGGTTCTCAGAGCGGGTGTTCTGCGCTCAACGGCCGGAATAGCCGCCGATGAAACCGGTTCTGTCTATGAACGGATTAGGGACCTGTGTGAACGCGTCGAAGAAACCGGGCACTTGTTCCCGGTATTGAACGGTTTGTATTCGTTTCATTTGGTGCGTGCCGAATACGATCTGGCCAGGAATGTTGCCGGAGAGTTGCTGAAATTGGCGGGAACGACCGGTGAAACGCAGCATCAGATGGTGGCGCATCGGGCAATGGGTGCCGTGCTGTTTCACATTGGAGAACTGAGTCCGGCCTACGAGCATTTGAAGCAGGCGCTCGACCTCTACAGCAGGGAACGGGATGGGCATCTGGCTTTTATCTATGGGTCGGACCATGCCGCGATCACCTCGTGTTTCCTGAGCTTGGCCATCTGGATGCGCGGCGCGCCGGACAAGGCACTGGAAGTTCAAAAGCAAGCGGTTGCTGCCGCCCGAGAGCTTGAACATGCGCATAGCATCGCGCAATCACTGACCTACCTGTGTATGCTTTACCTTCTGCGCCGTGAACCCGACCAGGTCATTGAAGTTGTCGACCAACTTGAGGAACTCGCGTCAAAGCACTCCTTTACATTCATGTCCGTGACTGCAGCCCTCTGGCGCAGCTGGGTGGATGCCTTTGTTTCACCCGCCCCGGCGACGATCCGCGCGTTAGGAAACGCGGCAGAAGCGTGGTGGGCCAGCGGGGCGGGGAACTACAAACCTTTCTTCCTTACATTGATTGCCGAACTCACTCTTGAAACAGGTGATCGGGAAGGTGCCCTGGAATTGCTGGCCGAAGCCCGCGAATACCAGGGCCTGACGAATGAGGGCTGGGCACAAGCCGAAACAGACCGGGTCTACGCGCTGGCCTCTTCCGGGACTGGTCCTGCCGAAGCTGAGTTTCATGAAGCTTTGAAAACTGCGCAGCGACAACAAGCGAGGATGTTCGAACTTCGAACTGCGGTAGATTACTTTAAGCAATGCAAGAAATTCGCATCACCCACAGCCCCTCCCGTACTAAGCACCGTCTTAAGATCAATAGTAGGAGGGGAGCATACGATCGACGTAAGTGATGCCCATGACTTGCTTGATGAGATCACGGCAGGGTAATTCTCAGATGCCTGTGGGACGTTTGGATTGATCGAACGGCACTGGGCAAGCAGTTCTGATGATTGTTTGTAGAGTGAACGGGCTGGTTTGGAATTCTCCGACCTGATTGCGGGAGTACGCTTCCGGCGTTGTCGAACTACATTGCCATTTCGAAATTTGTTCACGTATCGCTAAAAACTTCAACCCAAACATCCGAAAGCCAAATACCAGCGCCCCGGGGAATTGTTTCTTTCGGATCATGTTGCCGCAAACGCGAACGTATGTTCAATCCTACACCGAGATCTAAGCGTCGGACGGTTCTTAGCTTGTGCCCGCCCTGCCACCATCAACGAGTATTTCTAACCCGCCTGTTCAAGGTGGCGTGGCCTTAGACGGGGAGGGGGGGGCCGTGAATCTCGTTTGCAAATCGAGGCCGAGTGAAAATGAAGTTTTCCAGTTCGATGTTGCCCAAGCCTACCTGAAAGAAGGGGACAAACGTGTTGGACGTCTCGACCAGGATGAGCGTGTTCTGATCCGCCATCGGCGGCAGGGCATCTCTATATTGATCAATATTAGCGTCCGACAGCCTTTCGGTATATCCACCGCGATATTCAGACCATTCCACCGAGTGGCTGTTGGTGTCTTCATGGTATTGAACACTCGAAATTCGGATTTTCAGATCGGCTTGATTGACCACCATCAATCTGAACATATCTTCCATCGAGTCGATATAGGCGTAGTCAATTTCCCGGACTTCGCGAGAAATCAGGTCACCAATCGTATGGGCCGCTTTGATGTTCGAGGCATTCTGCCTGTAGCCTTCGAAAAATGTATAGCCCGCCATGATCGTCCAAAAGAGGATCGGGGCAAGGAGGACTGCCTCAAGGGAAATCGAGCCTTCTTCCCGTGCCAGAAAACGTTTAGGGCGGTGTGTCGGAAATCGCTTGATCCTCATACTAACTTGGCTCCTGTACGAAGACGGTAGTGGCGGTCAGAGCGTACTGGCCTTCTTCGTTGACCAGTGCCTTGCCCATTGCGGATGTTGGGAAAACGGGGTTGATCTTGGCGCAGGCCCGAAGAACCATCAACTCGTTCTCAAGGCCGTTTTGGAAAGTCCTCACGGGGCGAGCCACTTCGGAGAGGTCAGTGCAGTCAGGGACAGTGGGCACTGTAATAGAGGCAAAAGGATCTTGCCGAATCATTTCCAGGCGCAAGTTGGCTTCGCAATTGCTGATAAAACCGGCGCGGCTGCAGATGAGGGCCTTAATGTCGTCGTGTTGTGGGTTGATGCCTGTGTTCAGCCGAATGTCGCGCACGGTCATGTCGACAGCACGCTCGAGCTGCGCGTGTTTCAGCGTTACTAAGCCAAGCTCCAACCCCGAAAGAACCAAAAATAAGATGGCCGGGAAGACGATAGCAAACTCGACAGTCACATTTCCGTCTTCGCGTCGGTGGAGCTTGGCCAGCGCTGAAAGCAACCTACGCATCACTGTGTCAACCGCAGCATACGGACGGAGGATGCGATCGAGGTAAAGGCATCTTTGAGGTCAGAGGCCGACGATCGATAATAATGACTGGCAGAGCTTGCGCAATCTTGCAGTACCTTTTCGCCGTTCACCGGGGCGTCGACGCTGACACCAAAGACGATCACGCCTTCATCCTTGGCGGCCTTGCACACATGTTTGGTGCGCTGATCCTTGGCGACTGCATTTTTCTTGCTGAACGCTTTGCCTTCCCATTGACCATAGGCACTTGGCGAGTGGGTGAAGATTTTGTGCTCGATGTGTTCCAAAGACACGAGGTTCAGCAGCTCAACGTAGGACAATTGTACCGCATTGCCGGGTTCGTCTTCTTTCACGCAACTCGTCTTGCTGCCCTTGCTCGTGCAACGCGTGTTCCCTTTGCCGTAGGGGTGATCCTGCCAGCTGTTGTCGTGCGGCCACCAGTAATTGGGGCTACCATTCGATTGGTATACCGAGAAACGATCGGTTTCCTCATTGTACCACAAATCCGACAAAGTGGTGCGCATCGAGGGGTTAAGCATGTGCTGATCAGTATTGTGGCCGTCGGACACGAGGATCAGAACCTTTTGGACGTTGCCGCCGTAAGCCACAGGGCGGGCCTTAAATGCGTCCGGAACGATTTTGTCTTTGGTGGCGAGATTGTTGATAACCGGACGCGTGCCGGGATCCAGCAGGATAAGGCCCCAATTCGCGCCATTGTCCAGGCCCGAGTCCTCGTCCGCCACCGGATTGCTCAGCTTGGTGAGGCCGTCGACGTAGTCAAGAAGCACAGTTTTATCGTTTTGGAATGGCAGGATTGCTGATCCAGGGCGGATTGGGCACACAGGATGTTCAATCGGCTCTTTAGTCTCGGTATATGGGTCGAAATGAGCCGTTTGCTCCAGTTCTATGGTCTGAGACAGATCAGGTTTGCTGAATTCGTTGTCGACAAAGTTGACACAGTGCGAGTAGCCATGGAAACGGTCGACATTGTAGTACTGCAACAAGCTCGCGCCAGCGTTAACCTGGCTGGAATAAGGGATCAGTGAAAATGAAATCTGGTTGTTCCATTTCCCGTTTTTCGTTGCAATCTGTGTGATGATGCTTTTCGTAGCATCCTTCAGTTCTTGCAGCGCAATCGAGGTCGAGACGTCCGTGACAATTGAGATTTCGGCCATACCGATGCTTTCCTCGGCAGTGCTTGCCGCAGGGGCGGACAATGTATCGTAGCCAGATAGGCGCATGAATTGAGTCGGGAATTCGGATAAGGCTGTTGCCGACACCTCGCGATAACCATCGCTGTTGACCACATCGATGCTGGTCACGTGATCCAGAAGGCCCGCCGTTTCAAGGTATGAACGAACGACGGTTTTTGGATCTGCCTTTTGATCAAGGTCCGCGGCGGCCAGAACAGACCGGTCCAGCGTGTACTGCAATTCGGCGCGTTCGCTCTCAAAGCGCATAAAATCTATGCCGATGCCCACAAAAGCGACGATAGCCAAAAACATACAGAGGGCGAAAATAGTAAGCGCGCCACTCTCGTCATTAGCAAAATGTCGAGCATCTTTCTGCATTCGAACTGAAGAGGAAACACAAGTGTTTTTAAATCTCTCGAAAGCCATGGGCATGTACTATCCTCTCTTGGCCGATGGAACCGGCCACAAGACTGATCCTCGGTAAGGCAACCTTAGCAATTGCAACCAGTGCGATTGCGGCAACGTTTACTGTTACAAATATTCAGCATCTTTCTAACCCAAAGAAATTAAAGTCAGCGGCAAGCTGCAGCCGTCCCCACAAAATGTCTGATTTAAAAGCGGTTAAAATGTGGCAGCTCTTCGGCATTTTGGCGTGGATATTTTTAACGGCACACAACCGCGCGTTAATGTTCGGTTAACAAAAGAGTCGAATCTAGTTTTTTATTAAGGTTTATCAAATAGTTAGCGTGACTTTATCATATTTGGAAAAAGAAAACGTGGCTATTGCCACTTTTATGTAATGCCGAAAACATAAGAATTGGCGCAATTAATAATAGCCTCCTTATTCTTAACCGGGAAGGATTGATGGCTAATTAGGCCAATATTTCTGCAATTTGTTCTATTGGTAATTCCCCCTAAATATGGTGGCCGTTGTTAGCTATGGAACGATTCTGCCTCAGAGAAATCCTTTTGCCTAAAGTAAACAAAGAAGGTCCGCGGCTCTAGGCTCAACCCCATTGATTTTCAACCGACGGCATGATTCACGGCTCGAAAACGAGCGGTGAACATGTCTGATCTATTCTGGTTAAATGACGCACAGATGGCGCGTCTGGAACCTTTTTTTCCCAAATCGCACGGTAAACCACGCGTTGATGACAGGCGCGTGTTGAGCGGCATTATCTTCATCAACCGCAATGGCTTACGATGGCGTGATGCACCTAAAGAGTATGGCCCTTACAAGACGCTCTGCAATCGTTGGAAGCAGTGGAGCGATAAGGGTATCTTCGCCGCGATGCTCACCGGCTTGGCCGCTGATCATGGTGAGGAAAAGACCGTCATGATCGATGCAACGTATCTCAAAGCCCATCACACCGCGTCCAGCCTTGCGGTAAAAAAGGGGGACGTGGACGCCTGCCCGATCCTCCTGCCGCTACAGTAGAAGTAGCTGCAAGAAGCTACTTTTCGTCGGCAAAAGGTTGTTTTGCATCTGCAAATCACGCGGAAGAAGCCTCTTAAGCATCTGTAATAGTGCAGAAAATATCCCTAGAAATCTGGAAGAATGGAAATCCTGAAATGCAGAAATGGCATGTTTTTGGGAGATCACAGTGTGGCATGGACCCATGAACATGTCGCTGACAGCTACTCCCTCCGCTGGCGCGGGTCACAAATCCAGATGTCCAAATAGTTTTGCAAAGTGTTTACTTCCCTTTCAAAAGGGCCTGGCCGTATCGGTCACTTGCCGAACAGAAGTGGGGTAGCAGCTTAGCGTCGTCCACAGACCTCCTTTTGAACAAACAGCAAGCCATTGACTACGGTATATACGGCTCATAACAGCCTCTAGATAGAATTGCGCTTGTTGCGCGTTACCACAGTTTTATTCGCCTCCTTTTGCTTCCACAGTGCTTCCAGTTGTATTGGCGGGATGCAAAAAGCCTCGCGGCTTGCGAGGCTAAGCGTTTGATATTTAGCTGTTATTTTTGGTTGCGGGAGCAGGATTTGGCCTATACCGAACGTTAACGGAACTATTAATTTAACAAGCCATCTCTACGCATTCCGCGGCTGTTTGAAATAATGACCGCATTGGACGGAAAGTGACAATCAAGAAACCCGTTTCAAGGTCCGCATTGAGTCCCGAGCTGCCGTTGATCACACTTCAGACTTTCGCTCTTGCAGCAGGTCGCAAACTGCACATTCCGGACGTTCTAAGTCCGGTGTCGGACGGCCGATAGGTGGACAAAGCTGCTGTTGACGCAAAGTCTATGGCATGCAATCCCACCGCATCAATCGGACTGCGTTCCGTCAGTACTATCGTTCCTGAGCGACTTGGAGGCTGCGGATGAATCCGGCAAGTCGCAGGAGTTTTCTTCGACACCACATTAGTGTTCTATCTGGTCAGCATCTTGGCTGTTACAACATCAAGACAGGTGTCAACTGCCCATCGTGAAAATGCGACAGGCTAATACGAAAGCATCGTCAATTGGTACTTGTTTGAATTGTGTCATGTCGTGCTCTCGGGGGAGGGTGAGGTTCGCGCTTGCCGGTTATGTGTTCGAAAACTCAAAAACCGGCCACTCAACCACCGCAGCAAGCGCGTGAACCCGATGCCGGTCCGGAATTCAAACTCTTCGCTTTGGAACTGCCGGCTGGTAACGCCATAGTGCCTCAGCCCCTTCTTGAGTGATGCCCGGAGGGAACTCGGGCCGCAGTAAGAAACTTTGGCACGTGATAGGTTCGGCCCAATTGTATCAGCGATCATTTCTGCGCTGATGCGTCTGCCTTCACCGGAAACAACAAGGTGCAGCGCAAGATTTGGCCTGCTGGCAGCCAGCTTTTCGATCTCATTTAAGTGCGGTGCCACCTTTCTTGACTTGATACAGTAAAAAAGGTCGACCGGATTGCTTTCTGCTTTCAGATTGTCGGCCCAGACAAGGAATGGTGTGATCCCAATCCCTCCCGCAATCCAAACTTCAGGACCTTTACCGGCATAGCGGAACTTTCCAAAGGGGCCTTCAACGTGCACCCGCTGACCAATTTTCAACGCCTTTTCCAGGGTTGAAGTGAAATCCCCAAGTGCCTTCACTGTCACCGACACTGTGCCGCTAAAATCAATTTTCGAGAAACTGAACGGATGAGGTTCATTTATTCCGGCGCCGGTGAAACGCAGGACGCCAAATTGCCCAGGCAATGGGCGTATCCCTTTACCTTTTGGTACAAGCGTAATGGCCAATGCTCCGCCGGTGGTTTCGAGCTTCGTGATTTTATAGCGATAAGATGGACGCAGCCTGTGCGGCAGCAACATCCACAGATAGGCGACTATACCCGCTACACAGAAGGACCCCGTATACAGCCCTGCAGGATCGGTCATCGCAAAGGGTTTGGTGATCAGAAAAAAATGAAGTGCACCAACGGCAAAAAGGGCACCCATGGCTTTATGCGACCATCTCCAAAGATGATAGGGAATAAAGGTAGCAACCGAGATGAGAGCCAGCAGCAGCAGGCCATACAGACTGATCTCACCGAGAGACTCAGCAAAGTCATTTAACGCGGTTTCGCGACCCAATCCACGCATTTCAGCCCCTATCGTATCGTGCAACAGGATCGCCCCCATGGCTACCATGCCCGCCCATTTATGCAGCACGTAAACCCGGTCCAGCCCACCAAACAGATGCTCGATACCCGGCATGCGTGTCGAAAGGATCTGACTCCACGCCATTAGGACAAGCGCGGCAAGCCCCAGATACTGGGAAAACAATGCGGCTTGGTCAGTGATACCTGGCAGGGAAAAGAGCTGATATGCCGGGACAAGCACCGTTGCTGCGATCAGAATGAGGCCGATTGGGTTCATGACTGGTTCTTTTCTGAGAATGGGTTCATCGTTACCGGGAAGCTGTAACATCCGACAAAATTGGTCGATTGGCAGACTTCAAGCGTCATAGGCCAAAGGTTTAGGCGCATCACATTGCGTGGATTGACCTCAACTGGCAGGGCCCATGTCAATCGCGTTACTTTGCCTGATTTTGAAGCTTTCGAAGAGAGTTTGTGGACCACCCGTGTGATGGCTTGAGGTGGTCCACAGAGATAGCAGTTTTGGTGGACCGCTATCTCAAGGCCACGCTCAAAGGGGTCGGAGTGGCCAAACAGAACTGTTTGTTAAGGTTGCGTGCGTATCTCCTAGTCAGAACTTCCATTCGTAGGACGCCCAGAGGGCCTGGGTTGATACGTCAGCCCCAAGGGTTGATCTCGCTTCAAGGCGAAGGATTCCCCCATGATGGAAGGGTTTCTCGAAGTTTAGCCCCACCTCGCCAAAGGTGTCGGCCCCCCCTCCACCTGAGGCCAGAGCGAGTGTGTTGCCAAATATGGTTACATCCACCACCGACGGTGCATCTGCGTCCCTGTGAACAGCATCCAGAGATGCCGAGAGGCGCCCGCCAAGCATGGAAGTTGCGTATGCACCACCGATCCGGGTTTCATTGAACGTGACAGTTCGATCCCCCACTGTTGCATTGGCGGTCCCGCCCGTTTCGGTGTAGCCCTCCAGGTTTTGCTCTCCGTACAGAAAGCTTGCCCTCGGGGTCAGGATTGCACCGTTTTTCAAGGCAAGTTCCCGCTCTGCCGCGACCAAGGCAGTTATCATGTCGCTGGAATAGTCAGCCTCCGACGCAACACTCCCGCTGGGGTGGGTCTCATCATTGTCCAGGTCACCGTATCCCAAGCCAAAGCTCAGATCGGCAAATCCGAAGTTTTGTGCTACGATGCCGCTGATAAACACACCCGAAGTATCAAAGGACGAAGTGCCAAAGGTTCCGTCATTCTTGAAATAGCTAGCCCCAAACCCGTATCGAAGCCCGGTTCCAAGATCGCGGGTTACACCTGCACTGACACTCCACATGTTTGACGAAAGTGCCGAAGAGCTGCCGCTAGCTGTTCCGTCGCTTTTGCTGCCACTAACCAAAAAGTACGGCCGGAACCCTTCGATTGGGCCGCTTCCGCGCGTGCTGAGTACCACCCGGTCGCGGCTGGCAGCGCCAACATCTGCGCGGTCCAACTGGCGTGCGAGATTGTACGACAGACCCGCAATCTCGAACGTTTGGTTTGTGTTGGGTTGCAACTCGGCGGCGTCGAACGATGCATAAACGGGCGCCGCGCCCCCTTCATTATCAACAAACCAACCTTGAGAGGCTGAGGACACAGACGTTGTGAACACACCGTTGGCCGTGTCATCGTCCTGGAAACGATAGACAACTCGTCCGCCAACATTGCTCAGATTGACGTCGTGATCGCTGACCCGGATGGTGCCGTCAATATCTGCGGTGGATTCGACATTCAGCGTGCCGCCGCCGTCGCCCAGAAACACCGCATAGCTCTTGCCGGATGAAGCGGCAGAGACGTCTCCCGTCACATTGACAGTGCCCTGAGCGCTATTCACAAAAATGCCGTAAGCTTCGGTATCAGTGCCCCCGTCGGCAGAGACCGAGATCGAACCGCTGTGATCCAGAACACCATTCGCACCAAGGCCGCCGCTTGTCAGGCCATGGGCGCGGACCAACTGATCACCTTTGGCTGAAACAACAATAGCTCCGGAATTGTTAACTTTGCCATCGATGTTGCCCATTCCCAGGCCTATCGCAGCAGCCGTCGCCACGTTCTGAGAAGCGACTGTCACCTGCACGGAACCCGAGTTTGAAATGCGGGCCGTATCTAATACTCCACCAATAAACATCCCGGCAGCGTAGGCAGACGAACCTTGCGAATTTTCAACCAGAACCGAGATGTCCCCAGTATTAGAAACGTCACCGCCAACGCGCGAAAATTGGAGGCCTTCCGCGTAGGCATAGGACATGTAGTCACCGCGTGCGGCAACCGAAAGCGTGCCCGAGTTTTCATAACTGCCAGTTTGGTCAATAAATCGCGCGCTCAACCCAGTTGCGGCCACAGTCGACGCACCGGATGCTGATGCTGTTACCGAAATGCTACCTGAGTTTGCAAAAGTGCCGCTGATACCCCGGAAATTGTCAGATCGTATTCCCGTCGCGTACGCACTGCTTCCCCCTTCAGCAGCGACTGTGATGGTTCCTGTGTTGTCAAACGAACCGGTGATTTCTCCGGTTTCGATTCCCCGTGCTGTTGCCGAGCTTTGCCCTTGAGCCGTTACAGTGATCGCACCGCTATTGCTGAAGCTGCCGTTGATGTTTCGGACGCGGATACCAGAGGCCTCGGCCGTATCGCCCTTGGCCATCGCCACGATTGTTCCGCTATTGCTGAGCTGGCCGTCGATATCTGTCGCAAAGATGCCGTAAGCGGTGGCAGTAGCAACGTCGGACATAGCCTGTACCGTCAAGCTGCCGCTGTTGGTCAGAGTGCCGGACATAAGACCACCGATCAGAACTCCGTTGGCACTCGCCTGCGAACCCTGTGCGTTTGCCAGAACAGAAATCGAGCCGGTATTGGTCAAAGCTCCGTTCGTGCTGATAGAACCTGTGCGGATCCCTTCGGCTGAAACGTAAGAGCCTTGTGATGCAATTGTGATGCTGCCACTGTTGGTCAATGAGCCATTAACAGTCGAAGACCGGATGCCAATGGCTTCCACGCTCGATCCGTTATCCACCTGGATGGTGATAGAGCCCGAGTTGCTCAGAGCGCCGCCAATTTCACCAACATCAATACCATATGCGGACGCATGGTCGGCGGCGCGTGCCCGAATGGTGATATTGCCCGAGTTCTGAAGTGTCCCGTTCAGCCTTCCGGTATTAATGCCCGTGGCCAGTGCCGACGATGAAGTGGCAACAGAACTCAAAGTGATTGTGTTGGTGTTGATCAGGGAACCATCGACATTCCGGGTGTCTATCCCAGATGCATTGGCGCTACTGCCTTGGCCGGTTACCGTGATAGCGCCGTTGTTGGTGAGCGCCCCCTGCACAATATCCGTTAAAATACCGGTTGCGTCCCCATCAAGTGTCCCATTTGCCGCAACCGTCAGGTCGCCGTCATTGGTCAGCTGGTTACTCACCTCATCAACTTGAAACCCATATGCTGTGGCCGACCCGTTGCTGGCCCTTGCATCAGCAAAAATCCTGGCGCTGTTGAGCAGGGTACCCGAGATGTCGCGCGTCTGTATCCCCCGGGCAGTGGCCGAGGTGATCCCCCCAGCGACGACATTGACGGGTCCGCTGTTCGAGACACTGCCGGCAACATTGCCGAAATCCAACCCGCCGGCATTTGCAGTTGTAGATGTAGCAAGCGCCTGGATATTGACAGCGCCCGAATTGTCGAAATTCCCGCTGTCGCCCACGCCCCCGATATCGAACCCATCTGCCGTAGCACTTCCGCCGAAAGCCAACCCGGAAATCATCCCTGAGTTGGTCAGTGTTCCGCTCAGGCCGGAGACTTTGATGACGTCATAGTCTGCTCTTCCGGTGTTACCCGCTGTCATCTCGACAGTAAGTGCGCCGCTGTTTTGCAGACGCCCGGAGAGGTTGTTTACCACAATTGCGCCCCCGGTTGCCTGGTTTGTACCAGCTGCCAACACATTGATGGCCCCGGTACTGTTAAACTCCCCTGGCAGACGATCAATTTCAACACCGGCTGCTCGGACAATATTAGCGGCGGATGCAGATGCATTAATGGGGCCAGAGCTATCGACTGTCCCGTTGATTGTCACAAAGGACATGCCAAATCCGAACGCCGACCCAACAGAGCTTGAGACATCAACAACAATGCTGCCACTGTTACTTGCAGTTCCGTTCACAACGTCGGCCGTTAGTCCAATTGCTATAGCTCTGCTGCTGTTGTTGCCCCGAAGATCGATTGTCCCACTGTTGGACAGTGTGCCATCAAGTTGATTGACTAGAATACCCACGGAAGTGCCGGAGGTCAGCGCAGAATTTGCGATACTGATAACACCAGTATTCTGTACCGAACCTGTCGTGTTCCCGGAGATGTCTATTCCAAAGATTACTGCTGAGTCGCCGGATGCGGCACCCATCGTGATGGAGCCCGAGTTCAGAACAGTGCCTGACAAATCGCCATTGATGTCGACCGCTGCGCGAGTCCTGACGTTCGCCTCTGGGGCTGTCAGTTGCCCGGCGTTCGTCACTGTGCTGGAATAATCCGCCACGTTGACCTGAACCAAGGCAGGACCCGGCAAACGGTTGATGCTGATCGACCCGGTGTTCGAGATGGTGTGGTCTTCATCCACACTACTGATCAGCGGCGTGGTTCGTGCCCCATTGACAACCTCTGCCAGTGAGGACCCTGCCGAGACGGCCAAAACCGAGGCGGAGCACAAGAACAGCGAAGGCGCAATGCTCGCCACTTTTCCCTTCCACTTGGTTAGACGCCCCCCGCGCGCGAACGCGTGTACCCTCTGCTCGACCTGCATGTTTCCTGCCCCATCTGGCTAAAGATTTTTGTTGTGCGCGAGCAGGGGTGGTTACCCTGCGTCACCCTCTCAATGCGCATTTGCTTGCACACTCAGCATTGGGCTTGAAGGGCCAAAAAAGGCGATAATGAGGCTGTTTAAGCAATATTGAACCTTGGTTTATGCGGCCTACACCTTAGTTTATCGCCAATGAAATTTCACAGATTTGAAACCATGAAATGTGGATGTACCAAGGCGCGTGCCCTGGAGATTGTATCGACGAAACAGAGCCCTTTCGTCACCCGACTTAAGGTGCTGGCAGGAAAATGAATGGCCTGAAATCTCATACGAAAACCCGGCGAAACCGGTTCATTGGTGTTTTGTCGTATGTTCAGGAAGCAAGGGTAACCAACCGGGCTCTCATTAGTATACCGGACGAGGTCAAACACAGTGCCTCGGCCTTAACTTATTCAGATGGTCGTGATGTCACCCGCATTGAGGAACAGGGTAAAAGAAGCAGAAAGGCCCTGCTAAAAGTCCTTTCACCGGGGCGCTGTGGAAACAAGGCCGGGGGCTGAACGCCCGGCAGAAATGCAACCGCTCATGCCTTTTGGGGGTCAGTTTTTCTTTAGTCCGTCGCCGGTAAGTTCTTCCAGAAGGGCGCTGAAAAGCTGCGATTTGTTGGAGAATCCTGACTTCCTGTAGATTGAGTTTGTTTGTGCTTTCACAGTGCCTTCTTTCGCATCTCTGGCTTCGGCAATCTCTGCGGTGGAGCATCCTTTCAGAAGAAGTCGCGCTACATCCCTCTCGGCTCTGGTGAATGACCATTTGTCAAAGTAGCCCACCAAAAGCTCCTCAAACGCTTCTGAGGCACGGCTCGCATTCCCCTCAAGTTTTGTCACGTGGTGACCCATACGGAGCAACTCGACCCCAAGGGCTATGATCGAACCCAGCAAACACAGCATGACGATAATTGCCCAGATGTGGTAATCATCCCAGTTGTGCACCCACGCCAATCCCATCGCTTCGCTAAACTCTTCCAAAAGCATCAGGAGCGCCGCGGCAAGTGATGCAAAGAATGATAGCGTCAGACGTTCTTTGGAGGGCATTTTGGTAGGTTCTTTCGAGTTGCCGGTGATTGTTGCGCCGGTCGTTACTTCTGTGTGCAGTGTCGGGGCTGACCAGCTTTGCCCTATCGAAGGATGCGATTTCGAAAAATCCAAACTGACGGGTCTAAGCGGTGGGGCGATTTTTTGTTTCTGCCTGCCCGCAATTCAGCATTGTGCTTTTTCGTTTCTGGTTGCAGGTCCCGTCTGATCGATGCTGAAAGCCTGCGCCTTACGCTGTTCAATAGTCTCTTTAACCTCGGAAACCATTTTTCGGCTTATCGAATACGCATTGCCGCTTGGGGTCACGACGTAGGGATTTCCATTTTTATAGACCAATTCGTCTATTTGCTTTTTCGACAACCACCTCGATCGGTGGACTAGCAAACCGGCATCAGGGTCCAAACTCTGAGTAGCGCTTTTCAGTGTCATTCGTATCAGCTGCGTGCCGTTTTCAGTTGTGACCGACACATACTGGTTCTGCGCTTCGATCATCAGCAACGGGCCGCGATTTGCCTCGTCGAGCTTCATCTGGATCGGACATTCCATTTGTCCAGGAGGACGCCGAAACAGGTATTTCAGCGGGTCGTACCCGAAACCCTTCACCGCCTGAGCCCTGAAGTGCAAAAATATGGCGTAGGTAACCACAGTCGAGACAAATGCAGAGGTAAGGTAATAAAGGACTGCGTGTCCAAGAGATGATCCGCCCGCCAGCAGGTGGGTCACAATGAAGGTCTTAAGGAATAGAATTATCAGATAGCTTCCCAAAGTGGTCCAAAACACACAAATGGAGTTTTGAATGGACCAGTAGAACAGGGTGGGCCCCGCGAAGAAATAGAACGCGTAAAATGCGATCACCCAAGCCAACACGTACAAAGCGTGTTGAACCTGACTGATGTTCGGAACTGCATGTCCCCGCTCTACAATCACAAGAGCAAGAAAGACCACGGCGTAGGCTGAAATGAAGACTTTGTCTTTCATCAAGTTACGCAGCCAGACAGCAAGTTCAGCCTTTGTCAGCAACGAAATATGCTCCCCAGGAAACCAACACTTCGGACATTTCTGCTTGCTACCACTACCGGGAAGCTGACCGTCGGTGCGGCGCCAGTTCCTGATCCGGTGCAAACAGGCATTTGCTCGGGGAAATAGTACCTCAATCTGGTACGGCCAGATAGCGATTGAATAGGTTTTGGGCATAGAGTCGCTGTTCAAACGTTAGCCTGACCCGATTAGCATGGCGCTTGAGCGCGAAAGTCATGAAGACCACCTCTATTCCCATAACGTCTTTTCGCTACAGGGTTTCGATCCAACAATCGTCGAATTTGCCCGACACACCTATTTTCCTCAGCAAACAATCCCACACCAGGGAATCCGTCCGGTGGAACCATTTCCTCGAAGTCCACCCGATGCGGAACCTATAGCTGAATGCGCCTCGTCAAAAACCGGCCAAAGTACGAGAAATCGAGCTTTGGTGCGAATAACTGGCGTTTTGGTGCGAGTAACGTTCGGCAGCGACTTCCTTGTTACCCCTCTTTTTCACTCAGACTGAGCCATTTTCCGGCCCTAAGGTTGATCGGCGCGGGCAGGTGCTCAAACCGGCATTGTTAGTGGGTGTGCTCTTCAATACCTCCGAGACGAGTCGCCGTGTTACGGCGTCTCGAGTGGTCCGCCAACAACGAGAAAAGGTTGCACGTATAGCTTGTGCATAGCCCGTTTCTTGGCTGTCGCTGCCATTCATAGCTTAAACAGCATTCGACCCGATGAGACCTATGGGCTGAATTGAAGGTCCGCTAGTAACACAATAGCCAAAGTGGGGAGCAACGGCGGCGAAAGTCCGTTTCCCGCCTGTCTTTGAAGGAGTACGATGCCCGCTTTAGGCTGCGACCTGCCGAATGCAGGTACAGCATGCTTTTAGCTTTGCGTGGCAGGTCCGGGCTCGCTGCCGTCATTCTCCGCAGATTGCATGGACTGGTGAAAAGAGCCCATTCCTGCCCTTTAACGAGCTTCAGTCATTTGCATGTGCAGCACGCCGAAAACAGCACATTCCAGACGTTTAGAACCAGGCGGCAAATGGTAGGTGAGCGGACATTGCAGATCTTGGATTGCAGGGTAGATTGACCTCCAATAGCTTCGGACTTCGTTCTGACATCCATCTCAAAGGGTAACTTTCTGAGTATGAAGCAGCTTACTTGGCCAATGGCACTGCTATTGCTTTTCGCAATTAGCCCTCAAGCGGCGGCAAGTTTTCCGCCAATAATCCGTTTTATTGAGCAACTTCTTGACCGCTCAATTTGCGGGTTTCCGGAGGGTTCAAAAATTGAAACCGCTGAACTGGTCTACTTCACATTGTATCGCGACCCAAGCCACTGCAACGGCAGCGGATATGGTCGATTTTGCAAAACAATAATTCTAGACAAGGTCAGCGGCAAATGTCGTGAATACGGCTATACAAAGGGCCACATAAGAGTCGACGACAATATTCCACCAGCCGTAGCCCCACCAAAAGGGTGGTCACCCACTGTCACCGGTTCCCGGCCACTGTATTTAGTGGATTCCGAGCGCGGCAGCATATTATATGAGCAGCCTCAAATCTACCTTCGAGTACCTGACAAAGCGGAACTGAAAGAAGAAGTCTCCTTCAAGTAATTCGTTTGTTGGGTCACAATGGGCTCACTGCAGCCGTTCTCTGCGGTGAGACAGAACAGCCCCTTGCGGTCATAGCTGCGCCGCCTAAGCGCTGCGGATGCACTGGACCGCTAGCCGCCCGTAGCGGACAAAGGCCGGGATTTGGCGATTTTACCTTCGGGTTGAGTTTTTACACGAAGGCGGTCAGTGTTGCTTCGTTTCTTTGGGGATTTTCATGAAAGCAATTCTGTTCGCAACTTCCGCATTAGTTCTTTTTGCCAACTGTGCCGACGCAGGCAGAAAGGAAGCAGAAAACGCTTTCAAGCGTGCAGAGGTAGCACACGAGGAATGCAAGACCACGTGGTTTAAAAGCCGCAGGGAGACCTCACTTGAGGAAATTTCGAGCGCTGGTGAGGAAATTGCATTTAATCTCAACCCGTTGTCGCCCGATGCTGACGAAATTGGTCGAATGCTTGAGCGAGTGACCGAAATGTTAAGAGACTGCACTAAGTTTACATTTGGTGATGATTCCTAGCGATACAGATAGTGCTGCACAGTCTTCCTTATTGTTGGTTGTTGAATGCCATCTGAGCCCTTTGCTGCCGTTGCTGCGTAAATTGATTGCTGCGGGTACATTAGGCCGCTTACAGAACATTGCCGACCTTGGTCGCCTAAGCGCCCTTCAATTGTCTGAGTGAAATGATCGAATGTCGACTCTGGGCCCTAGTAGTCGTGCCTGAGGTGATTGCAAGTTTGGCAACTCAAAATGCCCTCAGCCTGAAGATACATCTAAGCCGTCGAGTCGGTGACGATAGCACGCGCAACTGACTGTCGCCTCAAGTTGTCAGGATGGGTGTGTTCGGATTCGAATTTTTGTTCAAGATATTTAGAATAACAGGTCATGCAAAAACAAATGGACCAGTAAAGCAATCCAACAAACATAAACAACTCCCAAACGACGCCATGCCAAACTGCGTCGGCCCTGATGGCCTCCAATATCCGGAGTGGATCAAAGAAACCCATCACCGCAACAAGTGTCGTGTCCCGAAACACCCCAACAGCGGCTAGCACCATCCATGGCGACAGCGCCCTGAGTACTTCGGGAAGAACGACTAACCAGATAGTCTTCCTCCGGCTAAAGCCCAAAGCACTCGCCACCTCCCATTGCCCTTCAGGGATTGCTATCAGCCGCTCGTGGATTGCCCCCGCTATCCGAGCGCCAGTGTGAAATGCAATCACGGCTACTCCTCGAAGTATCTGGTCAACGTAAGTTCCAGGGGGCAGGAGGATGTTGGTCAATAGAAAACATCCAAACAGCAATACAATGAGCGGAACGCCTCGAGCAAACGCAATGATAGACGCGAAAGCGGCTCTACAGGGTCGAATGAGAAACCGACGTCCCAATGCTAGTGCGATACCGGTCGGGATTGCTAAAGTGATCCCAGAAACCGCCAGAATGAATGTGAGCAACAGGCCACCAAACTGGCGAGAATCAGCAACTTCAATCCCGAGGCCCCCACAAATGAGATAGTAAGCGATGACAGGATACAACGCTGAAAAATATAGCATCTTACGTGGCAATGACTTGAAAACAAGAGGAGCGAGCGCTGCGAACAGCAATACCAGTGCTGTGATTGGCCGCCAGTAAAGCTCGGATGGATAAAACCCGAACAGAATCGCGCCAACTCTTCCCTTGAGAACCCCCCAACATGCACCATGCGCCTCCGGACCATGGGCCACCTCGACAATCTCTTTACATTCGGCAAGAGACCCCGTGTTCCAGACACCGTTGAGTGCAGCCCATACAAAAAAATTCCACAATAGGGTCACTATGAGAGCGATTAGACTTAGCGACAGCAAACTGTTGGTTGCACCGTTAAACAAGTTTTGTCGTAGCCAATAGCGAACGAAGGTGATTGAAAGAAATTTATTAGATGGTGATTTTTGCGCAGCAGTGATGCTTGTCCTGTTGGGTTTGTAAATCATGAAGGAACATTCTCCGCTCAAGGCGATGTCCGCAAGGTCCGTTTTGTCCGCACTGCCGACATTGAACTGCCTTGGCCGGCCCAACAATCGCCATAATGCGTCCGAATGTCGGCTCTGAGCCCATTGCTGCCGTCGACCGAGCTTCGGTCTTTTGCATGTGCGGCACGTAGCGAACCGCACATTCCGGACGTTCAAAGTCCGGTGTCGGATGGCCGATAAGCGGACGAAGTGGGCTTTCGCTGCACCTGCGAATATTCCTTCACAGTTGGACCGCCGTTCATCACGGGAAGTAGAAGGAAGTCGGACACACTCCTGCCTGCCGTTACGCGACAAGCATGTTGTTTTACCTTGCCACCTAAGTCTGCTAAAAACACCGCGTTCACAAGATGTGAGCGCCGGTCGTAGCCAACCCGGCAAACAAAACATGGATCTGAAAATGAAGACAATTGTTATCTGCTCCGGCGGGCTCGATTCGGTGTCTCTGGCGCATAAAGTAGCGGCGGAACACGAGTTAATTGGCCTGATCTCCTTCGACTATGGCCAGCGCCACAGCAAGGAAACTGAATTTGCGGCCCGTTGCGCTAAGCGGCTGGGAGTGCCGTTTGATCTGATCGACATGCGCCATATCGGTGCGCATCTGTCAGGTTCGGCGTTGACCGACGATGTTGATGTGCCGGACGGACATTATGCCGAAGAAACAATGAAAGTTACTGTCGTGCCCAATCGCAATGCCATTATGCTGGCCATTGCCTTTGGTGTGGCGGCTGCCAAACAGGCGGACGCAGTCGCTACGGCTGTGCACGGTGGCGACCACTTCATCTATCCCGACTGTCGTCCCGAATTTACCAAAGCGTTTGAAGCGATGCAGGCCAGGGCGCTGGATGGCTATGCCAATGTCCGCCTCTACACGCCCTTCGTGCACATTCCCAAATCGGCCATCGTTACCGAAGGGGCGAAATACAACACTCACTTTGCTGATACCTGGTCCTGCTACAAAGGTGGCGCAGAACACTGCGGTCGTTGTGGCACCTGTGTTGAACGGCGCGAGGCGTTCCATTTGGCCGGGGTCACAGACCCAACGGTATATTCCGATCCGGATTTCTGGAAATCCGCGTTGGAGGACGCCTGATGTACCGGATAACCAAGGAATTTCATTTTTCCGCCAGTCATCAACTCTCTGCCCTGCCGGATGATCACCCCTGCGCCCGTCTTCACGGACACAACTACATCGCTGAAGTAGAACTGGCAGCAGATGAGCTGGATGAAAACGGCTTTGTCATCGATTACCGAGAACTTTCACCTTTAAAGATCTGGATCGACGAAGTGTTAGATCACCGGCATCTGAACGATGTATTCGGGCACGACATGGTCACCTCGGAATTTATGGCGAAGGCGATATACGATTTTTGTCTGGCCCGCTGGCCACAAACCAGCGCAGTAAGGATCAGCGAGACGCCCAAAACCTGGGCCGAGTATCGCCCATGAGCAGCCTGCGCATTGCGGAAATATTTGGCCCGACAATTCAGGGTGAGGGTGCCGTGATTGGTGTGCCCACAGTCTTTGTTCGCGCCGGGGGGTGCGACTACCGCTGCTCTTGGTGCGACAGTTTGCACGCAGTGGACAGTGAATTCCGCCATACCTGGGCACGGATGAGCGCGGAAGAAATTTTTGCTGAAGTGGAACGCCTGTCCGGTGGGTCACCTTTGACTATCTCTTTGTCAGGCGGCAACCCTGCAATCCAGGATTTTGCGACGTTGATAATGCTGGGCAGAGCTAAAGGTTATGGCTTTGCCATGGAGACACAGGGCTCGGTTGCGCAGGACTGGTTCAGCAAATTGTCTACGCTGATCCTGAGCCCGAAGCCGCCATCCTCAGGTGAAACGGTGGATTGGATGAAATTCGACGATTGCATTGCACGTGCTACAGGAGTGGAAACGGTGATGAAAATCGTGATCTTTGATAATGTTGACTATGACTGGGCCCGTGACGTGGCTGCACGTTACCCTGATCTGCCACTCTATCTTCAACCCGGCAATCACACTCCGCCACCACCCGGCGCCGAGGATGCCGAAATCGATTTGGATGGCATCATGGCCCGCTACGAGTGGCTGATCGAAACAACCCTGGGGGACCGCTGGTTCTCCCCGACAATTCTGCCACAGCTACATGTGCTCGTCTGGGGCAACAAACGCGGCGTTTGAAGGAACAGAACAATGGCAAGCGAAGATATTTACGCAAATCTGACTCAACTCGGCGGCAAAACCGAGTTGCCCAAGTCGCCGGAAGAGGCGGTGCTGGAAAAGGTGCCGAACCCGCAGGCAGGAACCGACTATGCGGTGCGCTTCACTGCGCCGGAGTTCACCTCTCTTTGCCCGATGACCGGGCAACCCGATTTTGCCCATATCGTGCTGGATTTCGTTCCCAGTGAATGGCTCGTGGAAAGCAAGTCGCTGAAGCTGTTCCTCGGATCATTCCGCAACCATGGCGCATTTCACGAAGACTGCACAGTCACCATTGGCAAGCGACTAGTCGAATTGCTGGAACCAAAGTGGCTTAGGGTCGGCGGTTACTGGTATCCGCGTGGAGGAATCCCGATTGATATTTTCTACCAAACCGGTGAGCAGCCTTCAGGGGTCTGGATACCTGATCAGGGTGTCCCGACATATCGTGGCCGTGGATGAAAACAGCCGGACTGAACAACTGATTCTCATGCCGCTGCACGGCAACTCAAATCTCGGATGAACGTCGCCCGAGGGCGGTCTACAAACTTGTCGAAATGCTGCATGTGCAAAACGAGCCTCTTTTAATCTTGGTAGGTAATGGGATGTACCGGCTGCTTCACCCAGCAGGTTAGGCTTGGCCTATTTCTGCAAAATGGAGAAGTAGCATGGCAAAGAACGACTTTGATGAGCTGATGTCGGTCGGCATCGACATTGGCAAAGATGTTTTCCACCTGGTTGGCTTCGATTTCGATGGCCGTCTGGTGCTGCGCAAGAAGATCAAGCGACTTGCGCTGGTGACAACCTTTGAGGATTTGCCCCGCTGCGTTGTCGGGTTGGAAGCCTGCATGAGCGCACATTTTGTCAGCCAGACTTTGCGCGACCTGGGGTT
Source organism: Ruegeria sp. CG11 (assembly GCF_056537245.1). Taxonomy (NCBI): domain Bacteria; kingdom Pseudomonadati; phylum Pseudomonadota; class Alphaproteobacteria; order Rhodobacterales; family Roseobacteraceae; genus Ruegeria; species Ruegeria sp. CG11. Next base: position 271,823 of record NZ_JBQFRE010000005.1, read on the forward strand.
TGAGCCCCGGATCATTCCAGCGATCTATGTAAAGCCGTTCAACAAGGGGCAAAAGAACGACTACAACGATGCCGAGGCCATCGCGGAAGCCGCCTTGCGTCCCAATCTCAAGACGGTTTCTGAGAAGACACAGGAACAACTCGATCTGCAGGCCCTACATCGTGTCCGGTCGCGCCTCGTGTCACGGCGGACTGCAACGATGAACCAGATCCGGGCTTTCCTGCTCGAGCGCGGCATCACCGTCCGCAAAAGCGTGGCCGCCCTGCGCAACTCACTCGACGCCATTCTGAACAATCGGAGTGATGAGCTGTCACTAAGGATGCGAAAGTTCATTCTGGGTCTTCAGCATGACTGGGTCTGGCTAGACAAGCGGATCGACATGACGACATCCGAGATCAAGGACCTCAGCGCGTCAGAGGAGAGTTGCCGACGCCTCATGACCATTCCCGGGATTGGCCCGTTGATCTCGACAGCGGTTGTCGCTGCTATCGGGAAAGGTGAAGCCTATGACAGGGGACGGGACTTCGCGGCCTAGCTCGGCTTGGTTCCACGACAAAACAGCACCGGCGGGCGAACCATTCTTGGCCGCATCACAAAGCGCGGAAGCAAATACCTTCACACTCTCTTCGTTCAAGCCGCGCAGGTCATCATGATGCGGCCCCAGAACTGGCATAAGTTCAGCTTTGGTCCTTGGCTGGAAGCGGCCGCAACCCGCATGCAGCACAACAAGCTCGGGGTCGCGCTCGCCAACAAACTGGCCAGGATCGCATGGAGCGTGCTGCGATCAGGCACCGACTTTGACAGGAGAGACCAAGACCTTCCGGTTGCGACCTGAGGATCCGCCACCGACAAAGATGTTCGTAAACCTCACATGCATGGAACGGAACAATGCCGCGCCCAAAGCCTGAGAGCCCAAATGGCCATGGGCGGCCCGGTAGGTAATGAGGCAAAGGCGCGGGCGTATTCCCAACAGGGCCACGGCAACTAAGCAAGCCTATCAAAAGGCCGGATACATATCAGCGACTTCCAGAAGACATGCATCAATGGCATTGCGAACAGCAGCCGGTACATACATTGGGCTCGTTGCAGACCTTTTCTGCTGCCTTCACGAACGTCCGATTTCTGCGCGTTGCTGCCATTGGTGATGATCGGTGCCGCAACCGCAGCGAAGGTCTGCTTGGTGGCCAAACGAACTTTGCAGCTTTTCAAGGGTTTTGTTGTTGCCAAGTTGCTGGCGGCCAAAACCACCGTTATTGGTCTTTCTTCTAAACCCAGTATTCGACCAACGGCGGCGAAAGCAGGCTTGGCGGACGATCGACCCATTTCCGTGAGTTCTGAGCCATTTGCCTCGACGCCGATCGGTTGAAAGAAAAACGACACTCAATCATTCAGTAGGAACGCAAGTTACATCAGCACTTTGCCGACGGGGTTGGACTATTTTTCGGATAGGACGTGAGCGAGTCTTGTGCTTCCGTCTTATTTCAACCGGATTTATTCCGACATTTTGTCAGACAATATCCGGCCCCCGCTCCTTCCCCCCGTCATGCGGGAGAAGGCCCTTCGCTTTCAGGTTCGTATCCGCGCGATGCCTGTTGTCGGTGGCCAACCGCTTCCCCGCAGGCTTCTCACCTGCCCCGCTCGGACCAAGCCCGGTCTCAGCGGTCCCCGATCCGTCTGACGTCGAATGACAACCATCGGCCGGTGGGTTCCGTTGTCGCGTTTCTGCACCGGGCCAGAAGGAGCCGCGTCGGTGCGGGATGGGGTAGTCCCCGAACCATAATTCACCTTTGGAGGCCGGTTGGTGAACGTACCGTGGTCACCGCTTTTTTTGGTCGTTCGCCAGGGAAAGCAGCAAGAATAAACCGGGCGCAACGGAGACGGGGAAGACCCATCCCGGCCCGGAACGTCCGATTTTGCGTTCTTGCTGACTAAGTGTATTGATCTGCTTTTTTTGGCTTTGTGAGTTTCGCGCGATCGCCAGTTGTACAAACCGTAGCTGGCCCGAAGCGCCGCAGCCCTCCAATAGCGCAGGCGGTTCGGGCCAGCGGCACTACACAGAACCTAGTCAAATTGTTCTCTTCCCGTTCTTTTATTTGTGTGCAAGCTTTGAAGGGGTCGCCTTGTTTCAACCAGAGCACTTTCTCAGCTAACGATGTTGCAGTGATGCGCATCGGCTATTTGGCGCGAGGCCAGACCCTAGAGTGTGCCAAACGGAGAATAAGATGAGCGCTAACGCGGACAGCGGTCTGAAGTGCAATCGCGACGTTGCAGATACTGAAGATGACTATTCCATCTATCCGCACATGGATGGGATCAAGTGTTCCATGTCATGGAAGCTCGGCAGCTATGGAGAACGTGGCGCACTTTCGGAGGACATGATCGGAAGCTTGCGCGAACAGTTTGACCTGCCAACAACGCTCGTGCGCGACTTGTCCACCTTGCTGGGTCACTGCCTAAACAACGATGACGACATTGCAATCAATCTGACCGAGGTCCGTCGCTCGCAAGCGATTGAACGAGGTCAAAAGCACCTCAAGACACTCCTGCGGGAAGCCAAACGGGGCACAATTACTGCACAAGAACTCCGGAACGCATTGGGCTCGCTTTCAACTTATTTCGCGTCGACGCCAGAAGACGCAGACCTTCTTCCTCAAGTCCTCGACAAGCTAGAGTCTGCAACGACACTTAGCCAAGACATCAAGGATGATATTCGACGCATCTATGCGACGCCCGGCGCGGTTGCAGAGATGTCGCCACGAGACAAGCGGTTCTCGCGCGACAAACGTCGTCAGTACATCATCGAGAGCTGCTGCTATATCTGGAAAGATGCCGGCCGCCCCCTGACCTATACGACATACTCAGACGGTCGCCCCGGAGGACAACGGCAAGGTCCACTTGTCAACTTCATTCAGTCTGTCGTGAAGATGATTACCAAGCCGGAGCAAATCCTGAGCGGTGAGACGATCCGCGTGGATATTGACGATTTTCGCAGCAAGCTTAAGCGCGAAGAGAAAGAGCGTTGCGCGCCGCCGGAATCGGGCAATCAATACACTTAGAATGAGCAAGCCCGCGTTGTCATGGTCATGGCATGACACGCGTTCCCGCCAAAACCCCTTCTGACGACCACGCGCACAAGCAGGTTGAGACAGCGATTGACCAGTTGGTCCGACTGCTGGCTGTCCAGGCAGTACGGGAACTGGGCCGGGACGCCTCTGACCAAAAGGAGGCGCTTCAGGATGCCACAGATCAAAGCGAAGACTAAACAAACCCGCAAGCTTCTGACGGTGAAAGACGTTGCTGAACTGGACAATTGCTCGGAGAAGACGGTGCGCCGTGCAATTGCGGCAGGCCTGCTTGAGGTTATCCGGGTCGGCCCCGGCGGACGCCTCATCCGCATTGATCCGGCAGCTCATGCCGCCTACCGGCAGGCACATTGCTGGTAGGCACTCGCGACCATTAATGCCCATTAATGTCAGTGCGTTATGTGTGTTTCGGGAAGAGGGCATCCCCGTAAGTTTCTAACTTTCTGTGCTACGCTTTTCCCGAATCGGACCTCCTGTCCACACCCGTCCACCCGAGACCTGACATGTCCAGAGGAGCGCAGACCCGATGACTAGCCAAACACCCGTTCCATTGACGCTGGCCTTCGTCAAAGCCGACACACCGATGTTTGCCGACCTTATCGAACAGCTGCGCTCCGATACCTCTATGTCCAACGCACGCCGCCGCGACATGATCTCCGGCTTGCGCCGCGCAGCCAAAGCCCTTGGGCTGCCGTTAGTGGATGTGCCTTGCGATAGCCGATGGTTGCAGCCCCGTTTGGCCAATGTCTCACCGGCTGCACTAGGTCTCACATCAAAGAGTTGGCAAAATGTGGTCAGCGACGCACGGGCTGCGCTCGCGCATTTCGGGCTGGTGGAACGGCGATACAACCGGATCGATGATCTGTCTCCTGATTGGCACGCGCTCTGGGCGGATGTACTTGCGTCCGGTGACAAGACATTGCAACCCGCGCTCTGTCGTTTCGTGCATTTTCTCAACCGGCAGGGCGTCAAACCTGCCACTGTGTGTGAAGAGCATGCCCAAGCCTATCGAGCAGCCCTTGAGCATAACGAGATCAGCAAATCGCCTGACGTCGCATATCGTGCCGCCGTCAACGGCTGGAACCTGGCGGCCCGACGTATTTCACAATGGCCCAGGGTCACTTTGCCTCTGGAATCGCGTCAGAAGGTCATCACTTTTTCGGTGACCGCGTTTCTAGCGCCATTCCAAGCTGATCTTGTAAAGCTGATGCATCGTCTGTCCAATCCGGACCCGCTGGCAGATGACGGTCAGAACAGAGCACTCCGATCCGCGACCCTGTCCCAATACAAAAGACAGTTGGTTCGGTTTGCCTCCGAACTGGTTCATTCTGGCATCCCAATTTGCCACATTGGCGGATTGGACGTCCTGATCAATCCGACGATGGCTGAACGGGGTTTGCGCCAGATGTTATCGCGCACCAACAACCAGACCACAAAGATGATCAGCGAGATCGCCGCGCTGCTCCGCAACTTGGCCCGGATACTCAATGCACCCGATGACACCCGGGACGCGCTGTCGGGGCTTGCCGCGCGCCTAACCGTCAAACCTCAGAATGGCATGACCCAAAAAAACCGAAGCCGGTTGCGGGTGTTGCAGGAGGACCGGCATCAGCAGTGCCTGCTGCTCCTGCCTGAACGGATTTTCGCCCGACCACGCGGCACGTCCAAGCCGTATGGCTGGGCTCTGGCACGCGAAGATGCGCTCGCCATCGCCATCTTGCTGGTCTGCCCAGTTCGCGTGAAGAACCTGGCTGACATCCACCTGGAACGCAACCTGCACCGTCCCGGTGATGGCCGAGCCTACCTGGTTCTGGAAGACGGCGAGACCAAAAATGAGCGACCTGTCGAGTTCGAGATCCCGCGTGATGTGTTGCGCATGATCGACGTACATCTAAAATCTCGCTGTCCGGAACTCTGCCCCGCGGGAACGTCTTGGCTGTTTCCCCGGAGGGATGGTCAGCATTCGGTTGATCCCGGCGTTCTGTCTGCGCGCATCTCCAAACGGATCCGGAAAGAAACGGGGTTGGAGATGAACGCCCATCTGTTTCGGCATTTCGCGGTGATGAACTGGCTCGACGCCAATCCCGGCGGCTACGAGGTTGCGCGCCGGTTGCTCGGGCATTCGGAGGTCGGCCACACCATCAACATGTATTCCGGTCTTGAGGCACGTTCGGCAACACGCGCCTTTGCTGACCTGATAGACGCCAAGAAAGGGCGTCGCTGATGAGCCTTGTTCTGCCTCTGTCTGATTGGCCCGTGCAAGACCGGGATATGTGGCTCAACCTTCAGACGGAAGGTGGACCACTCGACGATTGCGGCGCGCTCTCACATCTACGCGCGACCTCGTTGAAGACTTTGGAATTGCGCTATGCCCGATGGCTGCAATGGCTGATTACCAGCGACGCGGAGGCGATCACACTGCCTCCGGCTCGACGCGGGACCCTGCCGCGCTTTTCCGCTTGGCTTCAGGACCTCTCACACACCCGGCCGATGACCCGGTTGATGTTCATTGATGGCGTGTTGCGTATCCTCTCCGCGGCTGACCCGACGCAGGACTGGTCCGCTCAGCGGAAGTTGAAAGCGGGATTGAAGCGCGCCGCGGGTCGGGGTGATCGGGATCGCAAACTTGGACGTGTGTTGTCCAGCGAGGTTCTATTCCGTGCAGGGCTGACTCTGGCGACGGGTCATGCAGAAGCGGCACCAACACCGCTGCGCAGTATGATGTGCCTGCGGGATGGCACCATGATTGCCATGCTGGCCTTGATGCCGATGCGGCGACGCGCCTTCGCGGGCCTTCGGATTGGCATATCCTTGCATGTCACAGCAGACACCATGACCGTCGCGCTCCCAGGGGATCTGACAAAATCAGGAGAGCCTTGGGAAGCTGATGTTCCCCAGAGCGTTGAGCCGCTCTTGCGCCGTTATGCCAACGAAGCCCGTCCCTTTTTTATGGGGCGTGGCCAACAGCAGCACGATGTCCTGTGGGTTGGCCGTTCTGGCACTCCTTTGAAGAAAGACGCGCTGAGCCCCCGGATCGCGGAGCAGACACTGAAGTTGACGGGTCGCCGTATTCCACCGCATTTCTTTCGGGATGCTGCCGCGACAACCCTGGCCCGCTCTTCTCCGGAACACGCCAAGCTAATTCGTCCAATTCTTGCGCACACGAGCTTCGGAACCGCCGAGCGCCACTACATCCACGCCCAGACAATTGAAGCGGGCCGCGACTACGCGGCTTTGATCAACCAGAAGAGAAAGGCCCGGCGATGACCCGAGTTGCAATCTATGCCCGTTTCTCCAGCCAAATGCAGAGAGACGCATCAATCGATGACCAGATGCGTTTGTGCCGGGAACGTGCTGAGCGGGAAGGCTGGACTGTTGTCGACGCCTATTTTGATCGTGCGGTCTCAGGCGCCTCCATGTTGCGCCCCGGTCTGCAAGCCCTGTTCCATGCAACTCAGGAACGACGGGTAGATCTGATTTTGGCGGAGGCGCTGGACCGGTTGAGCCGGGACCAGGCGGACATCGCGGCGATCTTCAAACGGCTAAGCTTTGCAGGAGTTGGCATCGTGACACTGGCTGAAGGCGGGATCAGCGAATTACACGTAGGTCTCAAGGGCACCATGAACCAACTGTTCCTCAAAGACCTGGCCGACAAAACCCGGCGTGGTCTTCGCGGGCGGGTCGAGCTAGGCCGTTCCGGCGGCGGCAACAGCTACGGATACGACGTCGTCCGGCGTCTTGGGCCCGACGGCCAACCCGTCACGGGAGAACGAATGATCAACGCAGCGGAAGCTGAGATTGTCAGGCGGGTGCTTCAAGAGTTCTCCGAGGGGCATTCTCCCAAAGCCATTGCGCGCCGCCTGAACGCCGAAGGTATTCCCGGTCCCCGTGGCAAGTTATGGCGTGACACGGCCATTCGAGGGCACCGAGTGCGTGGGACGGGCCTTCTCAACAATGAGCTTTATATTGGCCGCCTGGTTTGGAACCGGCTGCGCTACATCAAGGACCCTGAGACCGGCAGACGTGTGTCCCGTCTAAACGATCCGTCCAAATGGATCATCGCGGAGGTCCCCGAGTTGCGGATCGTCGGGCAGGAGCTTTGGGAGGCGGTCAAACAGCGGCAAGGCGAGATCGAAGCCGATCCCCGCGTCAAAGCCATCAAGGAAACCCGGTTTTGGGAGAAGCGTCGCAAGAAGCACCTCCTGACAGGTCTTGCATTCTGCGGCACCTGCGGAGGGCCTCTTGCCATAATCGGGCGCGACTACCTCGCCTGCTCTGCCGCTCGCAAACTCGGTACTTGCTCCCACAAGCAATCCATTCGCCGCAACGTCCTGGAAGACGCCGTCATGGATTTGCTTCGTCAGCGTCTGATGCAGCCCGACGCAGTGGCCGCTTTTATCAAGTCCTTCAGCGAAGCCGCCAACGCAGAAGCAGGCACAGCGGAGTTAGACCGGACCCGTCTGCAATCCGAGCGGGACAAAGCTGCGCGCAAATTGAATGGGTTTTATGACGCAATCGCTGAGGGCATTCGGACCCCCGGGATTCAAGCCAGGCTGGAAGAGCTCGAAGCGCAGATTGCCGATCTTGAGGCGAAGCTCTCCGAACCTACGCCCTCGCCGGTGCGGCTGCACCCGAACCTGTCCGAACTCTATCGCTCCAAGGTCGCCGATCTTGCGCAGGCGCTATCGGACCCGTCGATCCGCACAGGGGCTTTGGAGATCATTCGGGGCCTGATCGAACGTGTCTCGGTCCAACATGAACGGGATGGCGTGCAGATCGAGTTGGAGGGTGCGCTGGCAGCAATGATTGATCTGTCCCAAAACGAGCAAAGCCGCCCTTCGGCGGCTCGTATGACACTGTGTTCGGTAAAAGTGGTTGCGGGAGCAGGATTTGAACCTGCGACCTTCAGGTTATGAGCCTGACGAGCTACCGGGCTGCTCCATCCCGCGACACTTTGCGTTGG
>NZ_JBQFRE010000006.1:0-188483 GCF_056537245.1 Ruegeria sp. CG11
AATGCCTGACCTTCCAGTGGTTCGGCGAGCTGTTTCAGGATCAGCGTATCCTGAACGGCATCAAGAACTCGCTGATCATCGGGGCCGGGACGGTTGTTCTGTCGGTGGCGATGGGTCTGGCGGGCGCTCTGATGCTGACGCAGATCTGGCCCAAGCTGCGGGCGACCTACTACACGGTCATTATCGCGCCGATCCTGATCCCGGGCGTGGTTCTGGGTATCTCGACGCTGGTGTTCTGGGACCGGATCAACCGGATGCTGGGACTGGGTGCGGACAGTTTTCTGTCCAACGGCATCTTCCTGACGGTGATCGGCCAATCCACCTTTATCGCCAGCTATTGCATGCTGGTGTTGGTGGCGCGGCTGCAGCGTTATGACGTAGCCCTAACCGAGGCCGCACTGGACCTCGGCGCGTCTCATGCGCAGGCGTTCCGGAAGATTCTGTTGCCCTTCATGCGTCCGGCGATTGCCTCGGCGGCGGTGCTGGCGTTCCTCGCTTCGTTCGAGAACTACAACACCACCACCTTCACCTTTGGTGAATACCCGACGCTGACCATCGAACTGGCGCAAAAGGTGCGCTACGGCATCACGCCGTCGATCTCGGCCTTGGCCTTCATCATCGTGGCGTTGACCGTGTTCTTTGCCCTGCTGAACGAGGCCAAGCTGAAACGGCAGGAGCTGGTTGCCGCCGCGCGCAAGAATGCCACGGTCGAGGAGTTGGCGGGCAAGATCAAACTGCCCAGCTTCTTCTCTGGCAATATGGCAGCGGTTCTTGTGGTTGTATTCGCAGTGGCCACCATCACCGTTATCGGCACCGCGACGGCTTACAACCCGGCGCAATGTATCGCCGACGTGCGTGAGCAAAAGCAATTGGAGGCCCAGCAGCGCATCGACGAACTGCGCAAGCAGCGCGAAGAACAGCGCAGACTGCGTGAAGAGGAACGCAAACAGCGCTTCGAAGGCGTGTTTGAGCCCGGTGATCTACAACCCGGATCAACCGAGGAGGAAGCAGAGCCAGACACCGGCACCAATAACTCTGGTTTTGGTAACGTGTTTGCACCGAATACCTTGGGTGGTGACAGCGATGAGGGCGAAGCGGAACCCGAAACGCCGCCTGCCGGCAATGGCGGCTTCGGTGGGGCTTTTGATCCCAACAGCCTGCAAAGCGATGACTAGGTGTCACGCCTGACAGAAACCCACGCGCCCGGAGAGTTATCCCTCTTCGGGCGCGTGTTTTTTCAGGATCAGCACGTCGCAGGCAGCAATCTCATGCCCGTTCCATGACACGGGAGCAGAGGTGTAGTTGATCAGGAAAACGTGCTGTTCGGTCTCGCGCTGCCGCAATCCTGCGGGCAGGGGATGTAGGGTCAGTCCGACCTTTTGCGCCGCCATTGAGATCACCCGATCCCAAAGGACCTCATCCGGGAAGCCGGACAGATACCAGACCCCGTTTTCACCCTTCAGGGCGGAAGTCCCGTCGGTGTAGGTCAGCAGGTCCGGGTCGCTACCGGACAGGCGATCGATCCAGTGCTGAGCCGCGCCGCCGCCAACGACCTCGCGGCGCACGTTCGGGGGCAGGGTTTCGACGAGGTCGACCTCGCAATCCAGTCCGGACAGGCCGGGGCGCGCTTTCGGAATCTGGAAGTCGCGTGTGATGGCACCGCTGCGGGGGCCATAAAGTGTCAAGTCACCCAAGTGCTGTTGTGCCTTTTCGTCCAAAGTGGCCAGCCCGGGGGCGAGGATCAGTTTGTACCCAGCCTTGGGCGTTTCGGGCGCCGAGAGGATATCCACCGATAACCCGGCCCGCCGCAAGGCCCGATAAGCCGAGAAGACCAGCCGGAAATAGTTGAACCCGGCCCCTTGCGGCTGTGTGGTCCACGCCCAGTCCGAGGCGTAGTCGAACAGGATGGCCGCGTCTGCCTGTGTCTGGGTGACTGCGCCCAGCTTTGCCAGATCATCGGCTGTCTGGCGGGCCTCGGCTAAGGCCGGGGCGGGGGCGTTGTTCGGGGTCAGTAGCCCTGCGTGCATTTGTTCCTGTCCGAACGGGGCCTGCCGCCAGCGGAAGTAACTGACCACCTCGGCCCCATGCGCCACCGCCTCAAGCGACCACAGGCGCACCATGCCGGGTAGGGGGGCGGGATTATAAGGCGCCCAGTTCACTGGACCGGGCTGTTGCTCCATCACCCACCAGCGGCCACGCCCAACAGCGCGGTAGAGGTCGTGGTGAAAGGCCTGCATGTCCGGGTCGCCCTGCTGCAGAAACGTGGTTTTGTGCGCCTCGTCAGCCTCAAGCCGGTCGGACAGGAACCCGATCGGGTAACTGTCCCATGTGGCGATATCCAGATCCTCACCGACCTTGAAATGGTCGAAATCCAGTATCCGCCCCATATAGTTGTGCAGCAGCGACGCATCGGTCAGCGGCCGCAACACATCCACTTGCGCTTTGTTGAACACCGCCACCTGATCCGAGCTGAAGCGGCGAAAGGCCAGAACGTGGGCGGGGTTTGGCTCTGTCACGGTCAGGCTGGGCAGGTCGATCTGATCAAAGCTGTCGTATTCCATTGCCCAGAACACATTGCCCCATGCCGCGTTCAGCACTTCAACCGAGCCATACTGATCCGCAAGCCACCGCCGAAACGCCTGCAAGGCCGGTTGGCTGTAACTGACGGTGGTCTCGTGGCAGCCATATTCGTTGTCGATCTGCCACGCGGCGATATGCGGGTTGCTTCCGTAACGGTCCCCCATGGTCCGCGCGATGCGGGTGCACTCCTCGATAAAGCCCTGATGGCTAAAGCAATAATGCCTGCGCGACCCGAATTTGCGCGGTTGCCCCTGAGCATCCACGGCCAGCATGTCAGGGTGTTTGTCCAACATCCAACGAGGAGGCGTCGCCGTGGGCGTACCCAGCACCACCTTGAGCCCCGCAGCCCCCAGCACATCAATCGCGCGATCCAGCCATTCGAACTGCAAATCGCCGGGGCTTGGCTCCATCCGGCTCCAGGCAAATTCGCCGATCCGCACCCATGTCAGGCCGGTTTCCACCATGCGGGCGGCGTCCTCGGCCCACATCTCTTCGGGCCAGTGTTCGGGATAGTAGCAAACGCCAAGTTCGGGCTTCATAGAAGGACTCTGTGTTCGGCCTGTCCCTTGCCCGCGCCGGAGGCGGCAAAGGTCATGCCATTGGTTGGGTGTTTGGCCAATGTCTCTGCATCCAGCCCTTCGCGGGCGGTGGTGCAGAACAGCGTGGTCAGATCATCGCCGCCAAAGGCGGGGCACGAGGTATGCGCCGCCTCAAACGTGACCGCCGTCAGGAACTGGCCCGCAGCGGTATAGGCCGCCACGCGGCTTGCGCCCCATTGGGCGATCCAGATATTGCCGTCAGCGTCAACCACCGCGCCGTCGGGATTCAGCCCATCGACGCGCAGATCGAGGAAGACCGTGCTTTCGCCCTCGGGCCAGCCGGTTTCCGGGTTCAACGACCAGCGCATGACTTGTTTTGTGACCGTATCCGCGTAATAGGCGCAGGACCCATCCGGGGCGAAACAGATCGCATTCGAGATCGTGACGTTTGGCACCAATTGCCGCAACTCGCCCTGCCAGTACCGATAAACCGCACCTGCGCCGGGTTCGGCATTTTTTCCCATCGTGCCAATCCAGAACCCGCCCCACGGGTCCGCGCGCCCGTCATTGGAACGGGTGATCGGGTTGTCCGCCTCAAGCGGGGAGATCAGTTCTTTCTGCCCGGACTTCAGGCTGAACCGCCATAGCCCGGTTTCAGAGGCGATCAACAGCGTGTCCCTGTCGACCCAGCCCGCGGCCGAGACATGTTCGTCGAACTGCCAACTTTGCTGTTCGCCGTTTTCCCGTGTCATCAGGCGTTTGCCGAGGATATCGAACCAGAAAAGCTGTTGCCGCTCGGGGTGCCAAAGCGGCCCCTCGCCCAGCTCGCAGGGGCGGTCGTCGTAGACGATGCTCATCCGGCGGCCTTATCATAGGCGGCCACGATCCGCGCGGCGAGGTCCGCGATCTCAGAGATGGCCATGCCGGGCTTGAACAGTGCCGATCCTATGCCGAACCCATCGGCGCTGGCCTTGATCCACTGGTCGAAATTCTCGGGCCCGGCGCCGCCGACGGCATAGATCAGCGTGCCCTTGGGCAGCACTGCGCGCAAGGCGGACAGCCCCGCCGGACCGGCCAGAGCTCCGGGAAAGAGTTTCAGGCCAGAGGCTCCGGCCTTGAGGGCCGCAAATGCCTCGGTCGGGGTGAAAATGCCGGGCCAACTTTCCAGACCCAGTTGATGGGTGTGCGAGATAACCTGCGCGTCGCAGTTCGGCGACACGATCAGCCTGCCGCCGACCTTGGCCACCGCGTCCACTTGATCCGTCGTCAGAACGGTGCCTGCTCCGATCAGGGCGCGGTCGCCGAATTCCGCGGCCATAATACTGATCGACTCCAGCGGATCGGGTGAGTTCAATGGCACTTCGATCTTGTCGATCCCGGCGTCGATCAGGGCCTGCCCGGTGGCAGCTGCATCAGATGGGCGCAGACCGCGCAGAATGGCGATAATGGGACGGCTCATGCGGTTTGCCTCGTCAGGTTTCGGGCCTGCAGCAGGCCAGCCAGTGTGCATTGCGTGCTGTTGGCGGTTTCGACAAACGCGCCCTGTTGTTGCAGGGCCTTGGCGTAGATGTCTGAGAGTCCCTCAGCCCCGATGATCGCCAGTTGCTGCCCCAGCCAATAGGGGCGGGTCGCGGCCAATTCTGCACCGATCAGAAAGCCTGAAAGCTGCGCGCGGGTAACGCCGCCATCCTGACCCTGCAACAGATCGGCGGCGCGCAGGCCAAACAGTCGCGCGGCCAGTTGTTCGGGTTTGGACAACGTGTCCGCTGCAGCTTCGGCAAAGGCGGCATCGTCCCACCCCTGACCGACCGAGTGTTTCAGCACCGATTGACCGGCCAGCAGATCGAACATCTCTCCGGTCATGAAGGTGCGAAAGCTGACGACCTCTCCGGCGCTGACCTGCACCCATTTGGTGTGGGTTCCGGGCAAACAAATCACACCGTCCCAGTTCTGATGCGAGGCCAGAAACCCGGCGATCTGGGTTTCTTCGCCGCGCATGACATCGGGTGGCGCAACTTGTTTCAAACCCGGCACGACGAAGGCGCGAATGCGGGGGTCAGTGCCGGGAACACGAATCGGGGCAACCGGCGTCGGCTCACAGGGAACGGCGGAATAGGGGGCTTCGACCCAGCCCTGCCGAGCGCCGACCATTCCACAGGCGATCACGTCCAGCGGGGCATCGTTTAGCCAGCCTTCGATCAGTTCAAACAGCGCGGGTTCGAAACCGCTTTTGTCCACCCGCGCCATGCCTTTGTCCGACTGCGCCTGGTCCAGCACCGCATCACCCTGCATCGCCCAGGCCCGCAGATGCGAGGTTCCCCAATCGACAGCAATCCATTCTGTATTCATGGCTTTACCCCGTTACGACAACGCCGCCATCGACGGCCATACATTGCCCGGTCATCGCGCGGCTGGCGTCTGAGGCCAGAAACAAGGTCGGCGCAATCATGTCTTCAGGCGTCAGGTGTTCTTTCAGGCATTGGCGATCCATATGCGCGGCCAGATCCTCGGGCGTGGCCCACATATCCAATTGTTTCTGCGTCAGAACCCAGCCCGGAGCCAGCGCATTGACCCGGATGTTCTGCGGCCCCAACTCGCGCGCCAAGGACCGCGTCATGCCCGTGATCCCGGCATTTGAGGTGGTGTAGATCGGATAGCCCGCATTGCCCATCATGTAGCTGATCGAGCTGAAGTTGATGATCGCGCCCCCGTTTGTCATTTGCCGAGCGGCCTCCTGGCAGGCGAAGTAATAGGCCTTGAGGTTCACCTCGATCATCCAATCCCAGAACTCGGTGGTGGTTTCTTCCAGCGAGTGGCGTTTGTCGTTGGCCGCGTTGTTGACCAGCACATTCAACGGCCCATGCGCCTCGGCGGCTTTTTGCATGGTGGCGTGCAACAACTCGGTATCGGTCATGTCGCCCTGCATGAACAGGGGCGCACGCCCGTGTTTGTCGCGCATTTCTTCGACGAAACCGCTGGCGTCAGAACGGCCAATGAACGCGACATTGGCACCTTGCGCCATGAAACCATCCGTCAAGGCAGCGCCTACACCGGACCCACCGCCGGTGATATAGACCGAGGCTCCGTTGAGATCGTGGAAAGTGGCTGGTTGATCCATCAGTGGCTCTCTCTGGTCACAAGACGGGTGTCCTTGCCGACAAGAAAATCAAGGTCGGCGCCCTGATCGGCTTGCAGCACGTGGTCGATATAGAGTTTCGCGTAACCGCGCGTGTAGTGCGGGTCGTCCGGTTGCCACGCGGCGCGGCGAGCGTCCAGTTCCTTTTCATTCACCAGCAGCTCCAGCTCACCCTTGCTGGCCGACACGCGAATACGGTCTCCGGTTTTGACCAGTGCCAGCGTGCCGCCTGCCTGCGCTTCGGGGCTGACATGGAGGATGACGGTGCCATAGGCGGTGCCGGACATACGCGCGTCCGAGATACGGATCATGTCGCGGACGCCTTCCTTCACCAGCTTGGCCGGGATCGGCATGTTGCCGACCTCGGGCATCCCCGGATAGCCCTTGGGGCCGCAGCCCTTGAGCACAAGAATGGTCTCGGGCGTGACCGGCAGGTCGTCGCGGTCGATATTGGCTTTCAGGTCTTCGATATTTTCGAAAACGTAAGCCTCTGCCTCGGTTTCCAACAATTCATCCGTTGCCGCCGAGGGTTTAACGATGGCGCCGTTCGGGGCCAGATTGCCTTTCAGAACCCGCAGGCCCGCAGCAGGTTTTACCGGATCGTTGAAGGGGCGGATGACGTCGGTGTTGAAACACTCGGCCCCTTCGTAATGGGCCGAGATGTCCTTGTTCAGAACGGTCTTGGCGGGGCGCAGGAAAGATTTGAGTTCATTCAGAACGACCGGCACGCCGCCTGCATAGCAGAAATCTTCCATCAGGTATTTGCCCGAAGGCATACAATTCACCAACAATGGAATTTCCGAGCCGATTTCAAAATCCTTGAGCGTCAGGTCCACGCCCACGCGACCCGCCAGCGCCAGAAGGTGAACCACCGCATTGGTTGACCCACCCACGGCGGCGTTGGTCAGGATGGCATTTTCGAACGCCTCTTTGGTCAGGATATCCGACGGTTTCAGGTCTTCGTCCACCATCTCGACAATCCGCTTGCCGGTCAGATGCGCCAGCGCCATGCGGCGGGCGTCAACAGCGGGCAGGGCGGCGTTTGTAGGCAGGCTCATGCCCATCGCCTCGACCAGCGAGGCCATTGTGCTGGCCGTGCCCATCGTCATGCAGACACCTGCGCTGCGGGACATGCCGGATTCGGCGTTCATGAAGTCCTGCAGGGTCATCTCCCCGGCGCGGACGGCCTCTGAGAATTTCCACACATCCGTGCCCGAACCGATATCCTGCCCGCGATATTTCCCATTCAGCATCGGGCCGGAGCTGACAACGATGGACGGCAGATCGACCGAGGCTGCGCCCATCAACTGACCCGGCGTGGTCTTGTCACACCCACCCAGCAGAACGACGCCATCGATGCCATAGGCGCGGATCGACTCTTCGACATCCATGGCCAGCAGGTTGCGGAACAGCATGGCGGTGGGCTTCATCTGGGTCTCGCCCAGTGACATGACCGGGAACTCGACCGGGAAGCCTCCGGCCTCCCACACCCCGCGTTTCACGCCCTCGGCCAGATCGCGCAGACCCGAATTGCAGGGGGTGAGTTCCGACCAAGTGTTGCAGATGCCAATAATGGGGCGTCCGTCAAAGGCGTGATCGGGAAAACCCTGGTTCTTCATCCACGAGCGGTGAATAAACCCGTCCTTGTCGAGCTTTCCATACCAATGCTGTGAACGGCGTTTCTTGGTCATTCGCGGAGCCCTTTCAAGCGGCTTTGGCGGGCTGGCACCAGTCAGGCAGCCAGTCTGAATGTGCGGTAAGAAGGTCTGTCACCAGATTACGGATCTGGCGCAGGTCCAACTCGGCGGCGGTGTGCGGGTCCATCATGGCGGCGTGATAGATGTATTCCGGGTTTTGGTCGACCAGCGCGCGGACGGTCAATTCCTGCACGTTGATCTGTGTCCGCATCAGGGCAATCAGCTGCGGTGGGATATCGGTGACGACTGAGGGTTGCACGCCATTGCTGTCCACCAGGCACGGCGTTTCCACCGCCGCACCCAAGGGCAGCTGCGGGATTTGACCAGTGTTCGGCAGGTTACCATAGGCCACATAGGGCGTGTCGGTGACGATGGCGTTCATCAGGTCGGCAGCAAACTCGTGGCTGCGGGTCACCTCGATATCGCGGCCGTCGGTCAGGGTTTTGGCCTGTTCCTTCCAACTGGCGACCTGTTCGATGCAACGAGTGGGGTATTCGTCCAGCGGGATCGAAAATTGCTCGATCAGGTCTTCGCGTCCGTCCTTGATGAACCACGGCACATATTCGGCCAGATGTTCCGAGCTTTCGGTGCAAAAATAGCCCAAGTGATCCATCACCTCATATCGCACTTTATTGGGGCAGCGCGGCATCAACAGCGGAGCTTTGGGGAATTGGCCGCTGGCATAGCCTTGCCGCAGCACGGGGTAGAGGTCGCGCCCCTGGTGTTCCAGTTTCAGGAAGAAGGCGACGTGATTGACACCGGCAACCTTGTAACGGATGTCGCCCTTGGGCAGGTCAAGGTCATGCGCCAATTCCTCGACCGTGTTCTGGACCGAGTGGCAAAGGCCAACATGTTTTAGTGCAGGGAACTGTTCGGCCAGGGCCCAGGTGTTGATCGCCATCGGGTTGACGTATTGCAGCAGCGTCGCATTCGGGCACAATTGCATCATGTCCCGCGCCACGTCCCACAGAACCGGAACCGTGCGCAGACCGCGCATGATGCCTCCGACACCCAACGTATCGGCGATGGTCTGGCGTAGGCCGTATTGTTTGGGGATTTCGAAATCGGTGATCGTACAAGGATCGTACCCGCCGACCTGAAAGGCGGTGATCACGAAATCGGCCCCGTCCAGCGCCGCGCGGCGGTCGGTATGGGTGGTGACGGTTGCTCCGGTTCCAACCGAACGGATCATGGCACGGGCCACAGCCTCGCTTTCGGCCAGACGCTCGGGGTCAATATCCATCAACGCGAAATGGCTGTCAGCCAGAGCGGGGGTCAGCAGCGCGTCGCCCACGATGTTCTGCATGAAGATCGTGGAGCCCGCTCCGATAAAGGTGATCTTTGTCATTGAGGCAAACCTCTGGTTTGACGTTATTTTACGGCACCGAGGGTCAGGCCCGCGATGAAGTGTTTCTGCATGAGGAAGAACATGGCCACCGGCGGCAGAGCAGCGACGATGGAGCCGGCGCTCATCAACTGATAGGCGGCGCGGAACTGAGCGTTGAAGCTGGTGATCCCTGCGGTGACAGGTTGGCTTTCAGCGCCTTGGGTCAGGACCACGGCCCAGAAATAGTCGTTCCAGATGAAGGTGAAGATCAACACGCTGAGCGCGGCGATGGCTGGCTTCATCAGCGGCAGGACCACGTACCAGAAAATGCGCCATTCGCTGATGCCTTCGACGCGGGCGGCCTCGATCAGTTCAAAGGGCAGCGCGCGGATGAAGTTACGCATGAACAGCGTGCAGAACCCGGTCTGGAAGGCGATGTGGAACAGGACCAGGCCGGTTTTGGTGTTGTAGAGGCCCAGTTGCAGGGTCAGATCGCGCACCGGAACCATCAGGATCTGGAAGGGCACGAAATTACCTGCCACGAACATGAAGAAGATCCAGAGGTTCGATTTGAATTTATAGATGCCGAGTGCAAAGCCGGTCATGCAGCTGAGCGCCACGGCGCCGATCACCGTGGGAATGGTGATCAGAAATGAATTCAGCAGATACCGCGGCATGTCAGAGTTGAAAAACACCTGCCCGTAGTTGAACGCGCCTTCAAAGCTGGACGGCATACCCCAGTAGTTTGCATTGGTGAAATCCGCCGCCGGTTTGACCGAAAACAGGGCGACCGCCAGGAGGGGTCCGAGCCACAGCAGCAAGGCAAGCGGCAACATGGCCTGATAGCTGATTTGCGCCGCGCGGGATTGTTTTTCGATGGGTTTGGGAAACATCTCAGTGCCCCTTTTCTTCGCGATACATCGACCACAGGAAATAGGCGATGAAGCAGAGCATGATCAGGAACAGGACCACCGCGATGGCGGCACCGTATCCCATGCGGAAGCCGTATTCGGACAGTGCGACCTCGAACATATAATAGGCCAGCACGCGGGATGAGCCGAACGGCCCGCCCTGGGTCATGATCGAGATCAGGTCAAAGCTGCGCAGCGCGCCGATGATGGTCACAACAAAGGCGATGAAGGTCGCGGGGCGCAGTTGCGGCAGGATGATGTGCCACAGCATCCGCAGGCCCTTGGCGCCGTCCAGGCGTCCAGCCTCAATCTGTTCGGGGTCCACGGCGTTCAGGCCGGTCAGGTACAGGATCATGCAATAGGCTGTCTGCGGCCAGAGACCGGCGAAGATGATGCCGTAGGTCACAAAGCGTTCGTCGCCCAAGACATTCAGCGGGCCCATGCCGAAGAGGCTGAGGAATTCGTTTAGCAGGCCAAAGGTCGGATCATAGAACCAGGTGAACACGAGGCCGACGACAACCTGAGAAATCACGAAGGGGAAGAAGAACAGCGACTTGTACAGGCGGATGCCCCAGACCGTTTGGTTCAGGAACAGAGCGATGAACAAGCCCGCAGGGATCGCGGCCAGATAAAGGATCAGCCAGATCAGGTTGTTTTTGAGCGAAGTGTAAAACGCATCCCGGTCCACCCATTCCCAATAGAGGTCTTCGTAGTTTCTGAACCCGACATATTCGGCAGCCCCTAGCCCGTCCCATTCGTACAGAGACAGATTGAAGGATTGGAATACCGGGATGATCACATAGACCATGAAGAACAGCAGGCCGGGGGCCAGAAATAGCCAGGGCGCGATGCGCTGTTGGTTTCTGTGGAACCAGCTTTCCTGTTCGGGGGCTTCAACGGCTGACATGCGGATACTCGAGGGTTTTGGTCAAAGGAGTAAGACGGGTTAGCACCCGCCTTACGCAGGATGAGGTGCAGGCCGGGCTTGGGCCCGGCCTGACCGGTTTAGTTGTCGTAGATACGCTGACGGGCGCGTTCCAGTTTGGACAGGATGCGGTCGGCGTTGTCCGGCTTGACCATGAACTCCTGGAAGCCTTCCATCGACACTTTGGCCATTTCCGCAGGCGCATCGCGGTCCCAGAATTGGGCGACGCCGCCGGGGCTGTTAGACGACAACATGGTGAAGCCCTGTTGTAGGAACTTGTCGTCATCCACTGCAGACTGTGCGTTCACAGGCAGCTGGCCGAGGTTTGCGCCATTGTTGATCTCGGTCTGTTCATCCGGTGAAACGGCAAAGCGCAGGAACTCTCGTGCGGCTTCTTTGTTCGAGGCGTTGGCCGGGATGTGGAATGTGTCGGTCGGGGCATCTTCGGCCAGTTCGACATCGGGGTTGATGGCGACGAACTGGTAGAAATCCAATTGATCGTCGGTCAGGCCAGCCTCGCGCAAGGGTGCAACAGCAAAGTTGCCCATCAGATAGGCCGCGGCTTCACCATTGACCATAAAGGGCAGGGCCTCCTGCCAGCTATAGGTCTGGTGGTTGTCGATGAACGCACCCATGTCGATCAGCTGTTTCCAGTTGGCAAAGGTCTGCTTGACCCGGTCATCCTCCCAGCTGATTTCACCATTGGCGAGTTGGTTGTGGAAATCAAACCCGTTGGTGCGCATGTTCAGGTAGTCGAACCAGCCACCGGCGGTCCACAGGAACTTGGTGCCGATGGTATAGCAGGCACGGTCCGAATCGACGATCTTCTGGCAGTTGGCCAGCTCTTCTTCCCAAGTGGTCGGCTCGGTCAGGCCCAGCTCATCAAAGATGTCTTTGCGGTAGTAAACACCCCACTGGTAGTAGGTATAGGGCACGCCCCACTGCTTGCCGTCGATGGTCATCGCGCCTTTGGTCGAGGCCAGGTTGTCGGCAATCTCAGGCTCGGCCCACAGGTCCGAGACGTCTTCGAACAGTCCGGCTTCGACATAGGGCTTCATCCGGTTGGCCGCATACCATGTGGCAACATCCGGCGTGTCGGCTGTCAGGAAGTTGCGGATCTGCGTCTTGTAGGCCTCGCGGTCGATCACGGTGGTTTCGATCTCCAGCCCCGGGTGCTTGGCCGCGAACCGCTCGATCATCGCTTCCATCGTCGCGCGCGGCGCCGGGTTCGATGTGTCGAGAAAGATTCTCAGCTCGCCGGTCAGCTCGGCCGCAACAGGTGCGGCAAGTGCCACACTGGCCGCCAGCGCCGCTGCTGTGCGCTTGAACATGGAATGCATGGTTTCCTCCCTTAGCTTCCATTTTTGCTTTTTAAGTTCCAAATAATGAAACCGTGTTTTACATATTGAAAACTACACATCGACTCGGTTAGTCTTGTCAAGACCCTCGTTGCAATGGCGATGGGTTAAAGGGAGGAGAACAGGCGCCCGTGGCTGGTGACGGAACAATAGGAAAAGCATGTGACGTGCTGGATCAGGTGGCGGCTTTTGCCCGCCCGGTCCGATTCGCCGAATTGCTGGAAAGCAGCGATTTCCCCAAGGCGACGCTGTATCGGTTTCTGCAGACGCTGACCAATCAGGGGATGCTGTCATATGACCCCGATCGGCAGACATACGCACCGGGATTGCGATTGGTGCGGCTTGCACATGCGGCATGGACGCAAAGCTCGCTGGCGCCGATTGCGCGTCCGTTTCTGGACGAGCTCAGCCGGGAAACCGGGGAAACGGTGCATCTGGCGCAGCTCGATTCCAGCCAGGTGCTGTATGTCGATAAGCGCAACGCCGCTCAGCCCGT
Source organism: Ruegeria sp. CG11 (assembly GCF_056537245.1). Classification (NCBI taxonomy): domain Bacteria; kingdom Pseudomonadati; phylum Pseudomonadota; class Alphaproteobacteria; order Rhodobacterales; family Roseobacteraceae; genus Ruegeria; species Ruegeria sp. CG11. The sequence goes on from NZ_JBQFRE010000006.1 coordinate 12,970, forward strand.
CGAGATGTACTCGCAGGCCGGCAAGGTTGGTCCCGCCTATTGCACCGGTGTAGGCAAGGCGATGATGGCCTATCTGGACGAGGCGGCGTTGGATCGCGCGGTATCGCAGCAAAGCTATCACCGGTTTACCGACAAGACGCTGACCTCCGAGGCGGCGCTGCGGGCTGACCTCGACCTGATCCGCAGCCGGGGTTACGCCATCGACGATGAAGAGCACGAACCCGGCATCATCTGCATTGCCTGTCCGATCCTGACCTCGGGCGGGCGGATGCTGGGGGCGATTTCCGTGACCGGATCGACCGAGCGGATGAATTTCGAACAATTGGAAACCTGGGTTCCCCGAGTTCGCCGCGTGGCCGAACAGATCGGAGCCGAAGCACAGGCTTGGCGGTTCCCTGAGACCCGCCCAAGCGCCGAAACAGACAGGATGCAAGCGACATGACGGGTGTGACTTTGAATCAGGCGATCAAGCGGTATGGCGAGACGCAGGTAATTCACGGCATTGATCTGGAAATCGAGGATGGAGAGTTCTGCGTCTTTGTCGGCCCCTCGGGCTGCGGCAAGTCTACCTTGCTGCGGATGATTGCCGGGCTTGAAGAGACCACCGAAGGGCAGATTCATATCGGCGCGCGTGACGTGACTCATATGGACCCGGCCAAGCGTGGCGTGGCGATGGTCTTCCAGACCTATGCGCTGTACCCTCATATGAGCGTGGCTGAAAACATGGGCTTTGGTCTGCGCATGAACGGGGTCGCCAAGTCCGAGATCGACCAGAAGGTGCAGCAGGCGTCGAATATCCTGAAGCTGGATCAGTATCTCAAGCGCAAACCCAAGGCGCTGTCCGGGGGCCAGCGTCAGCGTGTGGCTATCGGGCGCGCGATTGTTCGGGGGCCTGAGGTGTTTCTGTTCGACGAACCTCTGTCCAACCTTGATGCCGAACTGCGGGTCGAGATGCGGGTTGAGATCGCGCGGCTGCACAATGAGATCGGCGCCACGATGATCTACGTGACCCACGATCAGGTCGAGGCGATGACGATGGCCGACAAGATTGTGGTGCTGCGCGATGGTCGGATCGAACAGGTCGGCGCGCCGATGGATCTGTATCGCGATCCGGACAACCGGTTCGTGGCGGGGTTCATTGGCTCTCCGGCGATGAATTTCCTTGAATGCGACTATGCGGACGGCAAGGTCTCGCACCCGGCGCTTGGCGCACCGCTGGAGGTGCCGGCCAATGTGCCTGCAGGGCAGAGCAAGGTCACGCTGGGTATCCGCCCAGAGCATATCGAGATCGACCGCGCGGGCGACACCTGCACTGTTGATCTGACCGAGGCGCTAGGCGGGGTGAGCTATTCATATCTTCTGACGCCGAGTGGCGACAAGCTGATCGTCGAAGAGCGAGATGACCAGCGCAGTAAACAAGGCGACCGAATCGGCCTTGTCGTTCGCTCGGAACGGACAATGTTGTTCGATCCGGAGACCGGCCAGCGGTTCCGGTAACCCTCACACAGCACCCCAAACCAAACGCGCCGATCCTGCGACCCGGCGCGTTTTTTCTTGGCTTCAATTTTTCTGGATTTTGTATCCAATATCCGTTATGGCGATTTGAAAGGGCCCATTCCGCCCGTCCTGACCCTGCATTTTCAAAGGATAGATCCGATGTCGACCAATGTTTTCACCGGCACCATGCCTGCGCTCATGACCCCCTGTAAGGCGGATCGCACACCTGATTTCGATGCGTTGGTGCGCAAGGGAAAGCAGATGATCGATGCGGGCATGTCGGCTGTTGTCTATTGCGGATCGATGGGCGACTGGCCGCTGTTGACGGATGAGCAGCGCATGGAGGGTGTTGAACGCTTGGTCGCAGCGGGACTGCCCGTTGTGGTTGGCACCGGGGCCATCAACACCAAATCCGCTGTCGCCCACGCAGCACATGCGCAGAAGGTCGGCGCGGTCGGCCTTATGGTAATCCCGCGCGTCCTGTCGCGCGGCACGTCCCCGGCTGCGCAAAAGAACCACTTCAAGGCGATCCTGTCCGCCGCGCCGGATGTTCCTGCGATCATCTACAACAGCCCGTATTATGGTTTTGCCACGCGCGCCGATCTGTTCTTTGCCCTGCGGGCCGAGCATTCCAACCTGATCGGCTTCAAGGAATTCGGCGGCAAGGATGACCTGCGCTATGCGGCCGAAAACATCACCAGTCAGGACGATCAGGTGACCCTGATGGTGGGCGTGGACACTGAGGTTTACCACGGCTTCGTCAATTGCGGTGCGACCGGATCGATCACCGGAATCGGCACCGCCCTGCCGCGCGAGGCCCTGTTGCTGGCCACATTGTCGCAAAAGGCAGCGCAAGGCCATGCCGAGGCGCGTCAGCGGGCGCAAGAGCTGACCGAGGCGATCCAAGTGCTTTCCAGCTTTGACGAAGGCCCCGATCTGGTGCTGTATTACAAGCATCTTCTGGTGCTGAACGGCGAACAGGAATACCGTCTGCACTTCAATGAAACCGATGAGCTGACCGACGCGCAGCGCAACTATTGCGAACAGCAATACGACCTGTTCCGCACATGGTTCGCCGATTGGTCAAAACAGGGTGGAGTGATCGCTGAATGCATGTGATCGACAGCCATACCGGGGGTGAGCCAACGCGGGTCATCCTCGGCGGCGCACCGGATCTGGGCTCTGGCCCGCTGGCCGAGCGCGCCCGCAGGTTGGCGTCCGAGCATGAAGGGTTTTACCGGTCGATCATGCTGGAACCGCGCGGTCAGCCCGCCATGGTTGGCGCGCTATTGGTCGAACCGGTCGACCCGTCCTGCGTGACCGGCGTGATCTATTTCGACGTGGACGCGGTGCTGGGCATGTGCGGTCACGGCACCATTGGTCTGACGGTCACACTGGCGCATCTGGGGCGGATCCGTGCCGGCCGTCACAAGATCGAAACCCCCGCTGGGATCGTGACGGTTGAGCTGCACGATGCCAACACCGTCACCGTCACGAATATCGAAAGCCGCAGGGTCCACAACGATGTGACATTGGATGTGCCGGGCTATGGCGCGGTGACGGGAGATGTTGCCTATGGCGGCAATTGGTTCTTCATCGTCGATCCCAGCCCGATCCCGGTTGAGACCGGCAATATCAGTCAGTTGACTGAAATGACGGTCGCAATCCGTAAGGCCGCGATCGCGCAGGGGATTGGCGGCGAGCAGGGCGAGCCAATCGACCACGTGATCTTTCAGGATGCCTCCCCCGATCCTAAGGTCCACAGCCGCAACTTCGTGCTGTGCCCGGACGATAACTACGACCGTTCGCCCTGTGGCACCGGCAGTTCAGCGCGTCTGGCCTGCTTGGCTGTGGACGGGGCGCTGGCCCCGGGAGAGGAAATCGTCCAGCACAGCGTCATCGGCAGCGCCTATCGGCTGTCCTATCAACCGGGGCCGAACGGAGGGGTCATCCCCTCGATCACCGGGCAGGCGCATATCATTGCCGAGACGACGCTGATATTTGACACGACCGATCCATTCAAAGAGGGCATAGAGCTATGACCAAGCAGGTCGTTGTGATTGGCGCCGGTATCATCGGTATCACAACGGCGCTGGAATTGCAGCGCCGGGGCCATTCTGTTCTGGTGCAGGATCGCGAAGGCGTCGCCGCACAGGCTTCGGCCGGAAATGCGGGTGCCTTTGCCTTTTCCGAGGTTGAACCGTTGGCAACCCCCGGCATCATGAAAAAGGCTCCGAAATGGCTGCTGGACCCGCTGGGGCCGCTGTCCATTCCGCCCGCCTATGCTTTGAAGATTGCGCCTTGGATGTATCGGTTCTGGCGCGCCAGTCGTCCGCGACGTTACACGGATCTCCTGCACGCCCAAGCCAGCTTGATGGACTTGTCCAGCGCAGCTCTGACCCGGCTGATCGCATCGGTGGATGGCGAGGCGATGATGCAACGCGATGGGCAGATGCAGCTATATGAAAGCGAGGCCGAGTACCGCGCCAGCCTGCCCACGTGGGAGTTGCGCCGTCAGCATGGGATTGAATTCGAGCTTCTGGAAAGCCGCGAAGCGATTGCCGAACGACAACCCGGACTCAGCCCTCGGTTCACCCATGCCGGGTTTACGCCGAACTGGATCAACACTCTCGATCCCAAGAAGTGGGTCGAGCATCTGGCGCAGGCTTTCCGGGACCGTGGTGGCCGGATCGAACATCAGGAGATACGTGCGCTGACGCCCACCGACAGCGGCGTAAGGGTCACCCTGACAGAAAGTGAGGTTGAGGCGGACAAGGTCGTGCTGTGCGCAGGGGCGTGGTCGCATCACCTCGCGCGGACACTCGGTGATCAAATCCCGTTGGAGACCGAGCGCGGCTATAACACGACCCTCCCCGAGGGCGCGTTTGACCTGCGGATGCATCTGACGTTCTCGCGCCACGGTTTTGTGGCCAGCCGGATCAATGGCGGCGTCCGGATCGGTGGCGCGGTGGAACTGGGTGGCTTGGACCTCCCCCCGAATTTCAAACGGGCCGATACTTTGCTGCAAAAAGCGACGCAGTTTCTGCCCGGTCTGAACACCGAGGGCGGCACGCAATGGATGGGGTTCCGCCCGTCGCTGCCCGACAGCCTGCCGGTGATCGGAACTTCGTCGCACGCAAGGGACGTGATCTATGCGTTCGGCCACGGCCATCTGGGCCTGACCCAATCGGCAGGAACGGCTGAACTGGTCGGCGCTTTGATTGACGAGCAGTCTGCCCAGATTTCACTGACGCCATTTTCGGCCTCCCGTTTTTAAGGACAGAACATGCGCAGCAGCAAGACTATTCATGTGATCTCGGCCCATGCCGAAGGGGAAGTGGGTGATGTGATCGTTGGCGGTGTTCAGCCGCCGCCCGGCGCGACTATTTGGGAACAGCGTGCCTTCATCGCGCAGGACCAGACCCTGCGAAACTTTGTGCTGAACGAACCTCGCGGCGGTGTTTTCCGGCACGTCAACCTGCTGGTGCCGCCGAAACATCCCGAGGCCGACGCCGCCTTTATCATCATGGAGCCGGAAGATACGCCGCCCATGTCCGGCTCGAACTCGATTTGCGTGTCCACCGTTCTGCTGGATGGCGGGATCATCCCAATGCAGGAGCCCGAGACCCTCATGACGCTTGAAGCCCCGGGCGGGTTGGTGAAGGTCCGGGCCGAATGCCGAAACGGCAAGGCCGAGCGCATTTTCGTGCAAAACCTGCCCAGTTTTGCCGACAAGATTTCCGTTCCGCTGGAGGTCCCGGGCATCGGCACCCTGACCGTGGATACGGCCTATGGCGGGGACAGCTTCGTTGTGGTCGATGCTGCGGCGCTGGGGTTTGAAATCGTCGAAAACGAAGCCCGCGACATCGCGCGTATGGGTGTGGCCATCACCAACGCGGCCAATGATCAGCTTGGCTTTGCCCACCCCGAGAACCCGGATTGGGATCACATCTCCTTCTGTGCCTTTTGCGGGCCGCTTGAGCAGACGGAAACCGGCCTGACCGGCAAATCCGCAGTCGCCATTCAGCCGGGCAAAGTTGACCGGTCCCCCACCGGTACGGCGGTCTCGGCGCGGATGGCCCTGATGGCCGCAAAGGGTCAAATGACGGTCGGTCAAACGTTCGAGGCGGTCTCGATCATCGGATCGCGCTTTACCGGACGGATTGTCGAGCAAGCCCAAGTCGGCGACCGCCCAGCCATTGTCCCCGAAATCAGCGGCCGAGGCTGGATCACCGGCACGCACCAACATATGCTGGACCCGGATGACCCCTGGCCCGGCGGGTATCGGTTGAGCGACACGTGGGGTGTTTGATACAGGCCAGCCCGCTTGAAGTGGTGAACGGGCCTCTCTACTTATAGATGAGTAGAGTTTCTCAAAAGAGCTTCAGTGAAGATCCGCTTTGCGGCCTTGATCATGGCTGTCGCGGGCGTGATTTGGTCTCTCGACTCCAAACCTGACTACACCGAAATTTCTGCGATTTGCATGGTTAACAGGGGCAGTATGGACCACGTGGTTGCCACCTGCTCAACTCTGATGGAGCTTGAGACACTGCCCCCACGCAACAATGCAGACTTCTGAGCGCACGCGGCTGGGCCTACCACAGGGGCAAACACTACGGTGCGGCCATTGCAAATTACAAAGGGGCGTCAGAGTTTCACTCCGAAGATACGACCCCGATGCCACGGCGGGCTTTGGCACTGGACGCGATCGGGGATGTCTCAGCGGCGGAGGCTGATTTTGCTCGGGTTTTGCAAATCGATCCAGATAGCACGGATGCGTTGGATGGTAAGGCCGCTTTAGAAGCGCGCCATGGGAACACGCAGGCTGCTATTAGGCTGTGGGAGCGGGTCTTGTAGATCAACGCAAGCCGCAAAGAAGCGGGCATGTCACTGGTGAACGCGCATTTCTTACTGAACGGAATTGACGCTTCGAAACAGTTTCTGGCTCAGGCCGAGAAACGCTGGCCAAATCAGACCTGGGTTCCTATGTGGCAGCTGCTTCTTCACCTGAATACAACAGGTGATCTCGAAGGCGGCCTTGCGGCAACAAATAGAGCCGCGCAGCTGGAGCAGAACGCAGTCACAAAACTGTACCTGCCGGCTTTGGTTCGCCTAAAGATAGATGATGAGAAGAAGGGCGTGGAATTCGTTGAAGAATTCTCTCAATGGTCCGAACAACGGACCCACGCACGGAAGGGGGTTGTCAAAAGATGGTCTCAAAGAGTGGATGAATGGTTGGCCTTCGCGGGAATCGGGATTGGATAACTCGATCTCGGGTGTATGCGGATCTTGGAAGAACTGATCTCGCGAAGCTCGATATTGACATGTTTCTGCAAAATGCTGGACGCCGTGATCGGTCGTTTTTCTTATGCCTCATTCGAGAAGCTGGTGTTCCGGTACCACCAGAGGCCGAGGCCGGTTCTGCCGATCATTTGAATGAAACGATTGCAGACTACGTCCAGCAACTTGCGGCTTCCACCGGCTTTGCGGATCTTGGGCCGCAGTAGAGAATTTAGGCGCTGTGGCCCTTGCAACGCTGCCAAAAGTGAAATGGCTTACTGCAGATTAGAGTGACCGTGTCAATTTGCGCCTCCTCTAAAGGATTGATCCGAAACCCAACCTGTTTTATGGGAGGCCCTGTCAAATCAGAGTCACCCTTGGGGCGGTAGGATTCTCGCGCCCCATCCGCAGCCACGAATACGTGGCACACTCTTGGATCGCACGCCCCGAAAGGCTTAAAAAAGGTAAAAGAATATGGCAGAAAAATCGAACTTCGATATATTGTATACCATTGTAGACGAAGCGCCCGAGCTGGCCAGCGCGTCGTTCCTGCCCATCATTCGCAAGTTCGCCGGTGCTGCAGGTGTCAGCGTTGGCACCAAGGATATTTCGCTGGCGGGCCGTATTCTGGCAACCTTTCCGGAAAACCTGACCGATGCACAGCGCATCACCGACGATCTGGCCGCGCTGGGTGAGTTGGTGAAAACGCCTGAGGCCAACGTGATCAAACTGCCGAACATCTCGGCCTCGGTCCCGCAGTTGGTTGCTGCGATCGAAGAGCTGCAGGCGCAGGGCTACGATATCCCGAACTATCCCGAAGAGCCTGCAAACGACGCCGAAAAAGCGATCCGCGCGCGTTACGACGCCATCAAAGGCTCGGCCGTGAACCCGGTTCTGCGCGAAGGCAACAGTGACCGCCGCGCGGCAAAGGCTGTTAAAAACTACGCTCAGAACAACCCGCATTCGATGGGCGAGTGGTCCGCAGACAGCAAAACCAAAGTCTCGTCGATGTCGGATAACGATTTCTACGCAAACGAAAAATCGGCCACCATCACTGCAGCGCAGGCCGGTGATGCAAAGATCGAGTTCGTCGGCAAAGATGGCAGCGTGACCGTTCTGAAAGACGGTTGGACGCTGGACGAAGGCACCGTGGCGGACGCGACCTTCATGTCGGTCAAAGCCCTGTCTGCGTTCCTGGCGGACGCCATCGAAGACACCAAGAAAGACGGCACCATGTTCTCGCTTCACATGAAAGCGACCATGATGAAAGTGTCCGACCCGATCATCTTTGGCTATGCGGTCAAAGCCTGGCTGGCCCCGGTGTTCGAGAAATTCGGTGCCGAACTGGACGCGCTGGGTGTGAACCCGAACTCGGGTCTGGGTGACCTGCTGGATCGCGTCAAGGACAATGCCGAGATCGTGGCCGCCATCGACGCGCTGAAAGGCGACCGTCCGTCGATGTACATGGTCGACAGCGACAAGGGCATCACCAACCTGCACGTGCCGTCGGACGTGATCATCGACGCCTCGATGCCTGCCGTGATCCGCGCAGGTGGCAAGGGCTGGGATGAGACCGGGGCCAAGGGCGACACCAACTGTGTGATCCCCGACCGCTGCTATGCGCCGGTCTATGACGAAGCGATCAACTTCTTCAAAGCCAATGGCGCGCTGAACCCGGCCACTGCCGGTGCCGTCGCCAACGTTGGCCTGATGGCGCAGAAGGCCGAGGAATATGGCTCGCACCCGACCACGTTCCAGGCCCCTGCAGATGGCACCATCCGCATCGTTCTGGCCAATGGCGAAACGCTGCATGAGCACGCGGTCGAAAAGGGCGACATCTGGCGGTCGTGCACCGTCAAGAAAGCGCCGATCGAGAACTGGATTCAGCTGGCCATGGACCGTCAGCGCCTGACCGGGTCCGAGGCGATCTTCTGGCTGGACGCAAACCGCGCCCACGATGCCGAACTGATCAAATACGTCAAACCGGCGCTCGAAGCTGCTGGCGTGGCCGACAAGTTCCAGATCATGGCGCCGCGTGAGGCGACCCGCCAATCGCTAGAGACCATCACGGCAGGTAAGGACAGCATTGCCATCACCGGCAACGTGCTGCGGGATTACCTGACCGACCTGTTCCCGATCCTGGAACTGGGCACTTCGGCCAAGATGCTGTCAATCGTCAAGCTGATGAATGGTGGCGGTCTGTTCGAAACCGGTGCCGGCGGTTCGGCCCCGAAACACGTGCAGCAGCTGGTCGAAGAAAACCACCTGCGGTGGGACTCGATGGGTGAGTTCTGTGCGCTGGGTGAATCGCTGAACTTCCTAGCCGACAGCAAGGGTAACGCCAAAGCAGGCGTTCTGGGTGCCGCGGCCGAGGCTGCAACGCAGGGCATTCTGGACAACAACAAGTCGCCCAGCCGTAAAGTTGGCCAGCCCGACAATCGTGACAGCCACTACTGGTTTGCACGCTACTGGGCCGAGGCTTTGGCCGCGCAATCCGACGATGCGGAGCTGGCGGCTGAATTTGCCCCCATTGCCAAGGAACTGGCCGACAAGGAAGTACAGATCCTGGGTGAACTGGCGGCCGCACAAGGCGCGCCCGCCGATCTGGGCGGGTACTATCACACCGATCCCGCCAAGACTGCAGCAGTCATGCGCCCCAGTGCGACTCTGAACGCGATCATCGGCTGATTGTGTAGGGCCACGCCTTTGGGCGTGGCTTTTACGTTTCAAATCAGAGTGTTGAAAAGAAAAAGGGGCTGACCCCCAAAGTCAGCCCCTTTTTGAGTGAGTGGGGAGGCAAAGTCTCTCCGGTTAGTTGTCTGCAGAATATCACTTCCAGCGCGGCTGGGTATTGGGGGTTTCCCTTAGGCGCTTTGGCCGGGGCGCTGAACCGGAAGGCCCCGGACAAAAAAGGGGCCGGTCCTGAGACCAGCCCCTTGGTGGTTAGTTGAACCGTGGGATCAGTTCGACGCTGCCATCAGTTTTTCATTGTGCTCACGCAGAGTGTCCGAAACGATGGCGTACCATTCGCCGGATTCCCGCATCTCGTTCAGGCCTTTGTTCAGCATCGCCAGATATTGTTTTCCGAACGGGTTGCTGCGGTGGCTGATGAAACGCAGTGAGGACAGCGAAGTCACAAACGGGTTTTCCACCAGATCGTTCGAGGTCAAGCCCATTTCCACCATGGTGTCCGAGAACAGCTGAACCTCGAAGGTTGCAACGTCGGCGGTGCCGGTCAGAACAGCGTCAAGGCACTCACGCGCAGTGATTGGCTGCATCAGGGTCATGGTGTCGCCGTTGTGTAGACCTTCTTGTTCAAGGTCGTGGATGAACCATCCATCCATACGGCAGATTGTTGCGCCTTCCAACTGAGTGAACGTGGTGGCGTTTGCGTAGTCGCTTTCTGGCAGGGTGTAGAAACCGACAACGATGTCATAGACTGGGACGGATGCGTCAAATTGGGTGCAACGCACTTCGGTTTCCCATGACCACTCATAGGTGCGGTTGGTGCAGTCTGGCATGTTCCACGCCATCGACACGTCAAATGCACCCAGCGGCAGCAGTGTTTCAAGGTGCGAGTTCCAGTCGTCAACGAAGCTGACCGAATAATCCCGCGCGTTGCCGCCACGCTGCAGCGCGGTAGTGCCCAGACGGGTGATCGCGCCACCACCGTTCAATGATTCATCGGCAAACGGTGCCCAGCCGTTACCGGTTACCAGCTTGATGGGCGGCTGATAAACGCTTGACCGCTTGACGCTGGCTGCTCGTGCTTCTTCGGCTGCGATGATTTCCTGTGCGGACTGACCGTTCGGCAGGCTGCCGTCTTCACAGGGCAGGGCCAGTACAAGACCGGGTGCCAGGTCGTTCGGGTTGGTGATGACGTTGCGGTTTGCGTTGAAGATCGGCTGATAGTTCGACGTGCCATAGGCTGCAATGGCGATTGTGGCCATCGTGTCGCCGTCTTCGACGGTATAGTTCGAACAGGCTTCCTGCGCTGCGGCTGCGCCTGCGGTGAGTGTGAGGACGGCCGTAGCCGTCATCACCTTGATGTTTAGTTTTTCTTTCAGCATTTTTTCTTCCTCCCGTGGGTTGGAATGTTGAAAATGAAACCTTAGCCAGAAGCAGCTAACAGTCGTTCGTTGTGCTCGTTCAGCGTGTCTGAGATGATGGCGTACCATTCACCGGATTCTCGCATTTCGTGCAGCCCCTTGTTCAGCATCGCCAGATACTGTTTCCCCATCGGATTGGACCGGTGGGTAATGAAGCGGAGCGCAGAGAGGGTCGAGACATAGGGGTTTTCGACCAGGTCTTTCTCGTTCAACCCCATCTCGGCCATGGCGTCGGCGAACAGCTGCACTTCGAAGGTCGCGACGTCCGCTGTCCCGGTCATGACCGCATCCAGGCATTCCCGCGCGGTGACGGGCTGAATCAGGTCAATGGTTTTTCCGGGGTGCAGCCCCTCTTGTTCGAGGTCGTGAATGAACCAGCCATCCATGCGGCAGACAGTTGCGTCCTTCAGGTCCTCAAAGCTTGTCGCGGCGGCAAAGTTGCTTTGCGGCAGCGTGTAGAAGCCCAGAACGATGTCATAGACCGGAGCCGAAGCATGGAACTGTGTGCAGCGGATTTCAGTTTCCCACGACCAATCATACGTGCGGTTGGTGCAGTCCGGCATGTTCCAGGCCATCGATACGTCAAACGCAGCCAAAGGCAGCAGCGTTTCGATATGCGAGTTCCAGTCGTCCACGAAGCTGATCGAATAGTCATGAGAGTTGCCGGCCCGGTGCAGAGCCGTGGTGCCCAAGCGGGTGATAAACCCCCCACCATTCAGAGTTTCATCTGCGAAGGGTGCCCATCCGTTACCCGTTACCAGCTTGATCGGCGCCTTGAACGCGCTGCTGTGATTGGAATTGGCGTAGCGTTCCTGCTCTGCCGCGATGATTTCGCGGGCACTTTGACCGTTCGGCAGGCTGCCATCTTCACACGGCAGGACCAGAGACAACCCCGGCGACAGATCATTCGGGTTGCTGATCGCATTCCGGTTGGCGTTGAAGATCGGCTGATAGTTCGATGTGCCGTAGGCAGCAATGGCGATGGTGGCCATGGTGTCACCATCTTGCACGGTATAGTTCGTACACGCTTGCTGGGCGGCAGCGGCTCCGGCGCTTAGTGCGATGACTGCAGCAGAGGTCATCACGACGTTTTGGAGCGGTAGTTGGGGCATTAGGTAGTTTCTCCAGGTAGTATTTGAGAGGGCTATTTGTTGTTTCAGCCGTTTTCCATCTGATGGCGCAGGGCGGTCGAGACGATGTCTCGCCATTCTCCGGATTGCTGCATGATCGCCAGACCCTGGTTCAGCGTCTCAAGGATCGCCTCTCCATCCGGATTATCTTTGTGGGTCATGACGTTAAGCGACTTGATCGCCGCCAGGTTGGGGTTTTCGATGATGCGGTGCTCGTATCCCAGCCGTGCGATTGCCTCGACCGCCAGATGGGCTTCGATCGCAACGATATCGGCCGTGCCTTCCATGACCGCGTGAAAGCAGGCATCCGGCGAAACGGGGCGCATCAGAGTGATCGCTGGCTCGTAAAGGCCCACCGCGTCCATGTGCGACAACGACCAGCCCTCGGGACGGCAGATCGTGGTGCCTGCAAAATCGGCATAGGTCAGGGTCTGTTCATAGCCCGAACCTTCACGGGCAAAGAATGTGTCCACGACCTCGTAGAACGGGTTCGAGAAGTTGTAGGTTTCACAACGCGCGCGGTCCTTGTCGGACAGTGTTGCGGCCTCTTCGCAATTCGGTCGCGACCAGGGGAATGTGGCGTCAAAGGCCAGAGTCGGCATCAACAGGTCCAGATGCGAGGACCAATCGTTGACGAACTGGATCTTGTAGCTTTGCTCGGGCGCGGCACGCAGCATCGCGGTTTCCACCAGATTGGTGTAAAGGCCGCGATTGGGCAGAGCCTCGTCGGTGAAAGGCGCATAGTCGCCACCGGTGATCAGCAGCAGCTGTCTGTCCCGAATTTCCGGACGCTCACCTTCATCCGCGTTGCGGATCAGGGCGGCCCCCTCGGCACGGGCGGCTTCGATCTCTTTTTTGGCCTCGGCCTTGGCTGCGATCACGGCTTCTTCGCTGGCCTTTTTGGCTTCGGCTTCAGCCTCAGCAACGCGGGCTTCGGCGTCGGCGATTGCCTTGGCGGCCCGCTTTTCGGCGGCCTTTACCAGTTCCGCCGCCATTTCAGCGGCCATCGCTTCGGCTTCGGTCTGCGGTGCAGCCGGGGCCCGCCCGATATCCTCAAGGCAGGGCAGGGTCAGGACGTCGCCCACCCGGATGATATTCGGGTTGTTGCCGATCACGTCGCGGTTGGCATCAAAGATGATGCGGAAGTCCTCGGTCGAATACACTTCGATCGTCAACTCGCGCAGGCTGTCGCCGCGTTGGATTTCGTAGGTCGAGCACGCTTCTTGCGCCGAGGCGGTGCCGGCCGCGGCAGCTAGTGCCAGGCTGGAGATGAACAGATGAGGTTTCATGGGTCCTGTAGCTTTGCCTTGGTTAGTTTTTTGTAAGTTTCACGACGCCGATCGAGGCATTGTCCTGATCGGGATCGCCCTTGGTGCGGAGGGCCTGCCAAAGCGCGTCGGCGATGTCCTGTGCCCAGGCGTTCGAATTGCTTTGGACGATGGACTGAATTTCGGCGTTGCTGAGATATTGCAACCCGTCGCTGCCCAGGATCAGCACGTCCGAAGCGGTCAGCTCCAGCGGCGTTTCGGGGCAATCGACCTTGGGGATTGCAGCCCCCATTATGACCGAGGTCAGCTGGTTGCGGTCGGGATGCGCCTGTGCTTCGGCCTCGGTCAGTTTGCCTTCGCTCACCTGCGCGTCGATCGCCGGAGCCATCGAGTGATCTTCGTTGATCTGGCGCAGAACCCCGTCGCGGAACAGGTACAAGGGGCTGTCACCGATCGAGATCCAGAAGGCGCGGTGACCAAGCAACAGCAGCCCCAGCAGGGTCGACCCCATGTTGAATTTGTCGCCTTTGTCCTCGCAGTGGAATGCGATCGAAGCGTTGGCTTGCATTGCCGCCAGTGGCAGGGCGTCTACCACTGCCGATTCTGACAAGGGCGTATTCTCAAGCTCGGCGTCCAGCGACTCGCGCCAGGCTGAGACCACCAACTCCGATGCAACCTCGCCCGCCGCGTGGCCGCCCATACCATCTGCAACTACGACGTAGCCTGCATCCGCTGCATCGAACATGCGTGCGGCAATCGCGTCTTCCTGCGTCTCGCGCTGACCCTGATCCAGGATCAGCGCAATATCATATGCCGGTTGCGCCAGCATCTATCAGGCATCCCGCCAGTCAAAGCCGTCATCGCAGAAGGCGGCAAAGCGGATCGAGGTTTCGCTGATGCGGATCAGGTCGCCGCTCGACAGCGCGACGGTGCTGAGAACCGGCTTGCCGTTCAGGCGGACCAGATTGGCCTTGCCGCCATGACCCAGATAGCATTTGCGATCTTCGGGATCATAGGCAATCACCGCATGGTTGCTGCGCGAAATACCGGTGTCGCCAAAGTCCAGTTGAATGGCCTGATCATCGTTGCGGCCAATCTGCATCAGGCCTTCGGTCAGCGTGATGCATGCACCCCGGCCCGGGCCAGAGGTGACAACCAGCCAGCCAACCGGGAAGGTCTCTTGCGCGGCTTCAGTCTTGGCCACCGGTTCCGAAGTTTCCATCAGGTCCTGAACATGGGTGTCTGCACGTTCGAACCCCAGGAAGGTGGTCTTGACGCGGCCACGACGATCATCCGCCGCAGGCGCCGCGACCGGTTGTTGCGGTTCCGGCTGAACTTCTGGTGCGGGCTCGACCTGCGCCACAGGTTCGGGCTGTACCACAGGTTCGGGTTGAGTCAGTTCAACGGCTTCGACGACCACCTCGACAACCGGCTCTTCCTGAGTGGGCTGTTCCTCGGTAACGTCTTCCTCGGTGGCGACGTGCAGGGTCACGACCGGCTCTTCCGGTTCGGGTTGAGCTTCGGGCGCCTCGAAAATATTGTCCTCGGCTTCCGCGACGACCGCGGCCACGATGACCTCGTCTTCTGCGTCGTCGGTAGCTTCTTCCGAAAACTCGGGCATCTCTTCTTCGGGGATCAGGTCATCACTGTCCTCGTAGCTTTCCGAAGACATGTTGCCACCGCCCAATGCAGCGCGAAGCGCATTGAAATCTGCAATCGGCTGAGGCGCTTCAGCCTCAGGCGCGGTGGTTTCTTCCACCTTGGTTTCGGCTTCGGGTTCCTTGGCTTTTCCGGCACCTTCAAGCAGCCGACTAAGAGGGCTTTTGTATTTGAACATGATGTCGATACCTTTGCTTTCTTTCACAGAACCTGCGTCCTGCGGGCTGCTACTCGCCTCTGCGCGCATCGGCACAACGGCACTTTTGATCCGGAAACCAAACCAAATTTTATCTGCCGCGACGGGCGGGTCCCCGTCAGGGTGGCGGATTTCCGGGCGCCACCCTCAGCTTTCACAACGCGGCAGATCACTCCTGCGCCAACTGCATCACGGCGTCCGTCTGGGCACCATCGCGCAACACAGTCAGGCGCGCCTGCGACTGTTTTTCCGCGACCAATCCGTCCAGCATGGCATCCAGGCTTACCTGCCCGTCGATAGCCAACCCGGTCTGCGCTTCCGAGACCAGAACATCGCCCCGTTGCAAATCACCGGCTGCATCCGCAGGCACAGTGGTGACAACAGTTGTCCAGTTCTGACCATCCTCGTTGCGAACGGTAAAGCCATAGCCGTTTTCCAGCCCGATGGCGCGGAAGGCAGGCAAGGCCAGCAACCCGTTCACAGCAAGGGTTTTGCCCAGCGGACGGTAACGGGCCGTCACGCGGATATAGCCATCGGGATCAATTGACAGATCGTCCAGCACCTGCGCGGCGAAGCTTGTGTTTTCGCGGATGGGCTCTCCGTTCAGGGTATAAATCGCATCGCCGCGTTTGACCCAACTACCGATCACCGACATGTCCTGTGCCGGATCAACACCGGTCACGGCGATAATGCTTCCGGTCGATGCGCGACGTCTGGACGTCTGGAACGGAATTTCGACATCCCAATGCGAGAAGGCAACCTGTGTTTCTGCCGGGGGTGCTGAAACGGCCGGGGCAGGTTCAGTTGTAACGGTCTCTGCCGACTGGACCTCTTCTGGTTCAGCCGATTGTGCCGGTGTCTGCTCGACAGGTGCCTGCGTTGGTTCTGCCGCAACCGGGGCCGGCTCAACCTGTTCCGACGCGGTTTCTGTGGTGGCGACCAGCTCGACAGGTTCTTGCGTTACTGCCACCTGTTCTTCTGTTTCCTGAGCTGCAGGAGCAGATGCAACCGCGACGTCCTGTGCCGGTTCGGATTTGTCACCGGACATCAGGAAATACCCGCCCGCTGCCAGACCAACCGCGACGACAGCTGCACCGGCAATCAGTTTGCCACTGCCGCCCGATCCGCTTTTGACAACGGTATCAACCGCGACGGCGGCTTCTTCTTTGGGTGTGAACTTGGCGAGTTCATTTTCGTCTTTGTCTTCATTGCCCAGGGCAAGATCGGCATTTCCGGCCAGCAGGGCAGTGACCACAGCTTCGGCATTTTCGCTTTCGGCTTTGATCCGGGCCTTTTCGGCCTCTTCATCCTTGCGGTCCATGCCCACGATGACCGAGACCGGGCGGTAGTCGAACGTATCAAACATGACGTCCGGGCCGCGGAACATGCGCAGCCAGTCCAGCGCGGTTTGCAAACGGTCGGTGACGTGCACCTCCATCGCCTTGTCGATCGCTTCAAGGAACCCTTCGGGATAGCCTTTGAACCGTCCAGCCAGCGGGGTGTAGGGGTCTTCCTGACTGTTGTTGAAGGCGTTCAGGCGGGTCTGGCCGTCAATCGGGCGCTCGCCGCTGATGGCGTGGTACAACGTTGCGGCCAGAACATAGAGGTCGCTGCTGGGGCCTTGATCGGCTCCGCGCACATAGAATTCATGGGGCGAGTATCCGTCCTTGATCACCCGCAGGGTCAACAACGCAGCGGATTGGTTTGCGGCCTGTTCGCGCGCGGCGCCGAAGTCGATCAGAACCGGCTCACCGTTTTCATTGATCAGGATGTTGTCGGGCGAGATGTCCCGGTGCAACATGCCGCTTTGGTGGATGAACGACACCGCCGACAGCATCTTCTCGGTGACCTGAACGATGAAATCCGGGCCGGTTTTGTTGTCGGCATTCTCGACATAATCCAGAAGATCACAGCCCTTGATGAAGTCCATCGCGATATAGGCTGTGTCGTTGTCTTCGAACACCTGATGGACGTCGACGATATTGGGATGGACCAGACGCGCGTGGTTGCGCGCCTCTTGAATGAACAAGTCGATGATCGCGCGCAGATCGTCCTTGTGGTCAGGATCGGTTGCTTCAACCAAGTCACCGTTGCGGTGGCACAGCGCACCCGGGAAGCACTCTTTGATTACCACCTCGCGGTCCAGACTGTTGCGGGCCAGATAGGTGATCCCAAAGCCGCCATTGCTGAGGTAACGCAGGATTTCATACTGCCCGTGCAACAGCTTTGCGCCGGGTTGAAGTCCTTCGATTTTCGGTTCGTCGTGCGATGCACCGACCGCCTGGTTGTGGCTCATTTCATTCCGCCCGTTACTGATCGTTTTGCGGTTTACTTAACTGGGCTAAATCGCCCGCGAACTCACAACCAAACACAACCGCAGGACACTTGAGACGGTTAGACGTTTCAAATTTGACTTTATTGGGGCCGCCTCATGGCTTCACTATGGATCGTTTTTTAGGAAACACTACATATTGTTGCTGACAGCTTATCGGCATCTAAATATTGAAAACCATCTTGCACAAAATACAGACGGACCGACTCTTTGTCTCCGCTTGGTCAACGGAGTCGATACGCTCGAGACCCGATTCCACGGGTCTCGAATCGCTGCGTCATGGCGCAATCTTAACGAGAAATTGTTAGGTTCCGGTTTTCGGCTGTACCGAATCCACTCGGCTACCCGCCCAGGCCAGGTTGTCACTGAGTTGCGCGAGGATGCTGATCGCGTCCTTCAGGGGGGCGTCACCGCTTTCGAATTGCAGCAACAACAACAGGTCCGTGGCCTTTTCGAACTCGCCCGGTATCCAATCAGCCTTGGGGTCGATTTCTCCGCCTTGCTCAAGGCGCTCGGCGAAATCCTCGACGATTTCCTGACACGAGTGCAAGAAGGCGGAAGGCTCCATATTGGACGATTCGCGCAGATCCGCGTAGATACTGGCAATTGCGGCCAACCAGTCCTCGAGGATCGGATTTTCCAGAGGGGGCAGCGCAGATTCCAATGCGGCATGTACGGAAACGGCATCAGGTTGTTGCGTCTCGGTCTCGGGGCCGGTCAGTGTCTCCAGAAAGGGCAGAAAGTCCTGTTTCAGATCGGCGCGCGCGGCCTCGAGATCGGCCAGACGACGGTCGGATGCGATCTGCAGTACCTGTTCGGCCAGATTCTGACCGCCGCAGTTTTCCCAGAGGGCGAAATCAGGTTCGGGCTCTTGCGCCATAGCGCGCACGGCCACCGGAGTCCCGATCGGCACGACCGAGCGGAACAGATCGCCCTTTTCCTTGTTGAGCCGTGACACAACACGGTCCAGCGCATCGCGGACCGGCGGCAGATCGGCATGGGTGACCGCCAACAGGCTGTTGGCGCGCAATTCCTGCGGGACTTGTGACCAGAGATGTCGTTCAGTTTCGCGCCATGCGTTGGTGCCATTTGTGCACCAGATGGCGCAATCCACAAACTTCAGCAGATCGAGTGTCTCTTTATACGTATCGTCCAACGCCCCGGTTCCGGGCAGGTCGAACAGTGAGATTTCCTGCAAAGCAGGGGTGTTCAGCCCGACCGAGATAAAATCGGGCGCATCTTCGGCTGCCTTTTCCAGTGCGATTCCGGAATAGGTCTTGGGCTCCTTGTCCCACCAGCCGACGGTGGTTTCCGGTGTGTCGGAATAGGCGACGATCACCAATGGCAGTTTCAGGTGCTGTGGTCCGGTGGGCAGAATGTCTGCCCCGGCCAGCATGTTGGCGAGGCTGGATTTGCCAGCCCCGAATTCCCCGGCGAAACCGATATTTACCGCGTTGGACAGCCGCCCGGCATGGGCAAGTGCGCGTTCGCGCATCTCGTCCAGCGCCGTGTCGGTCGGCAGGTTTTCGGTCGCGGTCAGAAAGCGTTCAAGTTGTTTTACTTCCTGTTCGGTTCCGGGAAATTCGATCATTCCGCAGCCTCTGCTAATCTCTTGTCGATGTCATCCGCGCCAAAGACAGCGCCCAGTTCTTCGGCAATGTGCTGGGCGTGGTCAAAGGCAGCTTGCGCCTGCGCCCGCTCATTGGTTTCGCCACTTCCGGCGCGATGTTCTAGATGCCCGGCCAGTAAGGCCAGATAGTGATCCAGAACCGTATTTAGTCGTTCCAACAAATCGCTGCGCGCGGTGTCCACCAGATCATCACCGATCATCTCGAATTCCTGCACGATCATGCGTTCAGCCCGGGCCACAACACTCTTGCGCGAAATCAGGCGCGAAAGCCAGTTGACCCGCAGTTCGACCGTAATGCCACGGGTCAGCGCGGTGGTGTCGGGGCGGAACCACCGCACGGCACTGGTGTTCATCCGGTTGTCCGTCGGGTCCTGCCAGCCGGGCAGGGCGCGCAGAGCTGCATTGCTTTGCATGTCGATGGTATACAACTCGCTCAGCATCCGTTGGCGCACAACCTGCGTGGCCCCCTGCACAAGCTCGCGCATACGGTCCCGCAGTGGAGTGAAGTTCAGCTCGGTGTCACCACCCTTGGTCAGCAGCGGAGAATCCCCGTTCGGCCCCCGCACCACGACCGATACCGCCTCGGCCACGGTGTCATCCATGACGCCGCGCAGATTGGCCAGAACGTCATCCATGTCATGGACGATACCGGTCGTTTTTTCGGCAACAAGCGTTCGCAGTTCTGTCAGGGTCTTGTTGTTCTCGTCCCCGTTTTCGGCGGTGGGGGTTGTTTCGTCCTCGATAGCGCGCAGATGCGCTCGGCTGCGCTCGACCTCGCCTTGCGCGAAAGTGTTGAGATGCTGCCACGCCATCCGCAGCTGTTCGTTGCGCGGGCCCTCGGTCAGGGCACCGGTGACATGGCGGCGCAGGTCTGGCAGGCCCGAGGCGATCATCGCGGCAAAGCGCAGCACGCCTTCGCGGCTGATCGGGCCGGGGCCCTGTTTGATCTCTTCCACACCGTCCAGATATTGCTTCATCTGCGCCGGATGCGCCCGCAGCCAGGCCAGAACCTCGTCGTGGTTGATGCCGGTCTCGTCACCGGTCAGAGCGTAGTGCGCCCATTGCGCGCTGCCCATCAATACGTCTATGTCCGAGTTTCCAAGGGCTTTTTCCAGACCCTCCATGACATCGGTCCGGACTTTGCCAGCATCTTCGGCACCGCCGCCCAGTTCGTCGACGCGGTTGATGAAGACCACGATTTGGCCCAGCTCAAGGGCCTGCATCAGGCGGAACAGTTTCAGGTCGGCCCGCGACAGGGCCTGATGCGCCGACAGGACCACCACAAAGAAATCGGATTCCTTGAGGTACTGGCGCGAGATTTCTTCGCGGATCAGCAGCGGGTCGTTGACGCCCGGCGTGTCAGTTACCGTCAACGGAAACGGGAAATGGCCGATGTCGAAATAGACCTCGGCCTTGCGGGTGATGTCGCTGTAGAGACCTCGATCCGAGCCCGGATCGTGCTCGCCTGTTTCGGTGGGATCATCCCCGGCGCAGACATAGCGCGCCAGATCGTCCGAGGTCAGTTTTTCAAGGTCGTGATGTTGCCCCAGCAGGTGCTTATAGCTTTCGCCCAGCCGCAGTTTGGCGCGGGTCTTCATCGCCTCGACCTGCTCTTCGATCATCTCGCGCTTATAGCTGTCCTCGTCGTCGGGGAACATGTTGCGCAGCTCTTCGCCCTCGGCGATCAGAGCCTGCCACTGGCGGTTGTCGAAGAAATGGAACTCGGCCCCCGAGGTCCGCCCCGAGGGGTGGCCGAAATGCATATCGGTGATCACCGTTGTCCACGGGTTCACGTCCGATGGCAGGTATTCGGCCTGACCGGTGAAGCCGTTGATCAAACGGGATTTGCCCGCCTTGATCTGCCCGACAAAGGCGATCGAAGGTTTCAGATTTGCTAGATCGCTGACAATGCGAGAGATGAACTGGCGGGTCTCATCATTCGAGGCGCCGTTCATATCTTCGGCAATACGGATTAACTCGCGACGATTAATTTCACTCATAAACCTTACCCTGGTAACTTGTAATCACGGATTGAATTCATCGAAAAATTGAACGAAAGGGGCGCGATCATCCGTCCGGCCTCTTCAAAGAGCCCCACAGGTTGATGACGGCACCCAGTTTGCGCGCCTCATGGACAGAGATTGCAAAACCTTCACCATCGTTCATGATGGCTAGCCCGGCACCTCTGCCGCCCGAGGGGCGCATTACAATCAGTTGCGGGTGATCCATCACAGAGGCTGTGTCGCCATCCCAACCGGCAAGGTCGCGGGCGAAACGGGTCAGCAGATCGGAATCGGGGTGCAGAGCTTCGCCCTCGCCACATGCCCCATCCATCTGCAGCGATACCCCGTCACTGCCTTGGGTCAGAATCCGACCCTGGGCAAATCGTTCCGAACCCTCATAGAACCGTTGGGCCAAAGAGTCGGCGGGGTCTTCCACCGCTGCTTCCTCAGCGGGTGAGGTGTCTTCGGGTTCAGGCTCATCCGGGACGATGGAAATCACCGGGTCCGCGGGTAGCTCGATTTTCTTGCAGGCGCTTTCGATCTCGCTGAAGGTGATGCCCACATCGTCAGCCTCAAGCGCGGTGTCGGGCTGCAGCGAGATCAGTTCCAACGGAGCAGGGGCCGCCGCAATGTCGGTCACCAGCTGTGCCAGCTTGCCGGCCAGTTCCTCGCGGGATTCGGTTTCGAAATCCGGGGCGATGCCGGACTGAACCCGGAACACATCCGTGATCCGAGAGCTGTTGACCTCAATCGCAAGGCAGTCGCCATTGGCGGCGGTGAACTCCAGCCGACGCGGCAGAATAGTGCCGCGAATTGTGCGCAGCACCTTTTCGCGCCGAATCCGGGCCGTTTCCCCCGGAACAGTGACCGCCGGGTTCAGGCGTGCCACAGACGAACGCCCGATATCGTCGAGCATCTCGAGAATGTCCGTATCCATCATGCCGTAACCCCCCTCTGGTCCGGTCTAGACTGCGGCCGCGACGGGCCCCAGGCTGAGATGCGATTTCGTCAGCGCCAACCCAACATTGGCGCTGCTGCGACAGATGTAGCAGACCACATGGTCGGGATATTCCCGGGTCCGCAGAAAGATATTGAGCCGGTCATTCGAAAATACCGCGATTTCGCCGAACCCCGGATTGTCGGCCTCTTCGGCGCCGGCCGCGCGCAGCAAGACCTCAAAGGCCTTGACTCCATCACCCTGAAACAGGTTCGCAACGGCAAGCGCAAGGCTGTCCAGAACGTCCGCGCTGTCTGAATCCAAAGTGTTGGTCCCAAGCAACATCCCTGTTTCCATATCGACATACCCGGCTGCAATACAGTCGGGTATGGTCTCCATAGCAGTGTTCAGTGCGGCGTCGATCGTCATCGTTTGCTACCTGAGATTTTGGTTACAACACACGGAATTCAGCCCCGCCGTTTTCTGCCGCGTTCGGAACGGGGTCAACCGGGTTCTTGGCGTGGCGTGCGAAATGCTCGGCAGCGATCTGGTCGAATTCCTCGAGGAACGCCCGGAACACCTTTTTCATGCTCTCGACATCATCCGGCAAATCCTCATCCGCGGTAACGTCGCGCCACATGGAAGCTGCGCTCAGCGGTGTGGTTGTCGGAACATTCAGCACCACCTCCAGGTCCTCATCCCTGTCGTCCGACGGGGCGGACTCGTTCATTGAGGTGCCGTTCGGCAGAGGAACAACCTGCATGTTCACGAGGCCGCTGGATTCGGGTTCCGGTTCGTATTCGTCCTCGGAACCATTCGACTGCTCGGCCAGCAAGGCGGCAATCGACGATACCGAGACATCGGCGGGTTGTTCTTCGGGTTCTGCGACCGGCGTCTGATCCTGTTCGTTAGTATCCGCCAGTTTGCCTTCCAGGGATGCCATGAACGGCTCCGAGTCTGCCGAGGTGTGTTCTTCCGGGATCTCGGCCGGTTCGTCCATGAGGCTGAGAACATCGTCGTCGTCATCGAGATCTTCATCAGACAGCAGATCGAACGAGTCTTCGTCTGTGAACGCATCCGACACTTCGGCAAGGTTCAGGCTGTGGCTTTCCGTGTCCCGGAAAAAGGCGCGCAGATTGTCGCCTTCGGTTTCCGGTTGCGGTTCAGACACCGGGGTTTCATCCTCCATCTGGGCCCGCAGACGCTCGGCCTCTGCCGCGTCGATGCGTTCTTCGCGGTTGGTTTCTTCGGTGCGGCGCTCAACACGAGCCGGACGGACGGGGAAGCTGGTCACAACCTCATCGTCCTTGGCGGCCTCTGATACCGGGTTCACCAGTTTCAGCGGAGCTGGTTCGTCCACCTGCTCCACCTTTCGTTTCGGACGGATCGGCTGCACGGGTGTGCCCCCTGCCAAGCCGCTGTCGATCTGATAGCGCGTCAGCATGTCGGCGCGGTCGTCCATGATCTGTTCAGTGATCTGCAGGAAGCTATCGACCATCTTGCCGCCGCCACTGCGGGCCCACTGTTCGGCATCGCCGCTTTTGTCCCGGGCAATGATTGCATCACGGGCCGAGAACAGAATCGATCGGTTGAACAGGTGGCCCGCTTCGCGGTTGACCCGGCGCAGCACCTTTTGGCGGTCTTTCGGACCCAGCACATCGGCGCGGGTTACCAGCAGTAAAGAGTTATGCTGCAACCGTTCCGGCAGAGACACCCACGTCGCCCGTTCGGTTTCGCGCCAAGCCTGAGTCGCATGGGTGCACCACAAAACGCCGTTGGCCTGTCCCACCGCACGGCGCCAGACGTCGTTGGAAATCTTTGGGTCAGAGATGCCGGGGGTGTCGATCAGGTCCACCGCTTCCAGAATATCGGCTTCAAGGAAGATGCGTACAAATTGGGCGTCGTTGACACCGACAGATTCCAGCTGATCCAGAGTGATGTTCTCGCGTGTTCCATCGTGACGTTGCACATAGGCCGATTTCTTGCCCCAGCTGAACCAGACAGGTGGCAGCTGTGTGGCGGTGACCTGTGTCGGCAGCGCCTGCGAGCGCAACAGGAAGTTCATCAGCGTCGATTTCCCGGCGCTGAATTCCCCCATCAGCGCAAAGATCGGTTTGCGCCGGGACCACTGCTCGATGCGTTCCCAAGCCTTAGGAGAGACGAAGCGGGTTTGTGTATCTTTTGCCATGTCGCTACTTATGCTGCCTCGTTACTAAGATCTTTCAGGATGTCACCCAGGATATCGTCGCGCGATTTCTTAGGGGTCATGCCCGCCATCAGGGCCGCCTGGTTCGGATCCTGCTCGGCCGAGGCCGAAATGTTCAGCAGGGTCTCTTTCTGCTCGCGCAGGAAGTCGGACAAGCCGGCCCGCACATTTTCCAGAACGGCCGCGATCTGGTTTTCCTCAAGGTCTTTGGTGATCGAGTTCGCCTCGGACGCGATCAGGCGCGTATAGTCAGCGGCGTAGGCTTCGAACCCTTTGCGGCGTTGCCACCAGCGGCGCCACCATGTGCTTTGCAAGTCCAGCGCGATGGTGCGGCCGATACCCAATGGCGGCGGCACGCGGGGCACGATGGGCGCCTCGATGCTGAACTCACCCAGATGGTTGCCCAGCAGCTTTTGATACAGCGCCTCGACATCCGCCGCTGCGGCACTGTAAAGCGCCCCGGCGTCTTTGCGCATGGCGCGGGAAAAACTGAAATAAGCGGCCTTTTGCAGGGTGCGCAGGCCAGCCGGGTCATATTGCCAGGTGCCTTGCTCGCCATTCTGTTCCAGATGCGAAATCAAGGAATCCGTGGCGCGTTTGACAAAGTTCTCTTCAGCCGACTTCAGGCGCTCCAGTACCTTGTCGCGCAATGAGGTCGTCAACTCAGTGGCCTTTTTCTCGTATTCCGCAGCAACCTTGGCGATGGCTTCCTCGGGTGCGATGCCGTCCAGATCGCGAACAACCCCTTGCCCTTCGGACAGGTTTTTTGCCACGGCGGTGGCACGAATTTGACTGGCGATGTTGCGCGCCCGGTGGCGCACACGATCCAACAGACGGTTGCCCGCACCTTCGGCGATGCGCTCGTTCATGGCCAGCAAAAGGTCCGGCAGGCCGGACAGCGCCCAGATTTTGTCAAGCGAGGGGGCCTGATCTCCAAATCCTGCAGCCAGATAGAAGGTGTTGAGAGCTTCGCGCGATTCCTCCGACAGGATATCCGGGTTTCCGGTCAGGGCAGCCTCGGCCCAGATCGCGCTGCCGAACACAACGCTGGTGTTGGTGTCGATACTGTTCTGCTTCAGCGTTTCCTGAATCCGATCGCGGATCTCGGGTACCTGATTGACTGGGTCGGAAAGTTCGTCGATCCGGTTCACGAACAGGATGATCTGGCGGTTTTCGAACTGCGCGATGATCCGCATCAGCGCCATGTCCATCGTAGTCAGTGCCTGGCTGGCGGCCAGCACCACAACGCAAACCTCGGACCCACGCAGGCTGCGCAGGGTGATCTGCTCGCGCACCATGAAGGTATCGTTGACGCCGGGCGTGTCGCAGAGCTTCAGCGAGATCGGATATTGCGGAATGTCCATGAACAATTCCGCCGATTTGGTGACATCGGCAAAACGCCCGGTCTTCGGGTTGATGTCCGGGTCGTCTTCGTCACCCAGGCAGACATAGCGCTGGATCAGTTCGTCGTCGAAATAGTCATATTGGTGGCTTTGCCCCAGAATCAGGTCGAAATGCTGGCCAAGGCGCGCTTCGGACTTGGCCTTCATCTCACCGATTTGGCGGCGGATGTCTTCCATCTCGTCATCGGCTCCGGCTCGGTTGGCCAGTTCGCCCAGACGGCCACCGCCAACCATTAGGTTGTCCCACTCTTCTTGTTCAAAGAAGGTGAATTTGGCCTTCTTGTCGCCTTCGGTACGGGTGTTGATATTCAGCGTGGTCACCACCGAGGTCCACGGGTTCACATCCGAGGGCAACAGGGCAGGGCGTCCGGCCAGAATGTTCACGATCGAGGATTTGCCAGCCTTGACCTGCCCGACCAACGTCACACTGGCCGTGAAATTCTCCATCCGAGTCTTGAGCGTCGCAAGCCGCGCCGAAGATCGCGCGTCCGCCACCTCTGTCAGCTGATCGATCTGCGTCGTCAGCGCCGTCATCGCCGAGGTCATCGGCGTCAGCGCTTCGTTTCCCACGGACAGAAGGTGATCGTTACGGGCCATTGTTAGCCTCCGGTTCCTGTGGCGGCAATGCGGGGTTGATCCTGACCTTCAGGAGAGCTGGTCAGGATGTCGATCCGGGCGATCAGGTTCAGAGCGTTGCCCAGAATCGCAGCTTCGTCTCCCGGTGTGATTTCTTCGTAGGCGCTGGAATCGGCAAGCACTTCGATCGCGCTGAACTGTTCACTGTTTTCCAGCAGGGCCAGACGGCGCCCGGTTGGAAAACCCTGGGATTTGGTCTTTGGCAGCGGCATACGAGAATTGGCGAGCAGGTAGTGCCCCCCCGAATGCGTGCGCAACGAAACGCCAAAGCCTGTATTCGGGTGGTCCCGATTCAAAGACTTCAGTTCACCAAGGAAGCTTTCACGTGCAAGACCAACGGCGTCTTGCTCAGCAGCGGCAGAGTTCATCATGTTGGTCACGGCTAAGACCCTTGTGTTCGAGTTGAGCAAAAAACTCTTACGGCGCCCGAGGGCGGAAAAGACTCATTAATTCCCGCTCTCCATCAATTACTGGCAAGGCGGTGTTATTTTGACGCGAATAAGATTTTTTGGCGGTTGAAATGTGGCGCAAATATGGTCGCGACCCTGTGCATGGTTTCAACCCATGGGCGTACAGTCGGATTCTAAGATCACTGTGGCTTTGGGCGCACGCTTTCAGGATACCCTGTTTTGCTCAACTCTCTGGCTGTAGGGGTCTGTATTTTTTGGATTTTAATTGTCAGCCGCTGAGAGCGTTCTGATTCTTATGAACCAACCGGCCAATGCACTGATCGCCGCGTCTTGGGATGATTCTATTGAAGCCTCACCTTACTCAACGTAAGCGCGTTAAACATGTGTCTGACTATTTCGCTAATGTGTGTATTTAAAAGCAGTGGATTTGCCTGCGATCCAAATTAAATTGCGACATACCAATTGGCGCCAAAGGGCAGACAGGTGTCGGTCCAAAAAAAGGGCAACGACCCCGGCCGCTGTTCTGGCGCCTGACGCGACACCGTGGTTGCTGCGAGATTGCCAGGTTCGATCGCTGCCGGTTGGTGCTCAATAATATTGCGAACAGGTGAATTTCCCTCTCGCACTCGACCACAGGCTTTGTTATTGAGCACGTCAATCCGGCACTCAGGGCCGGTACTGCGGGTGTGGCGAAATTGGTAGACGCACCAGATTTAGGTTCTGGCGCCGCAAGGCGTGGGGGTTCAAGTCCCTCCACCCGCACCATTCACTCATTGAAAACATTCAATAAATTCCTTTAAAGCCGTTTTTGGCCCCCACTTTGGCCCCCACCTTCTCACGCGCTTGAGGGCTGAAACAGAGCGTCGATTTCCTCCACGGAATACACTGGTCTCGCGCCTTCATAGGCGAAGTGGGGCTTGATGAGATTCGCCTTGACCATCCCGTAGAACTTGTTGCGACCGAAGGGCCAGCGGGCCGACTTTATGGCCTGCGTTCCGGTCACGAACTTCACTTCTTCGGTGATGATGGGAGTTTGATCCTGTGTCATATTCCCTCCTGTGTCTCGTGCGTCATGTGTTGGGGGTCTTTGCGGTCTTGCCAATCCACTCGGGTAAGCTGCGGCCGGTCATTCGGTCACCCCGACAATTCCGCGGCAGTAATCGAGAACGGCGTTCTTCGACGCCTTGAACTCTTCCTTGCCCATGTCCTTGAGGCTTTGGCTATGCGGGGTGATGCACTCGACCGTGTCACCTAGGGCGCGTGTGATGGCGAAGCCATGCGCCATGCGGGCCATGTAACCGACGCGCGCAGCTGATCGAATTGCGTCCTCGGGAGAGCCGTAACAGTCGATAGACACGTTGCAATACCCGGTCTTGATCAGTCCGAACTTGCGGAAAGTGTCAGCAGATTTCGCCCAAGGCGCGGACTCGAACTTCTCGGGGATGTTCTTCCAGAGATTGTTGATCTCGGCCATGTAGCCGCGCAGCGCGCTTTTCTCGCGCATGTCTTCACGTAGCGCCTGCTCCAACGCATCGACGTAGTATTGGGGGAACCACCAGCCCCCATCAAATTCCGTCGGCAGAGGACGTGTATTGAGCAGGCCGACAGACATCAGTTCGCCCCCGTGACCGTGGCGTCGATAACAGCGCTGCGCAGGGACTCGTATGAAAACCCGGATTCTTCTGCGACTTCCCGAAGGATGGCTTTGTGATCGGCTCCTTGCGGGGTCTGCATGGCAGCAGCCTCGCGCTGCATGTAGTCCTCAACGGCCTTCTCGATTGGGCCGCTCATGCCAGAGCCTCCCGGCGCTCGTCCGCGGCTTCTTGGATTTCGTCATAGAAGGGTGTGCCCTTCATTGGCTCGATCTGTTCGCCGTAGAGTTCGAGAACGCCCTCGATCTCTCCCTGGTCGATGGCGTTGGCGAGTTCG
Organism: Ruegeria sp. CG11; assembly: GCF_056537245.1. Classification (NCBI taxonomy): domain Bacteria; kingdom Pseudomonadati; phylum Pseudomonadota; class Alphaproteobacteria; order Rhodobacterales; family Roseobacteraceae; genus Ruegeria; species Ruegeria sp. CG11. The sequence continues at coordinate 41,595 of NZ_JBQFRE010000006.1, forward strand.
CCTTTAACCAGACCAACCAGCTTGGCCGACATTTCGTCGTCGCTGGGGCCGTTCGGTTTGGGTTCGGGCTGCTCGGCCTCTCCTTTCTTTGCCGGTTCTTCCTTCTTGGCGGCTGGTTTTTTGGTTTCCGCCTTCGGGGCCTCGTCCTGTTTGGCTTCCGGCTTCTGCTCGGGCTCACTGCCCTCGTTCGTTTCGGGTTGATCTGCCTCGGTAGCTTCACCTTCGATCGTCACCCCATCATCAGGGTTCATGGCAAAGGCCGCGAAGTCAGCGTGTGCGCCGGCGTCGTTGTCGACCTGCACCGCATCCATGAACTCGACGGACAGCGGCAGGTACTTGGCCAGCGCGCGGATGGCCGTTTTCTTGGCCATGGCGTCTTCATGGGTAGTCCACGGGTTACGTTCCGTGCTTTTGAATTTGACGGCGCTTTGCCAGTTCTGCGACCCGTTGCGAGTCTTCATTACAACTGCCCACGGCAGGACAACGTAGGCGTGGCCACCATCAGTGAACTTGGCGATGGCGTAGGCGTGCAGCTTCTCGCCTTCCTGCGGGCCGGGCCGGTGACGCAGGCGTGCGTCGGTGCCTTCTTCCCAATCCCATAGATCATCGTCGCTGTAATGGACGTTGGCCGAAATGGACGTGATGTGACCGGACCGGCGCGCAAGGTCGATCAGGCCCTTGTAGCCAACGATGACCTGAACTTCGGTGATCTTCTTTTTGTTGTTCTTGAACGGCACAAGATAGGCATGGCCAAGGACGGTATTTGGCTCCAGACCGAGCGCCGCGCATTGCATGAGCGCACCCAGAAACGACATGGGCTCGCACTCTTGCAGTTTCGGCGTGGTGCGGATCGCGTTGGCGACGACGCGCATCATGCGCTCGGGCTTCATATGATTTGCGGCAACAGCGGCCAACTGACCACGGGCGGCATCGTTCTTGAGAAGTTGCTGAACGCTTTGAACCTGGCGCAATGGCGCCTTGGCAACGGGTGTGCCCATTACAATTTCCTTTCAGTGGTAATCTCGAAACCTGGAATGGTGATGTCGGCGCCCTTGGACGCGCGAATGTCAGCGTCAGCCAACCGTTGCAGGAGCGCGGACATTTCAGGATGTTCCCGGTAGTGCAGCATGGCCGAATTGATGCTGGTGATCTTGGCCTTGCGAACAGTGCGCATCGCTGTGCGGCGCCCGCCGCCGGTGGCCGATCCCACTTTGGCGGTTCCCGTCTTCTCAGCTTCCTGCGCGCGCTGTTGGGCTTCTTCCTCGGCGGCCTTGGCCTGCTCCATTCCCATGATGTCATTGCGGCTCTCTGCGGCGGCCTGAGCCTTGCGGGCGGCTTCTTCGGCCGCGCGGGCCCTGCGCTGCTCTTCGGCCCGGCGCTCGGCTTCCAGCCGCTCTTGCTCCTGCATGTAAGCCTGCAGGGGCTTCTTGACCCACGCGACGGCGGTTTCGATAACTGCGGTCAGTTTCTTGAAATCGGCATCGATCGAGCGGCCCGCGTCCAGATGGGGCTTCTTTTCCTTCGTCCGTTGGGTGTCGATTTCCTTGGACAGCTTGCGCGCGCCGGTCAGGAAGTCATTCGCCTTTTCGGCTGTTTCCTGATCCTCGATCGCGCCGCTCTCTTTCCATTCAGCGGCTGCGTCCGAGAAGTCGCGGACCTTAGTTTCAAAGCCAGCGTAAATCTCGGGATCGTAAACCGGGGGCTTGTTGTCACCGATACCGGCGGGGGTGTTGGACAGATCATTCATGGTCTGCGACCTCCGGAATGAACTTCCCAAGGATTTCCTTGCAGGTGAACGGCGGCTCGTCATCGGTGACGGAGTCCACAATGACCGTCTTCTCACCTTGCGGTGTCAGTACATTCACCTTGTCACCGGGTTCGACCGGCTCACCGTTGTTCGCGTAGGTGTAGGTTCGGCTGTGCGCCTCATTGAATTTCACGGCAACAAATTGGGTCATGGTCGAACTGCCTTTTCGCTAAGGTTGAAATGAACGTGGGTCGCAGCCATGGACGGCATACGCTCACGTAGGTCGCAAAGCTCTTCGAACTGCTCTTTGCTGATGGGATTGCCGTTGCACCGGTTCCAGACGTTGACCGGATCGCGGGCCTCGCCATCGAGCAGCGCGTGATAGATCTCGTCCTCGGCCAGTTCGCCGGTTTCGAGATCAATGACGCGGGTCATCCAGATTTTCGCTGGCACCCACGGGCCGCCCTTGACCATCCGTGTCCTGAACCAGCCACACTCGACCTCTGTTTCAAACGTCGGCGGTCGTTGACCTGCCAAGGCTGCCTTGTGCCAGGCATAGACTTCGGCATATGTCGAAGGGCGTCTCATTGGCCGACCCCGGCGGCTTGGATTGTGGACACGTAAGAGCCACCGGGGCCGTACTCGCGATCGTCAGACGGGACGAGCGAGATCAGGTAAAGGGTTGTGAGGATTACGAAGAAAAATCCGAAATCAGCGGTCATAGCGAACCCCCGGTCATCCAGAGAAAGAAAGCCGAATACATCGTGTCCGCGACAAACAGCGTGAACAGGCAAACGAGGGCGGCCAAGAGCATCAGCCAGACCGGGGGAAGCGCACCGAGGCTGTCCTCGTATTCGTCCTGTTCGATCTGCTCCGCGTTCATGCGCTCAAAAGCCTGCGGAATGGATGGGAGGCCTTTCACCTCCTGGGGCCGGGAGAATGCCTCTGACGCGCACTGGTTACCGTTCACACAGGTTCTCGCGTCGAATACGTCCCGGCAGGCCAGACCATCGGGGGAGTGAGTGGCGGCCTTAGCGGTGAGACCCGCCGGGTTCTGCGCCTGCTCAACTGGCGGCGCGGGGGTATGGGAATTGCGGGAGAGGGTCATTTGCCCGCCCTCGCATTCAGCTTGCCCTTGCCCAGAAACAGCATGGTCAGGACAACGCCGCTGTATCCGGACAGGAAAAGAAGGGCGCGCAGGATGATCTCGACGTAGGTCATGGCGATCACTCCGCTGCCATCGGGTAGGGCGTGCGCCAGCGGGCAACCTGCGCGTCAGTGTAGAGGTCGCGCGCCATGCGGATGTTCTGGGCCTCCTCGAACCGGAAGGCAGTCACAAAGGCTTCCTCGCCACTGCTCTCAATCGCGTTCGCTTGTTCCAGCGCGCCCTCAGGATCGTTGGTCAGGGTGAGGACCTTCCAGAACTCGGGTTTGCGGAAGTGGCGCTCAAAAACCAGATAGCCAGGCTTCTCCGAAACCGGGCACAAACTGGTAATGTCGTTCACTGTCAGCATTTCCGTCTCCTTCCATGTCACAGGGAGAATGTAGTACATAAAAAATGTACTTACAAGGAGAAAGGTACAAAAAAAATGTACTACTGAAGTTCTGCAGGATCAGAATCAGGCAACTTAAGATGTCTCTGGGGAAATTCAGATTGGCAATTTGCCCGATTTTTCCTTGGAAATGTCAGACAGAGTTTCCTGGGGGATACATTGGCAAGGAAAGCTTGCAATGCGATCCGGACGCCAATCTCGTTGTCCTTAGAACTTACGGCTCTCAGTTACAGGTGCGTCGACGTCGAATAATCCGATGTGCGAATGACAGTCCGTTTTGAATCCGTAAGGGCAGGGCGCAGTAACCCCATAGCGTCCAGCGCCGGGTCGTTTTGGGCCACACAGCTGCCGTTAGCTGCATCCGCGAAGAACTTGTTGCATCCGCAAAGCGGTCCGTCGAATGGGCGGTTATGGACGTTCTCTGCATGTGCGAGGGCAAGGCGCCAGGTTCGTGAAACCGGCCATTCGCCTTGAATAAGCGTTGGTAGAAAATCGTGGGTGGCGCCAAGACTAGAAAAACTTTGGGGCTGGGTACTTTGCTGTTCATTCAGAGCTTTCGCCTGTCCAAAAAATTTGGAAATACTTGAGGCAAGATAATTTGCGGGCGACTGGCTCCTCGAGAGAATGTCGTTCCTCATAAAGGGAGTTCTTCTGTGACTAACCCACTGAACGCTGATGCAAGCTCAGTTGGAGCATTGTTTTCCAACACAACGTTCGAGATTCCTCAGTACCAACGTGAATACTCGTGGCAAGACGACGAAGTTTCTGATTTTTGGCAAGATTTGAGCAACAGTCTTGATGTCGACTCCTACTTTTTGGGTCTCGTTATCCTGACAAATGAAGAACAACGAAAGCATGTGGTCGACGGGCAGCAGCGAATTGTTACACTAACGTTGTTGGCAACTGCTCTGTACTTTGAAGCGGTTCAGCGCGGGCGTTCTGCGCTCGCTGATAGGATTCAAGCTGAATTTCTTAAGTCGATTGATTATGAAACGGACGAAATCTCGTCTAGGGTTCATTTATCTGACCCCCAAGATAATGAAATGCTGCAGTTTATTATCAAGAACGGCGAACCGCCTGGCAACTTGATTGACGGTGACAGCGTATCATTTCGTATTGCCAACTCGTTCAGGTATCTTCGAGCGAAGCTCTCTGCTGACCTCGCTCCCGACCCCTTCAAAAGGCTTGGCAAGTGGGCAGATTTTTTGACAAACCGGGTCTACTTTGCTGTTTTTATTCATCCAGATGCAGCCACTGCCTATCAGGTTTTTGAGGTAATAAACACGAGGGGCAAGGATCTCACGACTGCTGATCTCCTGAAAAATTATGTCTTGAACCAAACCGCCCAAGGCAAGCGCGCCGAACGGTATGAGCGCTGGCGCACTATGTCAAAAAAGTTCTCACCCGAGGGTTCGTCGAATACATTCGTGCAATTTATTCGACATGTAGTAACGGTCGAAAATGGTCATATTCTGCCCAAAGATCTATTCAACTTTCTGGCTCAAAGGCAGGTAATGCAGGGGAAAACGCCTCCAACCCCTGACCAACTAATGGAACTACTTCAATCGCAGCTTCCTCTGTATTTGCAAATGGTTGACCCATCATCCGCCGGTCCCGCAAGCGATGAAAACCTGAAGGTCTTTGGCGCGCTAAACGCATTGAACGTCATTGCCGTAAGACCAATCTTGCTTGCCACGTGCCCGTTAGAGAATAATCAAGAGGGGCTGGAAAACACTCTGAAGCTAGTTGTCAGACGTATCGTTGTTGGGAACTTGGGTACTGGTAACGTAGAACGAAGACTGGCTGAAGTAGCTAAGAAAATCCATGCAAGCCAAGACTGGACTCCATTGCTGGAAGACCTGAAAGATCTCAATCCCTCTAAGGATGAATTCATAGATAAGTTACGTCAGCGTTCGCTGAACAAGAACACACTGTCATTTTTGCGTCGGTCGCTCATTCAGAAAAGTATTACCCCAGAACCAGATGGGACTCTTCATCACATTTGGCCCAGAAATAATGCAGATGGATGGCACGGAATTTCCAACGAAGAGGGAGCTTTCTGGGCGGCAACTATAGGGAATACTTTCCTATCCCAGCTTAAGCGTCGCCCGCCGCAAGCCACTGAGAATTGGCAAGGTTTCAAGCAGAGCATGTTTGACCAAGCTTGCGCGGGTGAATGGTGCGACCGGTTAGGGAAAATTGATGATTGGACGCCAATCAATGTTGAACAGATTGGAAGAGATTTGGCAAAGACTGCAGCAGATATTTGGTATTGAGACAAGTGCTGGTTCAATGATTGAAGTGGAAAATGCTCTCCTGGAAAGTCTCAAGTCAAAGCTGGATCGAGAAGCTCCTATTGACGCACTGGCGGCGCTGATCGATGCAATCGACGGTGGTAATCAAAGTGACACATTCCAGAATGCGGCAATCGGGATCGATTCAAGCGCTTTTTTGAGAATAGCTCACCACCCCAAGGGTGAAGACTTGATAGATTATTTTGGCGCAACCCATAGCGGCCCGCTCATACTGCCCGGACAAACTGTACAAGAGTTCTGGAACAACGAGCTAAGCGCAGTCGACACCGTTGCTAAAACCCTATCTGGTAGTTTTGATCGCTTCAAAAAGGATTTGGCCAAACTCGATAGTGACTTTGGCGACCTGAGAAACTCGCTGGAGAATGCTTTAGATGCGTTTCGCGATGACCATGGAGCCGTTTACAGTGAAGCTACAGTAAGAAAGACGCTGAGCCTTCTAAATACGCTCCAGTCGAAAGCTCGTGTTCCGTTCGCCCCAAGAACGTATTTCCGTCCTTTAGCTGAACAACGGCAAATGACGAAGACGCCACCTGGATTCAAAGACCCGGGAGATGGAGACTTCTTTGTTTGGGTCGATTTCCTTTTGGGTCTCAAACACGCTCAAAGTGCTGGGGAAGCATTCGACAAGGCAATTCTTTTGACAAATGATACGAAGGCTGACTGGGGTCGTCCGGGCGCAACACATCCTATTCTCGTCGCGGAAGCACATTCGATAGTCGGAGTTCCATTTGAGACTTGGACCCTCAAGAAATTCGCGGAGAAAGTACTGTCAGTGTAATGATGGGAGAGTATTTTCCCAATGATCATAGGGAAAGTTCGCGCTACCAACGTCAGGCTTCGCAATAATGGTGCGTGTGCGGCCAATGTCCGCAATGCTGGCTGCTACTGCCGTATCGACGCCGTCTGGTGGGTGTCGACTATAGCCGAAACATCTTGCCGCGACTGCAAGCGCGTAGTGCCGTGACAATGGCAGTTAAGGGCTCTTTGAAAGAGCGAAAAAATGCTCGCAAGAATAACTTTCCTTGGAACTTCGGTTGTCAGGTAGAGTGACGCTGTACGAAGCGGAGGTCGAGATGGACCCGAAGCAAGACATCCAGAAATTACTGGACAACATCAGCCCGGAGGCCAAGGCGTGGTCCGACGGTATGTATATGTCAGCGCTGATCACCGGAGCCGTAGGGCTGGAAGGTGATGAACTGCGCGGATACATCCAGATCCTAGTGCAGCTATCCTATGACGAAGGGGCAGGGGCCGGATAAAGAAAACCCCGCCGGAGCGGGGAAAGACAGCGCTATTGCCAGAATTGCGGTCCTTGAGTAGGATTCAACTTGTAGGGTCGCTTGGTAACCGCTGCCTTGAACTTCAGCAGATAGGCGGGCTGCAGGACGGTCAGACATCGGATTTTGGCCTATTGCGTGCAGTCAAAACGGCCCCGACCCTACGCCCTAATCCCTAAACTCATAACCAAAATGGCTGAATATGGCCTTTTGATCCTTGTTCAAGCCAATGCTATCTATCCTGTGCGGCTGCAACACTAGACCGGCATCCGCAGCCTTTTTATTTGCGCCCTTTGTCACCCTCGGCTCTAAATTCTTTGCGGGTTCGAGAGACCATTTTCGCCCGCCTGTCTCAACCGCTTGATAGAAGGCGCTCGCTGCAATGTCGGCTAGTTGCAATCCAGCCTCTAGGTAGTGCGGGACATAATCCACCAACCGAAACGACAGCGTTCGAAAGTCAATTTGGCGCCTAGTCAAATACAAGCCGCCTGCCATGTCCTGCCTCCGCAGAAGTTCCCAATATGCCTTTGTTTGACCGTAGGAATGCCCGCCACGCAGGCTGAAAACAACTTTGATTTTCCCAGGCGCTCGGCCTTCTTTTAGAGATCGTTGGGAGCAATATGTTGTAACCCTTTCCATCAATATCCGGACAACCCAATTATAGAAGAACTGTTTGCCGCCAGCCGTCTCGGCTCTGGGGTTCTTGTAGCCTCGCATATTCTTCTTGTTCGAACACACGGTGAAGATCCGAATTGGCAACACTGCAAGTAGTTCGGCCGCCCGCTTTTGTTTCGTGGGGGTTAGGTTCCGGTAATGCAGGGTTCTTGCCTGAAGCGCGTTAATGTCAGTGCGGATGTCACCAAGCCAGTTGGGGCATTCATCCTCATAATTCGAGCGCATAAGAACTGCAGAAATGACGAGCCACTCGCTGGCGCCATTCTCATCAATGGGCTTTACCTTGGACAGGCCGTCGTCGCCTGCTTCGTCAATATAAAGCACGTAATCATAATCTAACTCGTCATCCATTTTGCTATTGATTATCCGGAGCTCGGATTCGTCAACCAATTGAAATTTGGCCGGGTATTTAAACTCATTCCCCAAGGCAGACGCTTACAAATTCGTTAACATATTCCATGATATGCACGCGTTAGTAGGTTTAACCGGGTCGGTGGGGGTATGACGGTCTGGCAAAGTTGGGCAAAGCAGAATCGAACCTGCGAAGCCTTTTGGTGGAAGAATCGGCCGCTGGCAAAGAAAAACCCCGCCGGGGCGGGGCAACTTTGTTGGGTGGCATCTTCTCTATGGTGTAGGTGGTCCAGAAGGAAACAGTCGAGACACAATAAGCAGAGCGCCGCCAACCAGTGCAACTATTGTTGCGATGCCGGGATAGCCAGGAAGACGCCTAATTTCACCTTCAACCCGAGCTATGCGCTCACGCACATCTTTCATATCCGCTTTAATCTCGGACATGTCGTCTTCTAGGCGTTTCACACGAGCTTCCATGCCATCAAATGTGCCACCTCCGCCGCCTGTTTTCAAGGAATCGAGCTGTTCTTGGAGCCGTTGTCGATCTGGATGGTCAGATACGTTACTCATCAAGCCCTCCAAACTCATCAATCTCTTTTTCTAGTTCTCGCATCCTCTCATCAAATTCGTCGTAAATTTGATAAGCCTCTTTCGTGTTCCCTGAGTGCAAGGAAAGAGACATTCTCATTGTCGAGTAGAGCAGGCCTGCTGTCCTGTTAATTAGCTGGACGGTTTTCAACCGATCAAGTTTGGCCTGGCGCTCCAGGCGGTCAACCTTGCGCCTCAGTTCCTTTAGTTCTTCATCCAATGTTAGCCTCCAATTTTGGTCACCCCACCACAGCCATGGAGATTCGGCAACCGAGGCGATGGAAATGGCGGATTGTCCAATAATGTCCTGATTTATATGGTAAAATAATACGATTATCGTAATGGTTTATGATTTTTCACGGAATACTGTGAAGCAAACCTGTTTTTCCTTGACCAGCTAAAGCCAGAAGCCCAGCCTTCTAGAAACTGAGAAATTCCTTAGAGGAAACAAAGCCCAAAATGCCGAGGCAAAACAACATCTGGTGCGCCAGGTGGCGGGGTGATCATGTCCGTCAGCCCAAAGCACCACATATCGCGACTGGATGTTCCTTCATTGTTTCAGTGCGGGTTGGGTGCAAAGTGAGAGTCGAAAAGCTCGGATCTATCCTTGAGCGCCTGTCACAATCCCTTTCCCGCCACAGCGGGTTTTTGCTGCCGGATTTTCAAGGATAGGGGGATTGTATGGAGAAGTTCGCCAATTTTCGAAGCGCTATCATATTCGCTGTAGGAGCAAAGCTTGCGAAGCTGGGAGTCGATCTTAACTGGGTTTTTGATCCGCTTCACTGTCTAAGGAAGCAAGCTCCGGGAAAAGTCGATCCTGCACGTCTTGGGGCAGTTGAACAAACTCGCCAACAATCAGAAAATTGAAGTCTATCCGGTGCTCTCGATGCAAGAACAGCATCATATCACGACTAGGGAACGATCTTGCCTTCTCAGCATTACTGATGGCAGCTTTTCCTTTCCCAACCGCTTCACCAAATTTTTCCAGACTGAGTCCTGCAACTTGTCTGGCTGCACGCAGACGTAGTCCTGCTGCCTCCATTGAGGAGTCTCGAGTTCTGGCAAGGCGCTCTTTTTCTTCAAAAGTCATTCCTAATTTCTACTTTTGGTACATAAAATGTGAACGTATCCGTTTTGTTTTTCTTGTAGGTACATAATTTATGTACTAAACTCTGCGTCATGATGACGGTTGAACAAGTTTGTGACGTGATAGGGCGGAAGCAACTCGCTGACGCACTCAATGTAAGCAAGTCGGCAATCACCAATTCAATTGCCGCCGGAAAATTTTCGCCCCGGTGGTTTCGAGTTGTTTCTGATCTCTGTGTTGAGAATGGCATCGACTGCCCGGATGATCTGTTTGGCTTCATTCAGCCGGACAACGTGAAAGCGGAGGCCGCCGACCAATGACGACGGCCCCCGCTCAAATTCTTTCGTACTCAAATCACTCTTCAACATGCCCTGAGAATGGCATGACGGCAGGAGCAGTCCTATGAGCAATGACCTTGTCGTTTCGCAAGAAGCTGCGCAACGATCCCTGAAATCAGCCCTGAATTTGTTTGTCGGGCAGGGGAAACGGTACTCCTGTCAGGAGTTGGCTGATGCCAGCGGTGTCTGCAAACGCACCATCGAAAGTTACAAGGCGGGCGATGCAATGCCCTCGCTTGAGCGATACCAATCGCTTTGCTCTGTGCTTGGTCAGGCGTTCTTCGCCGCGACGATCAAGCACATGCCATTCGAGGTTCGGTCCACGGAACCAAGCGACATCACGGCCCCTCAGCTTCTTACGGAGCTGCTGTCTGCCAGCGGCTCAATGGCTGAGTTCCTGGAGGATGGCCGGATAGACCATCAGGAGAAAGCTCAACTGAAACCCATTCTGGCCGACCTCCGCGCGCGAATTACCGCGATGGAAGTCAGTTTGACAGGGAACACGTGACATGACCCTACCAGTTACATGCCTTTCTGAGGGGGGCAATGGCTTCTTCGAGACCTGCCGTATTGAACTCAACAGTCGTCTTAGACTCGCTGTAAGGTGTAAACCGCATCAGAACTCTTTCAGATCCAATCAATTTCTTGATGAAGGGGATCGAACTTCCGCCGCGCCACAGCCCGAGCGCTCTATTGTCTGTACTGGCATCGAAGTTCCGGTCACCTGCCGGTTGATCGTCGATGCGGTAATCAATAACTCCGTAACCGCCGTGTCCGGATGCCAAGTGGCAATTGGTGATCAGAAAAATGGAAGTGGTGTTTTCCATGCATCTGACCATCAAAGTTGCCTTTTCCGGAGTCCCATACCTTCCGCACTGCGCAGGTTCTTTGGATTCAACCGACAGAAAAACATCTGTGGTGTCCTCAAAGTCGGATTTGTCCTTGCGAACCAGCCATTCGCTTCCCTTTGGTGCAACGATTTCAGTTTTCGGCGTGCGGCCAGATATTTTGTCATAGCACGCCAGGCGGTCCAGATCGTTGTCGATGCTTGCGCATTCCTCAAGCGCAAACGCTGTAGATCCGCAAAACAACATAAAAACTGCGGCTCCGGCCAAGAGCTTATTCATAAATCAATCCTTCGCTTCTTCTTGGGGCGAGCTGAAATCCGAACTCGTTTCACCAGACATACAATCAGGAGAATTGTGGCCGTTCAATGGCTCAGTTTGAGATTGTTCCGATGCATTTAGACCACCCAATGACCACCATTCACCAAGGAACCCCGATCACAACCAGAGCGTAACCAGACCCGCCGCATGTGCGGGCACACGCCAAGAGGTACGGAAATGACACAGGCAAGACCCTCAGCCGCTTTGCGGCCGATCACCGTACGAATCCAACCTCTGTGCCGCCAAGGTGTGCTCAACTCTTGGTGGGGGTGCTGATGGCCGTCTTCACCGAGTTCAACCAGATACCGCCGCTGCGCTACGGTCTGATCGTTGCGGATCCGCCATGGACCTTCAAGAACTGGTCGAAGGCCGGGGAAAAGAAAAACGCGATCTCCCAATACGACTGCTGGACGCTCGACGGCATCAAAGCCCTACAGGTCGACAAGCTTGCTGCGCCGGACTGCGTTTTATGGCTTTGGGCGACAAACCCGATGTTGCCGCAGGCCATCGATGTGCTGGGCGCTTGGGGCTTCGATTTCAAAACCGCCGGCCACTGGTCGAAGAAGACCACCGGGGGCAAGCAAGCTTTTGGCACAGGCTACATTCTCCGTTGCTCTGGTGAACCCTTCCTGATCGGAACCATTGGCAAGCCCAAAACGTCCCGGTCTGTGCGATCCGTCATTGAAGGAGTCGTGCGCGAACATTCACGCAAGCCCGAGGAAGCGTTTCAGGCGGCCGAGACGCTATGCGAAGCCGTTCCACGGCTGGAACTGTTCAGCAGGCAGGAACGGCCCGGATGGGACCAGTTCGGCAACGAGGTCGGCAAGTTTGACGAGGTGGCGGCATGACCACACCCACCGTCACCATGTGCCCCTGCGGAACCAAGTACCGCCACACGATCAAGAAATGGTCCGGCATTTTCCCGATATCCGAACTGGACGGCTGGATCGCCTTCTACCGGAAACTCGCGAAGAAAAGACCACGGAACTACAGCGCAGACCTCAAGGCTCTGACGCTGTTCAAGGCCCTCGAGGTGAGCAAATGAAGATCACTGATTTCCCCAAATATGGATACGTCTACATCCTCAGTAACACCTCAATGCCGGGGTTGGTGAAGATCGGACGTACGTCTCGCAGCACAGCGCGTCGGAAAAACGAGCTGTACCAGACAGGGGTTCCCGCACCCTTCACCATCGAGATGGAGGTCTTGAGCCCGGATTGCACAGCGCTGGAAGCGGATATCCATAAGGAACTTGCGGAACACCGGGTTTCTGATCAGCGGGAATTCTTCAAGCTAAATGTGTTTGACGCCAAGCAGATGGTTTCAGATCGCTTGCGAGACCAGTTGCAAGAGTTGATCGGCTTGTTCTCCCAGCGTTTTTCTCTGACCGAAAAACGCTGCTTCATCGACCCTGCGACGGTTTACGTAACAGCAGATCGCTGCGGTCTCGATACACGCGATATGGAAGCCGTATACGAGCACCTTTCCAAAGAAGAACTGGAGAGCGCAGCAGATCGCTACGCTGAGGTGAACCCATCATTCAGAGTGCGGCTTAATCTTGCGAAATCATCCTCCACTGGAGGGACCGTGAAATGAGCAATGAGGTTATGACGCTCTGCCAGAAGCGGATTTTTGGGTCTGCGACAAAAAAGGCCGTGATCATGTACATGGCGGATCGTGCTTCTGACGATGGTTCTGGGGTTTGGACGAGCAAAGCCAGGATCGCTCGAGAAACAGAACTCAGTAAGCGATCCGTTCAGAACTCAATCAAGGAATTTGAGGCTCAGGGCATCATTTCTGAGGTCGGCCACAAGAAGTGTGACAACGGCTTCACGAACGTCTATCAGATCAATTTGGCGGCCGTGAAAAGGCTCGACTTGGCCGCTGATGAAACCTCCAAAACCACACGTGCAGGAGATTCACCCGTGCAAGGGGTGCACCCCACACGTGCAGGAGATTCACCCCATGGGGTGCAGGAGATTCACCCCACACGTGCATCTGGTGCACCCAAACCATCCTTGAACCACCCATCAACCCTCCATGAACCCACCATTGCGCGCGAGGATTTGCTTTCTGGGATCGACGATCAGGAAACAGTCGTTCGCATGCCGTCCAAGAGGGAGCAAGAGACGGCACTGGAGCAGGAATTCGAGGAAGTCTGGATTCACTACCCTCGGAAAACCGGGAAGGACGCTGCCCTGAAAGCGTGGCTCAAGGCACGAAAGAAGGCGACACGGGAGCAAATACTTCCCGCGTTGGGCGCCTTCATCCGAACCATTAAGGGAACGGACACGCAGTACATTGTTCATTTTTCCCGATGGCTAAACGAGGGCCGCTGGAAAGATGACCAAACCCACGCCCGCAACGCCGCGATGACCACGGACCAGCGTCTCGACAGTCTCATGCAGGGCGGGGACGCACCGCAAGTCACTTCCGACGATCGACTGAACAACCTGTTCCCACAGGGCAGTCAATCCTTCCTCGAACACCAGAAAGGGGGCGCGTGATGGCCTTGAAATGTGAAGACCGCGAAGCCCGGATTTTCAATTTCCTGTACAACGACGTCGACGGCATGCTGCGACAGTACGAGGTGCCGACGCATCTGTCCGACGTTCGGGTTCGGGATGAAATCAATCTGATGGTTGGCGATGTGAACCGGGAAATCCCGTCCTCGATCGGGGATGCCACCTTCGACATTCTGCTCACCCACATCGGCCAGCAGGTGCGCCGGCGACACGGGGCCCGGTCCTGGCCTTCGATCAAGATCCTGCTCACTGCCACCGGTGCGGCGCTGGAAGAGGTGAAGCTTGAGGACGAGGACATCATCACGCAGCCGCGGACGCCGCACAAAGTCAACGCCGATCGTATCAAGGATGGTGAGGCGGTCCCTGAGTTCTGGATTTACGGCCAGAACGCGGCCGAGCTTTTGCATCGTGGCCTGATCCGGGAAGTTGATCTGAACCGATATCGCGTCGGTTTGTTCGAGGCGGAGAAACGTCAATACGGCGAAGATTTCGCGCTCAAGCAAAGGGCCCGCAGAGAACGCATCCATGATGACGCTGCGCGCCGCCTGTCCGGGCAAGACGACTTGATCGACAGCGACAAGGCCAAGGCGGCTTCCGCCGGGTTCGATTTCGAAGAGAAGAAGGCCAGCTGATGCGCGGAGAACCCCGGATAAGCTCGGTCTACGGGATGGCGAACGCTGAGCCCCCAACGGGTGCCGAGGCGGATCGGCGCAATCAGGAAGCCTACAGGCAGGCATGGCAAAAGCTCGGGCTCATCGTGATCGACCCGGAAACCGTTCTGGATGACTGGACGCGTCAGGCCTTCATCAACGAGGCGAAGAAGCAGTACGGGGAGCGGCGGCGGTGACCAAAAAGCCAGGCAAACGAGAGGCAGAGTTCATGCGGCGGATGGCGGCCGGCGGCGCGCGTCGGTCTCTCGTGCCTGGTCAAGTGATCTATGAGCGCAAGCCCACCGCCAATGGCGACAAGGAAGAGCGTTTGACCTGGCTGGATCACGCCAATGACGCCCGGTTCCTCATGTCCTCCAAGCTGGTCATCAAGGATGAACTCCGTGCCGTGGGAAATCTCTACGGCGGGAGTGTTCAGTTGGCCGAACATGGCCACGGCAACAGCTTCGCGCAGGAATCCGTCGACGGGGGAAAGCACGGGGCAGGGGGCGGCGTCACCCCGGCGATGATCGAGGCCCGCCAGATCGCCAATGTTGCTCAACGCTGCATGAAAGACTTGCCCATCATCCGGCACCGCGCCAACAGTCGGAAATTCAGGGTCGGGGAGCATCGCAACCTCGCGGCACAGCAGCTGGTTGATCCGATCTGTGTCTACGGGTTCGATGTCACTGAGGTGGCCATGCGCTTCGGATGGTGGGCGCGGCGCAGCGACACCGGAACTCAATTTATCCCCAAGCAGCAGTCCCAGAAGCTGAAAGCGGCTCTGGTCGACGCGCTTGAAGCCATAGACGAAGCCTTTCAGGAGTACGGATTAGATGCCCAACGGATTGGCATCGTGAGAGTGAGGTAACGATGAACAAGAATCCCCTGACCACATGCGAAGCCATCCAAATGGCCACGTGCCTGGAATTCGACATTTCCTTGGATGATCTCACCGGGCCGGGTCGAACGCGCGACCAAACCCGCCCGCGCTTCATCGCCGTGAAGGTCATCCGGGACCGGACCGGAATGAGCCTTCCGGAGATCGGCCGCAGGTTCGGCAACCGCGACCACACCACCATCAAGTCAGCGATCGAGCGGGCCGATTATCTGATTTGCGTCGATGAGGAATTCCACCGCAGCTATGACATCGTCAAGCGCGCGGCAGATGAATACGTCTCACCGATCATGGTAAGTCGACGGGAACTGCTCGGGCACTTCAAAAGCTGGAGGACTGCCGCATGAGATCGCATGTCGTGAACCTTGAACTGTTTCTCGCCCGCAAATCGCCAAGCGCCATCATGATGAAGAGAACCTAGAGGACGGCAATTGCCGCTGACTTTTTTTCGATGGGTTCGGGTGGTTTTGTACACTGAGAGGCGATTGTTGAGAGGATGCCATGATGGGTTTTTTCGGCATTTTGTGGTAAAATGAGACTTCATTTTATTGCGAGAATTGGAGTGAGAAATGTTACGAATACGGATTGTGTTTCTATCAGCTCTGTTGGTCGGCCCAATGATTGCTATGCCAGTGTCCGCTAGTGGACACGAGCTACTCAATATAGTCCCTTCGAATATCGTTGAGCCGTTTTGCACAGAAACGACAATGCGAGCAAAGTCTATTACATTGGCTGGATGTCTTGAGCGCTGCAAATCTCTTGGATGCAGCGCTGGTGCATACAACCGAAATGAAGACGGTGTTCAATGTATTTTTCGTTATGACCCCTATGTCAAACCAGGATATGAGCCGATTGCACGCGGGGAAGCGAATGAGGAAAATACCCGTGAAGCTTGTACCGTTCCGATCGCTAGTTCAATTGATCAATTGTCGATTGCCCAAGAGCACGAGCTGGCTGAAGTAATTCATGATTGCACTTGGGGAAATGATAATCTCGCTCATTGCTTGTCAGATTTTTGCCTTCCGGTCGGAGATTCTGAAGAATGCTACTTTGATGTTCCGGCGTGTTTTGACAAATACGGTCGAGAAGTCATCTGTCCATAGCAAAGGTGTGCATTAGAGGGATGGTCTGATTTGATGCGCCTTCACGAAAATAGCGGACGTCCTTCAAAAAACTCTTGAAAGGAGTCCTCAGGTGCGATATCTGGGCATCATCGAAGAGGTGGGCCCAAAATGAGCCCGCCTCTTTCATTTTCGGCGAATGATATCTCTTTCACGCTCGCGATGGAGGCAGTCATGCGCCCGCGCCGGGGAAAGCCTGGCAATCCGAATACAAGGGGAAGATACCGCGCCCCGTAGTCAGCACTAGCGGCAATCTTGGTCAGATTAAAATATCGTGTACAGGTATTGAGGTTTTCACCTGCAGGGTCATATGGTGAGCTGATGGAGGGAGTGAGGTCGTCACCTCGATCTCCCTCGGTTGAAGTTAGGGTCTCCAGGGGCACGGTCTTCCAAACTTGTAGCCTCTGGGCCCGGCGATTTTGTCCCCTGCTAGAAAATCGTTAGCACGAGAACTAGGCTCAGAATTGAAGCCACCGCACCAATGATCATTAGTGCTTGGATCAATCTAGCCCTAAGCGACTGCTCTTGGTTCTTCATGTACCTAAAACTACGATGGTCTAGCTTGGGTTCAAGTGCGATGACGGAAAGTTAAGCAATATTAGTCGATGCGAGAGTCTCGCATTGCGCCGCTCTTTGGTGGTGTGCTGTCGTTAGGTGCAAAGCGTGCTTGCATCGTTGATCGGGGGCACACCTCCTGAGCGCGGCGGCGTGGAAGGACACGCAGGCAGGGGCCGATAATGATTAGCCGGAAGCCCAAGGGGCCGGTCGCGCCTTTTCTGTCGCGGGTAAACGGATGAAGCCGGTATCAAGCCCGGCCCGCGCTCAAAATGGTGATGTCACGGAAGGTACATCTTGAAGAGGACGCCGCCGTTCAGTCGGCCGGTCCACGCGCCATCGAGAATTCAAAGCCATCCTTAACCGGAACCTTCCCCCTCGGGTCAGCACTGGCTTTGGATAAGAGACGGGGGCGCAGGTGGCAGCAAGTGCCTCCGTCTCGCTAAATGAAAAAACGGGAGAATCCAAAATCCATGGCAGCCCGTAAAACCACAAAGGCAAAGCCGAAGACTTCGCGGAAAACGGCAGCCGCACCAAAGCGCGCAAAGACCAACGGAGGCGGGCGGCCCAAGGTCGAGATCGACATGGAACAGCTCAAGGCGATGGTCGAGATCCAGTGCACAGCGGAGGAATGCGCTCAGGTTCTCGGGGTTTCATCCGACACCATCGACCGCCGCTTGAAGGAGGAAACCGGGCAAGGTTTTGCGGAGTTCTATAAAAGGCACTCATCTGACGGCAAAGTCAGCCTTCGCCGCGCTCAGTGGAAGTCGGCTATAGGCGGCAACGTCACCATGCAGATATGGCTCGGAAAACAGATGCTCGCGCAGACTGACAAGTCAGAGACAGAAGTCACCTCGCCAGATGGGTCGATGACACCTCTGAATCAGGTGGTCACCTTCCAGCTTCCCGATAATGGGCGCGACAAGTAGGGTCATTCGCCCCCAAAATGGACCGCAGATGCAATTTCTGTCTTCAACGGCAGACATTGTCATTTACGGCGGCAGTGCCGGGGGCGGAAAAACATGGGGTCTTCTTATGGAGCCCCTACGGCACGTCAGCAATGGCAGGTTTGGCGCGGTGTTTTTTCGCCGGACCACAACACAGATCACAAACGAAGGCGGTCTTTGGGACGAGAGCGCTGAACTATTCCCGCTTCTTGGAGCTGCGCCCCGCACTCATGCCCTGCAGTGGGTGTTCCCGTCAGGCTCAAAGATCAAGTTCACGCATCTCGAGCATGAAAAGACGGTCAGGAACTATCAGGGATCGCAAATCCCGCTGATCTGCTTCGATGAGTTGACGCACTTCTCTGAAAAGCAGTTCTTCTACATGGTCAGCCGCAACCGCTCGATGTGCGGGGTTCGCCCCTATATCCGGGCAACCTGCAACCCGGACGCGGACAGCTGGGTCGCACGCTTCATCGCATGGTGGATCGATCAGGACACGGGCTACGCCATACCGGAACGGGCAGGGGTGCTGCGCTACTTTGTTCGGATCGGGGACGCCATTCATTGGGCAGACAATCCGCAAGACCTGGCTGAATACACGATGGTTGATGAGCATGGGAACACCGTGCCGATACCGCCCAAGTCGGTGACGTTCATACCGGCCAAGCTGACCGACAACAAAGCTCTGATGCAGGCGAACCCTGAATACATGGCGAACCTTCTGGCGCTGCCTCTGGTCGAGCGTGAGCGCCTTCTCGGGGGAAACTGGAAAATCCGGCCGGCGGCAGGGCTGTATTTCAGACGCGAATGGGTATCGCCCATCGATGTTATTCCCTCCGGCACGCGCTGGGTCAGAGGATGGGACCTCGCCAGCACACCAAAGACGGATGCAAATGATCCGGACTGGACCTGCGGCACAAAGGTCGGGATCACACCGGACGATCGAATAATAGTCGGCCACCACACCGCAGACCGGCAAGGACCAGCCGGGGTTGAACGGCTGATCAAAAACACCGCCGAGCAAGACGGAAAAGAGGTCATGATCGACCTCCCGCAAGATCCGGGGCAGGCGGGCAAATCGCAGGTCGCAGCGCTCAAGAAGATGCTGATGGGTTTCAATGTCAGATCCAGCCCGGAAACCGGGGACAAGATCACGAGATTCAGCGCCTTCTCGGCACAGGCTGAGGCCGGAAACGTTCACTATGTTCGCGGCCCATGGAACGAACGTTGGATGTCTGAGCTGGAAGGGTTTCCGGAGGCAGCGCATGACGATGACGCCGACAGCACAAGCCGGGCATTCAATGGACTTCTGAAAGCAGCACCAACCGCCCTTTTCGGAACATACGGGTAATCCATGACCACAGACCAACCGAACAACACGTCGTCTGACCACGACGCGATGAGAGATTATTGGGCCATGGTGGATGCCATTCTGGGCGGCGCCAAGTCCATGCGTGCGGCAGGTGAAACCAACCTGCCCAAGCACAAGGACGAGCCGAAGGAAAACTACGAACTCCGAAAGAAGAACGCCAAGTTCATCAACGTGTTTCGGGATATCACCGAGAACCTGGCGCAGCGGCCGTTTGGCAAGCAGGTGACGCTGGGCAACGACAGCGGGAACAAGGAATTCGAGGACTTCGCCGAAAACGTCGACAGCAAAGGCTCCAGCCTGCATGTCTTCAGCGCTGACCGCTTCTTTGCTGGTATCAACAACGGGATCGACTGGATACTGGTCGATTACACCAAGGACGTCCCGCAAGGCGCGACGGTTGCCGATGAAAAGCGCATCGGTGCCCGCCCGTATTGGGTGCACTACCCCGCGACAAGCGTTCTGGCCGCTTATTCCGCCCAGATCGAAGGCGATGAACAATTCATCCATGTCCGGTTGAATGAGCCGCAGAAAAAGCGGGTTGGGTTCAGCGAAGAGACAGTCGAGCGTGTAAGGGTTCTTGAGCGCCCCGAGCTTGAGGGCGGCGGTTACGGTCCCGCGCAGTTCGAAATCTGGGAAAAGCAGAAGGATGACAAAGGCAAAGAGGATTGGGTCTCGGTTGAAGGCCCAACGGCGCTGTCGATCGGTGTCATTCCTCTGGTTCCGTTCCTGACCGGTCGGCGCATCGGCAAGTCATGGCGTGTTCACCCGCCCATGCAGGACGCGGCCTATCTGCAGATCGAACTGTACCAGGAACTGAGCGGTTTGAAGCACGCCAAGGACCTGACGTGCTTCCCGATGCTCACGGCAAGTGGTGTTTCACCTGCGACGGACAGCAATGGGAACCCCGTCAAGGTTCCGGTCGGCCCCCATGCTGTCCTCTACGCCCCGACTTTTGATGGTGTCGCCGGTGAGTGGAAGTTCATTGAGCCAGGCGCGCAGTCGCTGGAATTCCTTGCCAAGGACATCAAGGAGACGATCAAGGAACTGCGGGAACTCGGTCGCCAACCGCTGACCGCACAATCCGGCAACCTCACTGTGATCACCACGGCTGTGGCCGCCAAGAAGGGTAATGCGGCCATTCAGGATTGGGCCCTGTCGCTGAAAGACGCGCTCGAAAATGCGTTCAAATTCACGGCCATGTGGCTGAAGGTCGAAGGTCAGGAACCTTCGGTCAACATCGATACCGACTTCGATCTCGGATGGGATGAGCAAGACGGGTTCGACTACCTGATCACCATGCACGACAATGGCGACATCAGCCATGCTGCGCTGATCAACGAGGCCAAGCGGCGCAACTACCTGCGGCCCGACTTCGATGCCGAAGAAGACATCAAGCAGATCCTCAACGAAATGTCAGGTGAAGACGAAGGCGACGCCGCCTGACGTTCACAGGCCCGCTGTGCGGATGCACGGGGCGTACCGAGCCGGATGGCTCACAGCAATGCGTGGAAGCGCAGAACGGAGAAACCATGAAGCTGAAGACGACGGAAATCGATGGCAAGACCTATGCGGAAGTTCAGGATGGCAAGCCTGTCTATGTGGACGAAGCCGGAAAGGATGTTGCATTTGATGCGCCGCACGCAACGTCGACGATCTCGCGCCTGAACGGTGAGGCGAAAGGCCACCGCGAAGCAAAGGAAGCCGCTGAGGCCAAGTTGAAAGGTTTCGATGGAATCGATGATCCTGCCGCAGCATTGGCAGCTTTGGCGACGGTCAAGAACCTGGATGACAAGAAACTTGTCGACGCGGGCGAGGTTGAAAAGGTCAAGGCCGAAGCAATCAAGGCCGTCGAGGAAAAATACAAACCCGTTGTCGAGGAAAACGACAGCCTGAAGAAAACGCTGAACAAGGAACTGATCGGCGGATCATTCTCCCGCTCTGAGTTCGTCAAGGACAAGATGGCTGTACCGCTCCAGATGGTTGAGGCTACGTTCTCGAACCACTTCTCGATCGATGACGGTAAGGTCATCGCCAAGGATGGCAGCGGCAATCAGATTTATTCGAAAGAACGCCCCGGTGAAGCGGCCACTTTCGATGAGGCGCTCGAAATTCTGGTCGATGCCTCGCCCTTCCGTGACAGCATCCTGAAAGGGCGCCAGCAAAGCGGTGGCGGCTCTGATGGTGGTGACGGTGGCGGAACCGGCAAGACCATGACCCGCAGCGAATACGACAAACTGGCGAAGGAAAACCCCTCGGCCGCCAAGAAAGCGGTGACCGAGGACAAGGTGACCATCGTCAACGACTGATCTTTGCCACGAGCAGGAAAGCAACTGGCGCAGAGGGCCGGATGGCCCGTTTTCGGACGAACCGTCCGGTTTCAACCCAACCCAAATGATGGAGCAGAATCATGGGTAACACTTTGACGGGGCTGATCCCCGACCTCTACGAAGCGCTGGATGTCATTTCCCGCGAATTGACCGGGTTTATCCCGGCTGTGTCCCGCAGTTCCAATGTCGAACGCGCGGCGCTGAATGAAAACGTACTGGTGCCGGTCACTGGTGCTGAATCCGCGGCTGACAACACCCCGAGCGTCAACGCGCCGGATACTGGTGACAACACCGTTGAAAACGTGGCCGTGACCATCAGCAAGAGCCGCCACGTTCCGGTGCGCTTCAATGGTGAAGAAACAAAGGGTCTGGAAAACTCGGGCACCTTCTCCACCATCATGGCCGGTCGCCTGTATCAGGGTATGCGCACTCTGGTGAACGAGATGGAGGGTGACCTGTATCTGGAAGCCTATCGCGCGGCCTCTCGTGCCTACGGCACCGCCGGGACCACGCCGTTCGCAACTGCGGGCGACATGAGCGACTTTGCGGGCATCCTGCGGATTCTGGAAGAGAACGGGGCGCCGACCAACGATCTGCAACTTGTTCTGGGTCACGCGGCCATCGGCAATATGCGCGGCAAGCAATCCAACCTGTTCAAGGTCAACGAGGCAGGTTCTGCGGATATGCTGCGTAACGGTATGACGGACCGTCTGATGAATTTCGCGCTGCGTCATTCTCACCAGATCGGCAGTCACACCAAGGGCACCGGCACTGGCTATCAGTTGAGCGGCGCGCTGGCGGCTGGTGACACCGCAATCGGCGTCGATACCGGTTCGAACACCATTCTGGCGGGCGACGTCGTGACGGTCGCAGGCGACAGCAACAAGTACGTCGTCAACTCCGATCTGTCCGGTGGTTCGTTCAACATCGGCAAGCCAGGCTTGATCGAGGCGGCGAACGACAACGCCGCGGTTACAGTCGGCAACAGCTACGCGCCGAACGTCGGCTTTGCCCGCTCGGCAATCGTGTTCGCGACCCGTGCGCCGGCACTGCCGAAGGATGGCGATATGGCTGCTGACATGACCACCATCGTGGATGATGTCTCGGGCCTGGCCTTCGAGATCGCGCTCTACAAGCAGTTCATGCAGAACGTGATCCACGTGCGTCTCGCATGGGGTCAGAAAGCGATCAAGAGCGAGCATATCGGTCTGCTGATCGGTTAAGCCGCTGATGCTTTGCAGAGGGGCCGGGGAGACTCGGCCTCTTCCACAGCATCAGAGAGGGAAAGCTCATGTCCAAACTGGAAACCGTGACGATTGTTAACGAAGCCGCCAAGAGCGGTTGCACCGTCATCAATGCATCGGACTTCGACGCTGACGTGCACGAGGTCTTTGAAGATGCAGACGGTGTATCGATTCCCGAGTCACCTGAAGAGATCGAGGAGATGGATCGGAATGACGTCATTGCGCTGCTGAAAGCCAATGGTGTTGAGGCGCCGAAAGGTAAGACCGTTGATCTTCGCGCTGCACTGAAGAAGATCATGTTCGTGGACGCATAACATGGCTTTGGAGGTCGAAGACGGCACCGGACGCGCGGATGCGGACGCGTTGGTCAGTCTGGCATTCGTTGACACGTACCATTCCAATATGGGCCGTTCAGGCTGGACCGGTGCGGATGTGGACAAGGAAACTGCCATCCGGCGCGCGTCTACCTTCATGGAGACGTCATTCGACTGGAAGGGCCGCAAGATCAATGGGCGCGATCAGGCAATGGCGTGGCCGCGCAGCGGCGTTGTTGATGATCAGGGTTATGCGGTGACCTCGAACGCTGTCCCGGCAGAGGTCCAGCGCGCGTGTGCTGAGATAGCCCTAAAGGAATTGACGAGCCCCGGTTCCATGACGCCGGAATACGTGCCCGCAGACCGCGTCAAATCCAAAAAGATTGGCCCAATCTCAAAAACCTTCGACCTGAGCCGCACGGATGCGCAGAGCGTGCGTCCTGTCCTTTTGGCAGTTCAGGATTTGATTTCAGGGCTGTTGGCAGGCGGCGGTGGGTCACACCTGTTTGGCGAGGCAACACGGGGATGAGTGATCCGCATGTTGTCAATTGCGACCACCTGATATGGGTTGGTTGGTTGCGCCAAACAGTGCTGGTGTTCAATGATCTGGATGAGTCCCGCTCCGAACTGGAGAGGTTCGGCGGCAATCCGGACGCCGCACTTGGGGGCGCCGGCTACTCGACCAATGAACTCGACGGCTCGGGCCTGTTTTGGATGGTGTTCCCGGGTGGAAACCCGTCAATCATCACCATCGTTCATGAGTGCATTCACGTAGTCGACTACCTGCTGGAATTCGCAGGCATTCCAATCGACGCGAACAACTCGGAGGTTCGTTGCTACATGACCGAGTGGCTGGTCGATCAGGTCATGCAAAAGTATGAGATGAAGGTGAAACATGCCTGAAGACTGGAACGCCCTAGCCGCAGAGGTGGCCGCGGATCTGGCCGAGGATGGCATACCCGCCACGCTCTACCGCCAAGGCGCAGCCTCCGGTTCAGAACACTCACCGGTGTTCGCCAATCCGACGCCCCACCCGGTCACGGTATTGATCGACAAGTTCACGTTGATGGAGCAGGCGCAGAACCACGTGGAGGTGGGAGACAAGAAAGTCTTCATGAGCGCAAGCGGGCTCGCAATCACACCATCTACAGAGGATTGGCTTGAGGTTGGTGGCACTGAATACACCATCAAAAACGTGGATTCCTTGGAACCTGGTGGCGTTCCTGTATTGTATACCATTCAAGCGCGTAGGCGCATTGACGAGGGTTAACGATGGCCAGAGACACCCGGCGGGCCTTCATGGCTCTACTCGACCAATTGGAGCCGCAAATTCGAGATGCATTCCTTGCGGCATTCGATGATATCCGCTCTCCGGCCCGATTGTCGGCGCTGGAAGCGGCAATTGAGCGCGGAGACTTGGGCGAAGTCCTTGCGGCTCTCAACCTGCGTGACGAGTTCTTTGCCCCGCTGGATCGTCAGATCGAAAACGCATTCTACCAAGGAGGCGTTTATCAACTAGCGGGCTTGCCAAAAAAGCCCTTGAGCGTAGGCGGGCCGCTTATAGTTCGCTTCTCACAGAGGAACCCGAGAGCAGAGGCTTGGGTGCGTCAGAGGTCAGCGAGCCTGATCACGGAGATCACAAGGGATCAGAGGGCGGGAATTCAACGGGTTCTGCAGACGGGGCTGGAAGCGGGGCGAAATCCCCGTGGAATCGCCCTTGATCTGGTCGGCCGGGTAAGCCGGGGGTCAAACAGACGCACAGGCGGCCTGATCGGGCTGACATCGGGGCAGATGGGATATGTCGAGGGGGCAGCCGCCGAACTGCGAGATCCCGCCCTCATGCGGGCTTATTTCAAGCGATCTTTGCGAGACGAGCGGTTTGACAGGACGGTAGCCAAGGCATTGCGCGAAGGTCGGCCGGTCCCGGAAGCGGATATCACAAAGATCACGGGGCGATATGCAGACAGGCTTCTGTTCTACCGCGGCGAGAAAATTGCCCGGACAGAGACGATACAGGCACTCAACGCCGGGCGAGACGAGGCAATCGAGCAGCTGATCGAAAGCGGCGAGGTGCCGCGCCAAGCGGTCAAGCACAAGTGGTCAGCCACGCTGGACGCGCGCACACGCGACATTCACCGATCGATGCACGGGCAGGAGGTCACCCAGGGGCAACCGTTTGCCAGCCCGACAGGCGCGCAGTTGCTGTTCCCGGGAGATACGTCACTTGGGGCAGCGGGCGGTGATGTAATCAACTGCCGCTGCTATGCGCAGGTCTCCGTAGACTGGCTGTCTCTGGCGCGCTGATGGCAGGCACATTCACGGCGCAGATCCGCAACTGGTCGGAGAAAGCCAAACGGAACATAGACCTCGTAGTCAAGCAATCGGCGCAGGACGTGTTTGAGATCGCGCAGACGACCACAGGGTCTTCGGCACAGAAGCCAAAGAAGGCAATCATCGGAACTGCACCGTTTATTGAAGGACGGATTCCTGTCGACACGGGGTTCCTGCGAAACAGCTTCGTGGCCACCCTGAACGGTTCAACAGCCTTGACCGGGCCGGACGCATATGTGCTGGCAATAAGTGGTTTTGAGTTGGGGGATGTCATCTTCGGGGGCTGGACGGCCGAATATGGCCCCGATGTCGAATATGGCGCCAACGGTGTGCCTCCGCGGTTCTACATGCGCGGCGCGGCCCAACAGTGGCAAAGCATCGTCAACGCCAACGCAGCAAAACTGAGGGAGTGATATGACCATCACGGCAGCACAAAAAGCGGCGCTTGACTATATCGAGGGCCTGTCCGACCGCCCGCAGACGGTTTTTCCGAATATCTCGGCAAAGGGCGAGGTGCCTCGCTGGGAAGTCATGGAAGGGCCGGTCAAGCCAAGTGTGAACACGCTGAAAGGTCAGGCCCATGCGGATCTTCTGTTGCAGATCGACGTGGTGACAGCAGGTGGCAAAGGCAGCGAGGACCAGCGCACACAGGTGCAAAAGGTGCTGGATGCATTCCAGCTACTCACCAATTTCGGCACTTGTCAGGTCATTCACCCGCCGTCTCTTGGCGGTTACCGCAAAGACAAGTCCGGAGCCTATCGCGTGTCCATCACCGTACCGTATCGGTTGCTGAGGGTTTGAAGGGGGATCACAGCTCAAGGCATTCCGACCGTGCGGGCAATGGTTGAGGAGTTTTGGGGTATGCAAAAGTGCCTAAAGACCTACACAGCTACTTCCATTCCAAACCCAAGTCTTGTCCACGTGAAAACTGTGGGTGCAGGTAGCAAACAATGACAATCTATCGCAAACTAATGTTCCCGGATTCAAGCTTTGCTCTGTTATCTCCGACCAAGAATCGACTATGTTGCACTTCTCTACCTTTTTTGGTGGCGGATTTTGTATTTCTGTCGTCTTTCCTCCGAGCTTGTGCTCAACGCGAAAGCTTTCCAGCGAAGCACAAGATTTACCGACAAACTGAGAAATCGTTCCCGTTGCAACTGCGGGCAGAAGAAAAGTTGCCGTGATGTCGGAATTCACTTTTTCACCTGGCGGTGGCTGCTGACCAAAAACAATGACATCGCCGGTGGTCTTTACACAAGACTGGCCCGGTAGCGCTCTGAACTTCAAACCCGCGTCATTCAGAATTTTTTCTGCTTCTGTCTGAGTTCGCCCAATGACGTTTGGCATCGTAATTTCGTTTGCAAACACCGGTAGTGCTAAAGAGAGGAGTATTGCAGAGGTCAACGAGAGTCTCATAGCGAATTCCTTTGGTTTAAATAAGTCAACCTTAACCAACGTGCCGAGATCGGGCAACAATTTCGGAAAGCTACCGTTTCGCTTACTGCTAAATCAGTCGTCAGAAGGGGGCTTGGGGCGGGTTGTGGCTAGTTCAGGCAGGCATGGCGGTTCGAGGTTTGTCCGGGCCATCCGAGGCAAGTTGGGCCAAGTTTTGGCAAGGCCATATAAGAGGCAGCCCTTCGGGGCTGTCATTCTTCGAAACCATGGGAAACGAACAATTCAACGCAAGCGTCAGCCGTAAGAGCGGTGAAAGCATCGTTCGAGAGTTTATCATAACAAGCTTTCCGAAGTCGCTTTTGGTATTCGACTCTGTTTTGTGTGCGTTCTTGACGAATTTTCTGTTGAAATTCGTCAAGAACCCTTTGGTTGGCTGCCTTTTTTTGAAGCCGTTTCTTCTCGTCTTCTTCTGAATAAAACGCGCCTCGTTCCGGATCAAAAAAGTAGCGTTTTCCGTAATAGGCCAGAAGGCACCGCATACCACGGAATCTCTCGTCCGGGTGCAGGCTAAGGTCTTTTCGGGAAAGCAGTTCCTCTGCCAGAGCCGAAACGTCGCCCTGACTATCTCTGAGAATGGTGATGCAGCTTTGAATAACATCTTCAGTTTCGGCATTCGAAAAGTCTGCTTGGTCTGCGTAAACAAAACTTGGTGCAGAGCTGATGATGGCCAACGCAGCAATGTATTTCATTGAAATACCTCTGTTTGAAAACGGATCAAATCTGAACGCCTTAAAGGCGAATATCAACCATGAAAGGAGCCTCAAATGGCTACTGGCGATACATATATCGAGCTTGGAACGAAACTGAAGATCGCGCCCGGTCGACCGGCAACGGAAGATCAGGCGGGCTATGCTGCGTTGTCGTGGACAGAAATCGAAGGGGTGATCAGCCTTCCCGAGCGCGGCGACACCATCAACGACGTGTCCGAACCGACCTTGAAAGACGGTCGTGTTGAACACTTCAACGGGTCCAAAGATGGTGGCGTCCTGACGATCCCGATCAAATACATCGAGGACGATGCAGGGCAGGCCGCGTTGGTTGCGGCAGCAGGCACGAACTCATCTTACAGCTTCCAAGAGGTGGACAGTGATGGCGTCCAGTCGCACTTCTACTATGGCCGCGTTCAGACGGTGATGCGCCGCGAAGCCACCCCCGACAGCTTCAAGGGGTATTCCTCCAACATCGCAATCAACTCCGGTCGCTTCACCGGTACGGAGGTCTGATTGTGGACCTGAGTAACTTCGACGTTCGGTCGGCCGCCGATGAAGGCGCCGACCTTCACCTCAAACACCCCGCAACAGGTGAAAAGCTGTTCGCAAAGGACAAGAAAACACCGTTCACCGTCCGGGTTCTGGGACGGGATGCCGAGATCGTTCAAGAGGCTGTGCGCAAGTCAAACGAACTTCGCGCCAAAGGGGATATGGACGAACAGGACGCGGCCCTAATGGTTCTCGCCTCTGCGGTCGCGGGCTGGCACGACGAAATGGAGATGGACGGAAAGCCTCTTCCGTACAACACAAAGAACGTAATGGTTCTGCTGTCCGATCCTCGTTCAGATTGGATCGCGGAGCAGATCACACCTTTTTCGCTGAGCCGCCGGAACTTCGCCAAGAACATGAAGAGCGTCTGACGCTCTGGGCAAAGACTTACGGGTACTACCACGCCAGACCCGGCAAGGAAAAGCGAACCCGGTGGCAGATTCACGAAAGAAACCACAAGAAGGAACCACCACTTCCCCCGACAGAGGCGGTTGAATACCTCGTTTTCGCCTTCATCGAAGCGGGGATGATGGAGAGTACTGGACACGGTCCAGTGGCCCTGTCTTGGCGGGAAATCCACGCATATGCCCAAGCCACGAGAGCCATTCGCGGCCCGTGGGAATGCAGAATGATCAAACGAATGTCAGCATCATACCTCGATGGAATCCGCATCGGCGGGAATGACTTAGGCATTCCACCCTGGAGTCCCTGATATGGATGTCGCCCGACTTGGAATTCAGATTGACAGTTCGGACGCCACCGGCGCTGCTGGCGATCTTGACCGGCTGACCGCTTCGGGGGCAAGAGCGGAAAAGCAAACCAACAAGCTGGGCGCCTCTACCAGCCTCGCGAGTGATGCAGCGCGTCGGGGGCGCACGGATTGGCGGCAGATCGGGCTGCAGTTCAATCAGGTGAGCCAGCAAACGGCCGCGACCGGGAATTTTATGCAGGCATTGTCAATTCAGATGCCGGATATCTTGCTGGGTTTTGGCTCAATTGGTGTCGCCGCTGGTATCGCCGCGCCTGCCATATTGAACCTTGGTGCCGCAATGCTTGGCACTTCGGGCGATGCTGAAAGGCTGGCGAAGGTGCTGGAAGACCTGAGCGAAGGTCTCAGCGAATTCCGGCGCGCTTCCCTTGAGGGTGCGGAACTTGCCGACTATCTGGCGGAACAGTTCGGTGTTGTCTCCACAGAAGCCCTTGATCTGGCCGAGCGCATCCAAGATTTGCGCATGGCGGAAATCCTCATCAATGCCGCAACTGCGGTAGATGAACTTACCGGGGCATTCCAGGGCGGCTTGCGATCAGAGCTCGCCCGCTTGGTCGATTTCTTCGAAGACTTTGACTACACCGGGGAACTGGCTGCTGATACCGCGCAGAAGTTTGCGCGCGGCCTTGAGAGCATCAGAACAGCAAAAGGGCCGCAGGATCAGTTAAACGCCGTAACTGGTCTTGCTGACATGCTGCTTGAAGCCGCCGGCAGTGTTGATGAAATGACGGCGGAGCAGCGCGAATACTATTCGCTGCTTCTGCAGACAGCGCAGCGCCTGAGTCTCGTGGTTTCACTGACCGGCGACGTTGCCAGCAACACGGGCAGCGCAGCGGACGAGGCCGCACGCTTGTCTGAAAACCTGATTGCGGCTGTGAACGCGCAGAACCGCATTGCTTCGGGTTTTGACGCCGAGGGTAGTGTTCAGGGTGGCCGGGGTTCAGTGGTTCCCAATGCTACGGACGGCATTCTTGCCGGAATGGGCGGCGAATTTGTTGACTTCGACAGGGGAGGCCGGGGTCGAAGATCGCGTGGCGGTGGTGGTGCTGACCGCTTTGAATCCGACCTTGACCGCTTGACACGGCAGTTGATGACCGAACGCAAAATTATCGACGAATGGTATTTCGAGGGGCAGGAAATCCTAGCCGACCGACGCGCGACCGAACTTCTGACGCAGGAAGAGCACAACGCCGCAAAGTTGGCTCTTGAGGCAGAGTATAACGAGAGAGTCGGACAGCTTCAGGAGGATCAGGCAGCGCACGCAAGGGACGCTCAGAAAACCGCAACCTCAGCTGCGGTTGGCTTTCTGAACACTCTGGCCCAGCACTCAAAGGGTGCAGCGGTGGCGTTGCTGGCGGTGAATACCGGACTCAGGATTTCTGAAGCTATCCAAAACACCGCTGTTGCTGCAACCCGCGCGCTTGCTGAATTGGGGCCGATCCTTGGCCCGCCCGCAGCAGCAAAGATCAAGGCTTTCGGCGCGGCGCAAGTTGGTTTGATCGGCGCAAACGCTGCCTTGCGCCTCGGCGCTGGGAGTGGTGGAGGGGGCGGCGTGGGCGGCTTCGCTTCTTCGAGCGCGGCATCGGGCGGCGCGAGCTTGGCCGGCCAATCCAATTCTCAGGATGCGTTGCCGATCGACCTTAGCATTCAGGCGATAGACCCGAACGGCACCTACCAGGGTCAGAGCATCATCGACTTGTTCGAAGAACTAAACGAGGAAGCCAAGCGGCGGGGCTTCCGTTCCATCGCATTCGTCTGATCAGAAACGGGCACGAGACCATAACATGACTGTTGTTTATCAAAGCGGGTACGCGCTGCCCGTTAACGATCAGCCTTTGATCCATGCCCGGGTTCTACATGCCCGTAACTGGCTGGATGGCGGCACCGCGACTGCCTCCAGCACGGATGCAGACTATTTCGAGGGCGCGCCTCTGAATCCGCTGACCTACGAAAAGTGGAAGCCGAACACCTCGGGAACCGAGACTTGGGAATATACCCATCCCAGTAGCGCACAAGCTGATTGCATTTGCATCGGCGGTCACACGCTCGGAACGGCGAATGTTCAGTTGGAGCTTCAGTATTGGAACGGCTCGACTTGGGTTGACCTGGTCGATGCCTTTGTCCCCATCGATGACAGTCCCATCATGGCGATTTTTGCACCGGTGTCTTCGGATCGCTGGCGGATGCGCCTGACGCCGCAAGGTTCTGATGTCGGGTATGTGGCAGTCTTTAAGGTTGGCCAGGCGTTGCAGTTCGAGCGCCCAATCAACGGCTCTCATGTGCCGGAGGTCTACAACCGCAACACGGTTTCAGAAACAAACCGGTCGGAAACCGGCGAAACAATGGGGCGGACCATTACCCGAACCACTCTGGAAGGGTCTTTCTCATGGAATCTGCTTACCGATTCATGGGTTGATGCAAACTGGCCCGATCTGCAGTTGGCGGTGGAAAAAGAGGCTTTCTTCATCGCGTGGCGGCCGGCAGACCGTCAGGAGTGCGCGCTTTGTGATGCAACAAATTCGCCCCGAGCAAACTACACGGGAGAGGCCGATTTCATGGCGGGTTCTCTGCGGGCTGAAGCGGTGGCGTGGTCTTAAAATGGTGTTGTTCTTTCCTCATGTTGAGTACCGCAACCGCGGGCATTCGATCTCCTTCAATCAACCGATGGGCGCCGGGGATGCACTTTCGTGCTCTTCAATCTCCCAATTGGACGGAAACGAACCCGATGAGGGTTCGATGATCCCGGATGGCCTGACTCAGTTGCTGGCGCCGAGCGAATGCGAGTGCCGCCATGACTGAAACCACTGTCGGCCGGGAGACGGTCCAACTGGTGGAGATCAAGCAATCTCTCTGCCAGCACACCTTTGGCGTTGCCCCGTGTACGGCCACGGGGACCGGTGATCAGAAGTGTTTCGAGACGCGCCCAACCTGCAAGGACACGCCCAATTTCGCGTTGGGAACGCCCTTGAGCCTGTTCTTTTCGAGAGGTCATCGCGCCGAGCAGGACATCCCCGGCGCACCCTATGTGATGCCGTTTCTTGTCAGTGTCTCGACGCGGCCCACACGGATCAATCTGGCCTCATCCAGCAAGACATCCACGGGCTTGGGGCAGCGCTCGGTTTGCAGAATTGTCCTGCGCGACAAGAAGCATTCCGACCGCGTCGTTGATCCGTATCGGGATGAACGGTCATGGGACACACTGAAGGACGACAGGGGAACCTTCTGGACGCGATGGTTGCCGCGGAACAAGTACCGCAACAACATGCAGATCGTTGTCTATGAGGGCTATGCCGGACAATCGCTCTCACAGATGACAAAGCGCACCTATTTCCTGTCCGAAATCAGTCAGGTTTCAAACGGTCAGGTTGTCATCGAGGGGAAAGACCCGCTTGCCCGGCTCGAAGAGCAGAAGACACAAATACCGCCTGTCAGTCCCGGTATTCTGTTTGCAGATATCAATGCGGTTCAAACATCGTTCTTTGTCGCCCAGGCTGTCGCCACGGACTATCCAGCGACCGGAACACTTCGGATCGGCGACGAAATTCTCACATATACCGGGCGTGCCGATTCAGGTGACTTGGTGGAGTTCACCGGTGTCACGCGCGGAACGGATAACAGTTCAGCAGACAATCACAGCGCGGATGATGCGGTGCAGGAGTGTCGACGCTTTACGGACGTTGCACCGAATGACGGACTTGAGAGCATCTGCCTTGAGGCCGGGATAGACCCGGCGTGGCTGGATACAGCCAATTGGGCCGATGAGATCACCACGCACCGACCTTTGTATCGGTTGAATACGCTGATCACCGAACCGGAGCCCGCTACCGATCTGGTATCGCAGATTCATGAGCAATGTGTTTTGTACATTTGGTGGGATGAACGGGACAGCCTGATCAAGCTGAAGGCCATCAGGGGCATCGAGGACCAGCCACCGGTTCTCAAGGATGATGAAAACATAATCGCCGGGTCGCTGCGTTTCAGGGAAAAGCCGGATCAAAGAGCATCCCAAGTCTGGATTTACTACAACCAGACGGATTTCACCAAAAAATGGGACGATCACGAGGCCTATCAGCCGCAGTTCGTGCGCGCGGATCTGGACAGTGAAAAGCCGGAGCGGAACGGCGAGCCAGCCATACGCAAAATATATGCACGGTGGCTCAACGCTGGCGCACTTGCCCAAAGTACAGCATCAAAGATCGGAACGCGTTACGTTGACACACCGATGGAGGTGGTCTTTCGGGTAGACGCGAAGGACCGGGGGTATTGGACCAGCGACGACTTCATTCTCGATCACTATCTCGATCGGGATGACTACGGCAATCGCCGCAAGCGGTTCTGGACCATCATTTCGGCCGAAGAGCGCGAGGCTGGAAAGGTCATCGAGTACGTGGCCGAGGACACGACGCTTAACGGTCGCATTCACTACGTCATGGCAGATAACTCGCCCGACTATCCCGGCGCAGAGAACGCACCATTCCGAAATTGTTACATCGGCGATGCCAACGGACTGCTGTCTGATGGCACTCCTTGCGGGAGAATTTCATGAGTTGGACGAACATCCTGCTGGCGGCCTATGACCAGGACAGCCCGGTCACAGAAACGCTCCTCACTGCAATCATCCAGAATATCTCAGCGATAATGAATGGTGACAGCGGCGCGCCGCGGCTGCTGGACGCCGCCCTTGGATCGACGGTGACAACCGCAGGTACGGACTGGACGCGATTGCGGTACGCAGGCGCTGCTGCTGGCAGCGTTGGTTCTCTGGTGTTTGGTAGAGGGTCATCGGGCAAAAGCTATGGTCAAACCGATAGTGGCTCCAACATTAGACCTACGAATGCAGCTGGTACGCCAATTGGGTCTACATTGAGCGGCACTTGGCGCTGCTTGGGGCACACTTCGGGGGGCAATGAACCACAATCAACGCTTTGGCTAAGGATTTCATAATGCTGGAATTTCGCAACCCAACAAGAAACGCGACTGGCGGCATTGATTGCGAGATCAACCACCCTGACTTCGGCTGGATACCATTCTCAGCGGATTCAACAGATGCGGAACAAGCAGGACGTGACCTGTTTGCCGTCATCGAAGCGGAAGACGCCGACGAAAACAGCCCCACCACTATCGCCGCGTATGTGTCCCCAGCTAAATACCCTGATCTCAAATCTGCACGTGCCGCAATGGTGGCCTTTGTTGATGAGTTTATGGAGTTGATCACAGGCAAAATCCCTGAATATGAGCGAGCCAGTTGGCCTTCGAAAGCAGAGGCGGCAAGGGCATACGAGGCAGGAACAGCTCGGCCAGATCAAGCGGCGATGATTGCAAATGAGGCTACTACATCGTCCCGAACGGAGTCCGAGGTGGCAGCCATCATTGTGGCTCGCGCGGACTTGTACCAAGAAATCATCGCTCACTCTGCGGGATTGAGAGTTGCCACGGAACAAAGTCTTGAGGCGGTTACAGACCCGCACGAGTACGAAACCGTTCTCGTTAACGCGAAAGCGCAGGCCATCGCTTTGGCTCAAAGCCTGGGGGTCACGGTGACGCCATGATGACTGCGATCTGGGAATTTCTTCTCGAGTTGGGTTCGGTTTTTTCTCGGCTTATCAACGTCCTCAGAGGGCGCACAGCGGATTTATCCACGTCGGCGCATTCCCACCGGGACAGCTTGCCCGAGGAACGGTGGATCGACCGGCTGTTTTTCTTTCAGAAGGCCCATTGCAAGTGGGCCTGGGAGAGAGAGGTTGAACGGTCGCGGGAAAATGTTCGCATCGCAGATGCGCGGGCGGGGAGATGAAGGTCCCTTACATCTACCGGGCGCGTGTTACGGACGTATACGACGCCGACACAATAACCGTGACCGTTGACCTCGGATTTCATGGTGCGCTGCAAAAAGTGAAGGTCCGGCTCTTTGGGATCAACGCGCCAGAAGTACGCGGCCCGGGGAAAGAAGAGGGGTTTGTGTCTCGCGATTGGCTGCGTGATCAGATCCTCGGCAAAGACGTCGTCATGCAAACGTTCAAGAACGGTCGTGGCAAGGGCAAGTACGGCCGCTGGCTTGCAAACATTTACCGCTCTGAAACTGAACCGCTCAGCCTGAACGATGAGATGGTCGAGCGGGGCTTGGCACAGCGCGCGCATTACTGAATGGCAACCAGGCAAGGGCAGGGCGGAATGATGCATTTCGGTGAACAAACTCACAACGACAGCGAGGGGAAAAGCATGGCGACAGGAAAAGAACCATGGCACCTCGACCGAAAGGTGCCGATTGCGTTGATCGTAACCATCCTCATTCAAAGCGCTGCTGCGGTTTGGTTTGCAGCCGTTTTGTACAGTCGGGTCAACGTGCTTGAACGAGATGTCGAGCGCCAACGCGTAGTGGACCAGACGCAAAACACCAACATCAACAGGCTGGTTTCTGACGCTGCGGCGCAGGACCAAAAGCTGGAATCCATACTCGACATCGTTGAGCGCATGGATCGCCGCCTAGAGCGGGTTATCGACGGGAACTGACCCCCACAGAATCCACCCACCTAGCCCCGCCTGCGGGGTTTTTGGCATTGGAGGAAGGCCCATGCGCCACAACTATCGGCAGATACAAGACTGGATCGGCCTTTCCGAGGGTGGCTATGTCAATCATCCGAAAGACCCGGGCGGTGCCACTGATCGGGGTATAACGCAGGCGACCTACGACGCCTGGAATAGACGTCTGGGTCGGACGCCAAAGTCAGTACGCGGAATCTCCAAGATAGAGGCCGAGCGGATCATCGAGTTCCAGTACATGGACGCGGTGCGCGCTGACGCGCTGCCCTCGGGGCTCGATTACGCGGTTTCGGACTACTCGGTGAATTCCGGCCCCGGCAGAGCAGCACGGGATCTGCAACGGGTTCTCGGCGTGAAAGCGGACGGGGTGATAGGAGCACACACACTTGCTGCAATTCAGGCGGCAGATACGCAGGACGTCATTCTGAAACTCTGCCGGCGACGCATGTCTTTCCTCAAAAGTCTGAAACACTGGCAGACATTCAAAGTCGGTTGGACGCGCCGTGTCATGGGCGACAAGCCGGGCGCGCAGACCGGCGATATCGGCGTGGTCGATCGAAGTTGGCGTATGGCGCGAAACAACGGCAGAGCGATACCGGCGCCGAAACAGGCTGCACCGGGCAAGGCGCTGGAAGGCGCGGAATCGATCGTCACCAAAATCCTGAACTTCATTCTCAATCTGTTTGGAGGAAGATCACATGTTTAAAGGATACCGAACGCGCCTTTTTGGTATGCTCGTTATTATCCTTGGTATTCTGGAACAATTCACGCCTGATATTATCAGTCAGATTGTACCAGCTCAGTATCAGGGCATTGCGGTGGCTGGCATCGGCATTCTCGTGATCATTCTCCGCGAAATCACTACGACGCCTCCGGGCCGATCGAACTGATGTTACGCTTTCTTTTGTCCTGGCTCACCTCGGGGCCGTTGGATCGGCTTCTGAACACGGTTGATAAAAAGATTGCAGCCGAAACCGACAAGGAAAAGATCAAGGGCGATTTGATCCAAGCCTATTATCGGACGCGGGCGGATTGGATGGAGAAGGGCGGTTTCGCTCTGATGCTGCTATTTGCCGTGCCGCTCGCGTTCTGGTTCGGATCGGTCGTGATCTACAGCGTGTTTTGGTGTCAGGACTGCGCTTATCCAAAGCAATGGTCAATCGCCGCGCTGCCACCGCCGCTGGATGAATGGGCGGCACTCATAGTCGCCAGTATCTTCGGTGTGATCGGGGTGACAACTTGGTCGCGGAGGCGGAAATGATGCGCATTCTGTTCGCTCTCTCCCTGACTCTGTTGGTTCCATCGATCGCATGGGCAAGCAGTTGCGCTCAGCGTGAGCATGTCATTGCTAGGCTTCAGGACAGTTATTCGGAAGAATTGCGCTTCGGTGGCCTGCAGAAAACGCGCGGGGCGCAGGCGGTCCTGGAGGTCTGGGTGTCGGAGGAAACTGCATCCTACACCGTCCTTGTGACCCAGGCCAACGGCATCAGCTGCATCGTCGCAGTCGGCGTTGACTTTTTCGAAGCGATCCCGGCGCAAGAACTGCCCGGCGATCCCCTGTAACCCCGCGCCGGGGTCCGGCGCATCTGCATACAATAGAAGGAGGCTCTCATGGCCGAGATTACTGACGCGGGCAGCGATTGGTCCGCGGGGACAGGCGCGCTTGCCACCGATGAAATCTGGCAGTGCCAGGAAGGGACTGTTCGCCTGACCACAGAAGGCAACCCCGGCACCAAGGATGGTATCATTCTTTCCAGCTTGAATCGCGACGCGTTGCGGATCAGTGCAGGTATGAGCGTCAAATACAAGCTGCTCAGTGGCGACGAAGCCCATATCACACGGACGGCTGTCTGATGCGTCTCGTCGGTGAGAGTTCCGCAATTTGGCGCGGCGGGCTGGGTCTTGGGGGTGAGAATGTAGCTTCATCGCCGAGCGCCGGCCCGACCATCACTGCCCCCGGCTCCATTGACGTCAGCACGTTCAAAATCGGGACGACGCAGACGATCACTGCGGGTACGGCAACGGCGTCAGGCGGCGGAGCAATCTCCTATGAGTTCCGGCACCTAGCCAATGGTGAGGTCAAAAGCATTTCCGCTGCCTATGCACACGTCGCAGCAGACGATACCGAGGAGGGCCTTGCGCAATGGCGCGCTGTCGAGACAGGCGGAACCAGCTTACCGGCAACCGCTTGGCAGACGGTAGCCAGTGGAACAATCACCTACACCGCCCCCGTGAATACAGTGGCCCCGGCAGTCTCCGGCAATACCGGGCTTGGGGATGTTCTGAGCGTCAGCCAAGGTACATGGACGGGAAGTGATATCTCTTTCACCTATCAGTGGAAACGTGACACCGTAGACATTAGCAACGCGACAGATCCGTTCTATACCATCACAGCTGCGGATGATAATGCCTCCATGACATGTGAAGTGACGGCCACCAACTCGGGTGGGTCCGCATCGGAGCTATCCAACGCAATTACCGTTGATAACTTTGCCATCCCATCTATCACCGGCGTTCCAACTATTTCGGGGGCAGAGACAGTTGGAAGCGTCCTTACAGCCACTGCTGCAAGCACTTCCGGCAATCCTGCACCCTCGCGAACATGGCAGTGGGAACGGAATGGTGCGCCAATATCCGGGGCTACAAACAGCACCTACACTCTTGTGGGGGCTGATGCGGGTGAGACTCTCACGGTGGTTCAGACAGAAACGAACGGCATTGGCTCTGACAGTGCGGAAAGCGTTGCAACTGGTGTTATCACTGGCACAGATACAACCGCCCCGGCATACCAATCGTCTACGGTTTCCGGTGACAGGTTGTCTGTCATTCTGACCTATGACGAAACCCTAGATGGTGCTCACGTCCCTGATCCGGGTGATTTCACAATTTCCCAGACAGGGTGGAGTGGGTCAATCACCGGCGTGTCTGTATCCGGAGCCCAAGTCACCCTGAGTCTAAGCACGGCCCTGTTGGCGGAAGCAGGGGCCACAACGCCGCTTGGCGATGTTGATATTTCGGGTGTCACAACCTCAACCGCTCTGCAGGCCATCATCGATGATCCCCAGTATGACAACAGCGATTATAACGACACTCTGACCAAGTGGGCGGCACAGGTCGTTACATCTGGTTTGGCCGCTGATTTTGGCGGTTCCGCACAATATGACCTGACCGGCTACACGAACCGGAAATCGCTCATTGATGACGATGGATGGACCATCACGGACGGCGGTGTAGATCCTTCTGCACTTGGCTCAGAATTGGCAACCAACGGAGACTTTGCGACAGGTGACTTGACCGGATGGTCCGATGCCGGCGGAACTGCGGCGGTTGTTAGTAATCAAGTAACCCTAACCGGTATGAGCGGCGCTAACCGCCTTAACTCCGATACGGCGTTCACAGTTGGGAGCTACTACAACGTAGAATTTGAAATCATCTCATCCTCGGGCGGGTCCGTGCGCCCCTATAGCGGAGCGCTTAACGGGGCAAACGAGAGCGCGCCGGGTGTGTACAACAGTGTTGTTGGGCCTCTTACGAGCGCAACAATCGGCTTCCGGAATGCCTCGGGAGCCTTTACCGGAACGCTCGACAATATCTCGATTAAAGAGCTGACCTGATGGCTGTTGTCTATTCCAGCGATCTTGGTTGGACTGCCGGACAGGACGTGTCTGCGGTGTTTCCCGCTCAGATCGCCGCAATGTCACCCGGTGATGTGCTTGTGCTGGATCACATGTACGAAATCACCGGGAGCGACATTGTCTTTCCGAGCAACTTCACCCTGGCCGGTGGCGCGACAGGGGCGGGGTTGGATGTCACCGACTCCGGGACAAACAGCGGAACCCTGATAACGCTTGGAGATAGCAATACACTGCTCGACCTGACTATTCAGCACAGCAACGCCCCAATAACTGTGGTGGGGTCTGCAAACGCGACGTCCGGAATTGATTATCACGCCAAGAACACGATCATTACTGATGGCGGCAAAAATATTACTCTGAAAAATTGTTACTTTGAGGGAAATGTTGCCATCCCTGTCGATATTAGAGGGGGTGACAATCTCCTTATAGAGGACTGCACGTTTGACGGAGGATATTATTCCAATCGCTGGTTAGGTCTGGTGACCAACCCCACGGTTCGCAGATGTGTCTATGTCAACTCAAGAGGGGACGGCATCAAGACCGGGGCGGGCGACAACGGCGATGGCACCCGCAACGCCAGGGTAGAGGGGTCGGTGTTTTTCTACTCTCTGCGAGACGGAATAGATACCACCGGGGGGTTTACGGATTCCACAATCGACCAGTGCTACTTCCGGCAGAACTTCACCGCCTTGGACATAAAGGAAATTCTGAACTCATCGGATGACCTGGTCCGGGTCAAGAACGACAACATTTCGATCACAAACTGTGAGTTTCTGAAACAAGGCAACAACATTGTTGTCACAACCTTGGATAATGGAGGATTTCTCACAACATCCAACGCAGCAGACCACGTCGCTCAAAACATCAATGTTGAAGATAGCATTTTCGAGAACCAGGGCGACACCAACAACGCCGCGTTCCTCGTGAAGGACAGCTACAACGTACACTGGAACAATATCCAGCTACTTGGCCCGTATAACCCGAATGTCGCCAAGCTGAGGTCTGATTATAACTTCGGTATGCCGCAAGATATTAATGGGACCAATGTCACATTTGGCGACCCGAGAACAGAACTTCCAGACAGCCATTACTATGCCCTCGCAGGGCATGACCACTCAACCTTGACATATGGAGAAGGAGCAGGAGCCGTGGCAAATCCCACCGTCACTGTAAGTTACACACCGTCTGCAACGCAGTCCAAGAGACTACAGGATGCAGCCGGAAATGAGGCGGCGACGCTGACCAACCAGACTGTGACGGATAACTAAGCGGGTTGCGCCCCTGCACCTGATCACGCCGTATCGGTCGCGTGACGTTCCTCAATCTGGACGTCGTCTTCCGCATCGGAAGATGCAAACTGCCAAATGACCACTGACATCACTCAATCCGCCGAACAAAAGGCAAATAATGATTCCAGGTATTGTAAGTGGCCCACCGACCAAGGCTCCCAATAGACAGGATAGTATTATTGCAATCATGAGTTTGCTGATGTCGGGAGCGTACGACCGTAGGCAGTTGGAAATGCAGTCAAGTATTCGCTTGATACCGCCAGATTGGCCTTTCACCGGTTCAGTTGGGAGAATTCCAATGCCTGACCGAACTGCACCTACTACCAAGAAGAAAACCATAAGTGCACGTAAGTGATCCTCTTCGGCCCAGACAAACAGAGAACCCCAAATTGTAGCTATGATCCCTAGTAAGACACCACCAGCAATATCGTCGTAAATCCTTCCGCGTCTATCCATATCAATATCCTGAATGTTTGTCTAAAATCGGCTGAACATAGTCAATTATACCAATTATTTACTGGTTTGACTATCTGACCCTAAAAGGCGCGGGGGCTGATTTCACGTTTGTCGATATGGAAGGCGTGGGTTTTACCAGGCGGCGATGAAAAACCAAAAACTGACCGGCTTTTCGCTGTCCGTTGCAGGCCGGCTAACCGCACTGACAATCGTCGCCATTCCCAATCGCGGCGACGAATGTTGACAGGGCTTGTGTCAGTAAGGGTTTACTTACAAGTCAGTCGTCAGAAAGATCGACCTTGCGAGTAAACTTCTTAGGAAGTTCTCTTCTAACGGGTTCATCTTCGGTCGAGAGATCAACTCGGCGGGTGCCTTTGATGAGTTTGTCGGCGTCTTCCTTCGCTCGCATCGCTTTGGCTAATCCGCCCAACTCGCGGCGTCGGTTTTCGACCGGTTTGGTTAGGTCCAAAGCGGTTTCATCACTAGAAGCTTGCAATGCGAGTGAAACAGACATCGACATTTGCATTAGTGAGTTGATGTATGCGGCTTTTCGCTGACTGTCCTTTTCGCGACGAAGATCAAACATAATACCTTCAACGGTCAGGGTTAGTGCTTCAAGTAGCGAGTGGCTTAACGATCCTTCTGCTTCCTTGGATCGCATGTGACTCAAAGCGCTAGTCATCTTTTGATAGGCGATTTCAATGTCGTCATCGATGGCGGGGAAGTGCTGCTCAAGGGCATCAATAATCTCTGCGTTCATCGAGCGATTATTATTGTCGGCAGCCTTTTTGATCCTGTCACGCATACCGTCGGGTAGGCGGAGCGGAAACTGATCAGATCCTCTGCCGGGTTTTGATTCTGCCATGTGGGTCCCTTTTTTATATCACTGTAATTTTTTTGGTTGACCGTCAATTAAATCACCGTAATATAAATCACAGTGATGTAGTCAAAATGGAGGCAAAATGGAAAGCGTCATTCAAACCCGAGCGGGTGAAGGCGTGAAGCAATATCCACTTCGTTTGCCCGTCGATCTGAGCCAAGCGCTCAAAGACATGGCGAAAGAGCGCGGTCAAAGCATGAACACACTTATTGTGTCGATGCTGAGCAAGGAAGTGGGGGAACCGCCAGAGGAAATGGAAAATGAGACCTGAGAAAAACGAAGGGCCACGCAGTTTGGCGACCCGTGACCCTTCAGAAAGCCATACCAAGTTAGTAAGGACTTATCAGCGATGAACATACCACCCAAAGTTGGAGCTTTCAACTTTCGAGTGAAATTCCAAGAAACAGCAAACATCAACCGGGCTCCGATTGCTCGTCCTTGCAACGTCGTCTTTGAGCGGAGGGCTGCATGATGGACCGGAGAGTATTTGTCACCGCAAGCGCGGTCGCGCTGACCGGGGCAGGGGCCATGCAGGTGCTTCCCAAAACTGCCGATCCGCACCCTGTCTTGTTTCGGGAGTGGGTCACGGTACGCGACCGGATCAACGGCACATCGCTTGATGAAGATGACCCGCTCTGGGCGCGTCTTTACGAATTGGAGCACGCACTAATCGAAACACCGGTGACAACGGTGGCTGGGCTGTTGGCAAGTCTCAAGTTTGCGGTCGCTGAAGGCTTCGATTTGGGTGAGCCCGATGGAAACAGAACCACGGACAGGTGCTTCACTGACAGTTTGATTGCCAATGTCGAGGCACTGGAAGGGGAGTTTGCTGTATGACAATGCTGAACATCAGCCAGATCAAGAGGG
Source organism: Ruegeria sp. CG11 (assembly GCF_056537245.1). Classification (NCBI taxonomy): domain Bacteria; kingdom Pseudomonadati; phylum Pseudomonadota; class Alphaproteobacteria; order Rhodobacterales; family Roseobacteraceae; genus Ruegeria; species Ruegeria sp. CG11. The sequence goes on from NZ_JBQFRE010000006.1 coordinate 84,120, forward strand.
ACGGGGCGATGCAGCCCCGTGCCGAGTTGTCCCGCGATGTTGTCGCTGAGTACGCTGAAGGCATGCTGAAAGGCGCTGACTTCCCGCCAGTCGACGTGTTTCACGATGGCAAGGAATACTGGCTTGCGGATGGGTATCACCGCGTCGCTGCTGCCAGTAAGACCCAACAGCGCCAGATCAAAGTCACGGTTCACAAAGGAACTCGGCGCGACGCGATCTTGTACTCGGTAGCGGCCAATTCTGATCACGGCTATCGGCGCACGAATGAAGACAAGCGTCGGGCAGTTGAGCGGCTACTAAAAGACCAAGAATGGGCAAAGTGGTCCAATCGCGAAATCGCAAGACAATGCAAGGTGTCAGCTTCGTTCGTTGACAATCTCAGGGCTTCTATCTGCCCACAAAAGGCAGATAACTCTGAACGCACCGTCATCCGAGGCGGCACGACCTACACGCAAAACACGGCCAATATCGGCCAAGCGAAGCAAGAAGTTACTCAACCGGCCCCAATGACAGCCCAGGAATCTGAGCCTGAAACGCACACTGTTTCGGCCGGTCTTCAAGAACCAGAAAGCCCGGCGATAGCCAGTGAAATGCGAAAGCTCCGCAAGGCAGCCGAACACTTGGACGCAGCGAAGAGGCTTTCCGAGGAAGTGGATTCACTACCCCCGGCCAAGCCGTTGACATCCGACCAGAGGAGAAACATCGCGGCCGATGTCGGAACGGTTGAGGATCGCTCTCTCTTTGGGACTGTTGTCGAGGTGGCAGAGGAATTGGCTGGGCTGCCGTCACCAGACTACGTGGTTCGACGCACTCCGCCCGCCATGTACCGAACCACCGACGTGTCAGAATTTCGGGTCGCGGCCAAATGGTTGGCCGAGTTTGTCGATCGCTGGGAACTGAGGGGTTTGGAAAATGACGCAACTAAGTGACCTCGTGAACAAAACAGTTACCGAAGCCTTGAAATCATCCGACGGGTTCTGTTCCCGGCAGGCTGCGTCTGACTTATGGTGGGAACTTGACGATGAAATGCAGGCCACGTGCGGAATCGCTGAACTTGCCCGGAAGATGCACGCCGCCGCAAAAAGAATCGGGCGCGAGGCGATTGAAAAGCTATCATCGTCTCAAGCGGAATTGCCGTTTCAGATCGATGGCGCGGTCGCGATCGATATAGAAGCCAGTTCTATTCGTCTGACTTCATCGCTGACAGAAGTCGAGTTCAGGCGCGCAATTGAGATACGCCAGAAACAGATCAAGGATGACACGGCGTCGTTGCGTGAGTGGAAACAGGCGGGACGGCTGATGGCTCCGTTCTGGCGCAAGAACCCTGATTGGACATTCGGCCAGTGTTACCAGGCTTACACGCTTGAAAACTCGGACGGAGGGCAGGCGTCATGAGCAACTAGTGCCACACGGCAGCCCTCCGGAACGGTTTCAAACAGCCGCAAGAACCCGGAGCAGGTTTAATGACGTCCGACTTTTACCCGCCCGGCCCATGTGGCCGGGCTTTTTCTTTTTTCGGGTTCGAACAAGCCAGCAGGTCCAAACCATTGTGTCATTGTGGCGCACACCTGAAATGAAGCGTAGCGCTGTCGTTGATCGGGTGCGAGAGCTTGTTGGGGCAAAAGTGCCGGACCACTGGGTTCGGGACCAGGTGATTAAAGCGACCGGTTTAGCCGCAAGAAAAACGAAATAGGAAAGCAAATTGTTCAAAAACATTAAATTGAAGTCATGGCCAGACTACGTCTTGGCAGTTTGCGGAACATCAATTGTCACCATGGTTGGCATTGATCAGCTAGCCAAGGAGCCATTGTCAGCCTCAATCCTATTCGTTGTGATCGGTGGTTTTATTGTCGGCGTTGCTGGCAAAATAGCAGTCTACCGGGTTCGCGATCCAGAACTCGGTGGAAATGTTTGGAGGGACGAGTGGAGGCGTAGTAAGACAGTTGATGCGGTCGCGTTTCTCGGGGCGGCAATTACAGGATTTGGATTGTTCAGCGCTGCACTACCGTTGATGCAGTAGCTCTTTCGAGGGGCCGAAAGGTGCTTTTGATAGAATCCAAGTTGCCGAAAGACTTGATATACAAAGTCGGGTGCTACGCGCAAATTTGTGCGCACATAGAGCACGCGCTGTGGCTTTACTATATTGATGAGCAGCAAGTTCGTGAAAACGATACTGATCAGGCAGACCACTTGATGAGTCTACGCTTGGAGATTTCTAGTCTTCTTAAGAAGCTTGAGAGACACGCAAAAAAAACTAAAGGAAAGTTGCCGAGCGCGGAGATCAACCTACTAGCGAGGATTGTTGGTGAGGTGAGGGAAGGTCTTCCTATCCGTAATCGGATTATTCATGGAGCGCTAATTTCAGATCTCAACGGCGATATTCGATTGCTGGGGCATTGGCGTGAGCGACCTAGGAGAAATCTGTATAGAATGCTCAAGGAACCCGTCACCAACGAGGAAATTGATGAGCCTCTGAGGGTCGCCAATGCAATCCACAATAGAGTTCTGGAATTGTTGCAAATGGCTGCGGATCGGCGAGCCAAAACTGTAGACGACAAATAGGAGTAATTTAAAATGCAAAAAATGCCTGAGGAAACTCCGCCTCTGTGGTACAGGAGATCGCCAAAAGAACTAACTGCAGCAATGATTTCCCACTTAAAGTTCGAGATCACTGTGGCAGGTGCCCCGATTGTGGTGTTTTCATTTGGTCAGGCTATATATGCGGATGACTTTTCAGATGCAGGAATTTACTGGGCGTCGATTTTCCTTATCCTATCCATGGTTTTGAATTACTTAGTGATATCAACAGCAATGCAGGCTCAACGTGCGGTCATGTTGTACGACGCGTTGGATGACAAGACTGATTTTGAGGATGTTGAGATATTGCCGTTGGCCCACCCGGTTGTTGGTTTTCTTGCGAAAAGCGCCAGTGCGTTGCTAACGCTTGGATATCTAATTCTCGGTTATGCCCTGCTGTTTTAAAAGTTCACAATAAGGAGCAGGCAGCTCTTGCGGGTGCCAAGCTCACAATAAGGGCGGGATCTGATGGAACTTTTATTGCTCTTAGTTTTCTGCGTTTTCATCGGAAACTTGATCGGCAAGGTGCTAACGTGGTGGGTGAATCGCAAGCTGGATCAACGTGCAGAACGTAGGGCAAACGGTCAACAATAAGGAGGCGACGTCCGCTATGCGGACAAAGCTGACTTTCAGGTTTTCCTGTCGCTGTTAAAACCTATTCTGGTACAACCTCGATCAAATAACGCACGTTTTGAAGAGTATTTTGACCGCCGTCCCATTTTGAAATAGCCAAAATTGACAAGTCGTAGGTGCCGACCGGAAGAGGTTTAAGCATGAACCAATAGCCATCAGTTGCGGATGGATAATAACTTGGCGGATTGTACTCACTGGGAATTCGGGCAAGAATATCAAAGCAATCTGACGATCCAACAAGATGCAATGCAGGATGTGGAAATGGCTTCCCGTTTAGTTTGACTTCGATAACGTCACTCGAAACTGGCTCAAAATCTACCCCCTCCTTAGCCTCGTCACAACTCTGTTTAACACCGGGAGGCGTCCAACCGATGTTGTTTATGACTGTAAAGAAAAGGCTTCTCCCAAAAGGTACCTGACACTTCCGTTCAATGAGTTCGCCGGGTTCGGCATCGGCAAGAAACCAGACTTCTCCTGATTGCATAGCAGCACAGTGTATTCCGGTGGGATCAAGTCTCGGGTTCTGTATCTTCGGAATACTATAAAACCACTGCCACCAACGGTTTGCCAAATCTGGCATATCGGCTTCATCTGGTTTTACAAAATAGTCCTGAGGATCGAAGCCGTCTTTCGATGCAGCGGGTAAAGCTATCAGAAGAATAAAGCAGGAAATTGCTACCCTTATTGATACCCCGGCTCTCACACATTTTAAGCCCATTTTCGCTCCAATCGAAAGCAGTCTCTGTGTGTGCATCTATAGACTATCGAGTGTTCCTCACAACTTGGAAAACCCTCAGGTTCAGATTGTTACTTTGGGCTCAAAACAGACATTCGAAGCTCAACAATAGGGAGACGTCGTTTACCGTCTATTAACCAAGCCGCCGTCATTGTCGTTCGGCACAGGAACGCGATGGGTGCGATGATGAAAAGTCAGATATTGGACCAACTGAAAGAGGTAATAGGCCGGGACAAAAAGAGGTTCGGCAAGTTGGTCAAATACGACGGGCAGAACGGCTTTTCAGAGGACGCGATGCAAGGGCTTAAGGATCTGGAAGCACGAACGCCACCACCTGAGGCAATCACCGAACCGGCTCACGCGCCCGGTTATGTTTACCGAGACCGACTGTCGCCAAAGAACGCAGCAGGGGGCGGCTTGGTCAAGGGCGATGACGGGGCAAAACGCCCGCACTATTGGGGCCACCGTGAGCGATTGCGGCAACGGTTCCTGAAAGGCGGTCATGACCCGATGCCCGAATATGAACTGCTGGAACTCCTTCTGTTCAACGCAATTCCGAGGATAGACGTCAAACCGCTGGCCAAACGGCTTCTGGCGGAGTTCGGTGACCTGAATGGAGTCATTGCGGCCTCCAAGCATCGGATACTGAAGGTGGAAGGGGCAAACGACTGGGTCTACTACCATCTTCGGGTTGTCGAAGCCTTCGGGCACCGGATGGCGCAAGCCCAAGTGATGAAGCGGGATGTTGTGTCGTCATGGGAAGCCCTGGTGACCTACTGCCGTACTGCAATGGCCCATCGTGAAATTGAGCAGTTCCGCGTTTTGTATCTCGACCGTAAGAATGTTCTGATTGCTGACGAGGAACAATCCAAGGGGACGGTTGACCACGTGCCAGTGTATCCTCGCGAGGTTGTCAAACGGGCACTGGAGCTGAACGCGAGCTCGCTGATCCTGGTTCACAATCACCCGTCAGGTGATCCGACCCCTAGCAACTCGGACATACTCATGACCGAACGTATTCAGGATGCCTGCAACACCATGGGCATTCTGATCCATGACCACGTGATCATTGGGAAGAAGGAGGAATACTCCTTCAGCTCTCATGGGTTGCTAACGAGAGTTTAGCCGCATACCTCAATAGCGAGCCCTTCTATTTGAGAGTTTCCCTGTTTGATGAAGTACCTTGTTGCCGCCGCTACCCTTTTTCTGGCCACCTCTGCCGCTGCTGGCTCCCTTCATGTCCGAGACGCTGACACCATCGTTGTTGATGGCACACCTGTTCGCCTGAACGGCATCGATGCCCCCGAGTTGGACACACGATCCGGTCAGGATGCAAAGCGCTGGATGGTGAACTACCTCCGGGGAAAATCCATCTCCTGTGAACTGAACGGTGAGCGCACTTATGACCGCTGGGTGGGGGTGTGCTACGCCGATGGTGAAGACGTAGGAGCGGCCGTTATCGCCGCTGGGCACGCTTTGGATTGCGCTAGGTACTCCGGTGGCCGGTACAGGCATTTGGAGACCCCAGCGGCCAAATCTCGGCTGCAGCGGGCTAGGTATTGTAGGTGAGATATGAAGCCAGCTATTTGCCAATCCTATGAGCGCTATATGGCAAAGATTGAGGTTGAACTTGCCGCCTGTACGGACGAAGAACGTCGCGCGGTGTTGCAGCGTGATATGGAAATAGAACGCGCGCTGCTGGCAAGGCTAGATCAACAATAGGACGCATATTTTGAGAAGTGTATATTTGGTTGCGGTTTCGGCATTAGTGCTTGGAGCCTGTACTGAACGTCAATCCGAACCAATTGTGACGGGTTTTAATGGGCATTCCGTAGAGGTTTATGTTGCCGGAAATGCAAGCTTCCCACCTGCGGAAATCGTCGCAAAGGCCCGAGAGACTTGCGCATTAGCCGGTAAAGAGTCGCGTTACCAATCGACCTCCCTAAAATGGGGAACCGATGCTTTTAAGCAAGATGAAACTCATCTGTTCATTTGCCAGTGAGTTTCACGCATAGGAGCGCTTGCCGCTTCCCCTTGTGTGCCTCATATCTGAGGCATGACATGGCCATCCGAATCCCGTTTGATCTCCACTAGGAACTTGAGGCCTGCCGGGTCGATAACTGGCAGACCGCATTGCGTGCCTGGGCGAAACGCCACGGGCTGAAACTCAAGATCCAGTGGTGGCGGCAGCTTGAGATAAAGATCGCTGACCTTCACCGCAAAGCCGCAGGACCATTGGGCCGCCATCAAGGAATGGCTGGAACGCCACGAAGTGCCAGCGCCTGTGAATTTGCCAGCGTGGCCAGAGCAAGATTCGGTGAGGTATTGAGCGCCTAGCCAGCCCCGCGTATCGGAACCACCTTAGCCTCGGTCCCGGTAACGTAGTCCGCCCACTTTTGCATCAGGACACGGCGTCGGTCGAGGAAGTCAGACCGGGCATAGCTGCGCTCCACCTTTCCCCCAACGATATGAGCCAACGCGGTTTCGGCCACGTCATACTGAAAATCAGTGGCTTCCTGCACCCATGTCCTGAAGCTGGTTCTGAGCCCGTGTGGTGTTCCGGTTGGGTCAATTTTTTTGAACACCTTGTTTATCGACACCTCAGAAATTCCGCTCACGGCTCTACCGCCGGGGAACAGGAACGACCCGCGCCGCCATTCTTCTGCGGTCCGAACGATTTCCAGCGCCGCTGAGGACAGAGGGACACGGAAGTCTTGTACCTCCCCTTCTTTGCCCTTCATGCGCTCTGCTGGCACCGTCCACACGTCATCATCTATCTCATCAAATCGAGCGCCACGGACACCGGCGGAACGAACAACCGTCAGAATCTTGAAGCGCAGGCAGAGGTGAGATGAGTCTGTCCGGTTCAGCGCCTGATAGATCCTCGGGATGTCACGCCAATCAGACGCGGGCGTTTTCACCGCTTGATGCCTGACTTCCCCAAGCATGTGCTTTGCCATGTCCACGACAAACGGGTCACACTCTACGCCAGAGAATCGCATGTGCTGGAAAATGATCTTGGTTCTCTGCAGTGCTTTCTCTGCTGTGGGGTGCTTGGAGCGCCATATGGGCATCAGGGCAGCGTGTATGTCTGCCTGATGAATCTGGGACATTCTCAGGTGTCCGATTTTGGGCTTCATGTAGAGAGTGATCGGGCTCATCCATCGCCCTGACGCACCATCCTGCCGCAAGCCAGACTTCTTTGCTTCAAAAGCAATGTCTGCGGCCTCAGAGAAGATCGGGTCCATGCGGGTTGAATTGAGGCGCTCCTCCTCTGCTTGGCGGTCCCGAACCGCGATAGGATCTTCGCCGGATTGGAGAACAGCAGCCCATTCGTCACGCGCCGCTCTGGCGTCAGCAAGGGAAGTGGAGGGATATGGACCCAAGCCCATCTCGCGGCTCTTACCCTGGAACTTGAAGCGGTATATCCAGCGCCCTTTGTCCGGCCCTCGTTTGAGAAGATACAGCCCCGCGCCGTCAAATAATTTGCCATCGCCTTTTTTGACTTCGATGGCTGTCAGCTTGCTCCTTGCCATATCTGGCCCCCACTCTGGCCCCCACTTTGAGCGTCGCTTCAATCGGATGGCAGCGGACGGAAGGGGACAATTTCTTTTCAAAGTGCCCGAAAAACAAAGCGCTAGTAAATAGTAAATGACAGCAGAAAACAGGTGGCTAGTGCGCTCCACCCGCACCATTCACTCATTGAAGAACTGATTGGATTTCCTTGTGGCCAGTTTTGGCCCGCAGCTTGTCACGCACTTGGTTTCCGTGTTTGCGGGTAAGTGACGCGCAGTTAAACAATGCTCCAAAAACGAAAAAATCGGCTATACTCCAAGCATCAGTAGACAGGAGATTGCCATGCTTTATCCACTTGCAACGCTTGAGGCCGACAAACTCAACGCAGTTCGGGCGCTTGAACAGGAAATCGGACGTCCAGTTGTCGCGCTGGCCGCTGTTGACGCCGAAACGGCCAACCTGCCGCAAGATGATCTGAAAAAGTTGCAGGCCCTTGAGGATGAGCTTGACGTCGTTCTTGTCGCGGTGCGGCCAAGCTAAGCGTTCTGAAGACCCAGATTCTTGCGTCTCGGGCGCCCCGACAGGGTTTTCCTCATATTTTGAACAGGATTCCGCTGACTTGCGCGATCTTTTCACGCGCGGTCTGTAGGCCTGTTCTGTCGACAGCCGTATCGTGGAATAACTGGCTCAAGGCAAATTCCATATGAGAAAGGGCTTCGGTCGAGGACATCGGCTGTGCCTGCAAGGCCGCCCGCATCCAGATCCCGTCGATCAGTGCTGTCAGGTTGAAAGCGATCTGTTCGACGAAGGCCGGTTCGACCATATGGCGCAGGGCGCTCATCAGGTTGCTGCGCATTCGGGAGTGGATGACGTTTTGTATGCGTAAATACCGGGCGTTTTGCGGCACCTCTGCGCACAGGCAAACCCAGGCGTTGCAGATTTCGTGCTGAAAAAGCGTCGGGGCGAAATTGCCGTAAATAATCGCGTAAAGCCGTTCAGCCGGTGTGGCACTATGCGCGAACAACGCAGTCACACAGCGGCGGGCCTCGGCATTGGATTCGCGCAAAACGGCCTCGAACAAAGCCTCTTTGCCGGGGAAGTAGTGTTGGACGACACCTTTGGACAATCCCGCCTCTTTGGCGACCTTGTCAAAGGTCGTCCCTGCAATTCCATGAGTTTTGAGAATTTCAAACGCCGCCTCGGTCAATTGCTTGCGACGCATGTTCTTGATGGTCTGCTTTCTCATGTTAGGATCGCTTTCATGCTCAGCGTAATGCATGCGAAAGTATCATTCGGGAAGGCAAAAAACAAACACTGTTGACAAAAAACGGTCCGATGCACCAAATTACCTGCAATCGTACTATTTTTTCGAAACGGACACTAAAGGTCGAAAACGGCCAACGCACCAACGGAGGTTAACCATGAATTTCTCACGTAAACTGAGGCCCGCTTTGCTGGCCTCTGCCACGCTTATGTTAACAACGGGCGCGGCTCTGGCCGAACCGATCAAGATTGCCGTCAACGAATGGACTGGCCAGCACATCTCGGCCCATTTCGCCGGCGCGCTGTTCGAAGAGCTGGGCCACGAAGTCGAATATGTCACCGCCGGTGCGGTGCCGCAGCTGGCCGCGATTGCCGAAGGCAGCCTGCATTATCAGCCCGAGCTGTGGACCAACAACGTGGGCGATATCTATCCCAAGGCCGTTGAAGCCGGGGATATCATCGTTGTCGGCGGACTGGGGCTCGAGCCGCAGGAAGGCTGGATTTATCCGCCGTACATGGCCGATCTGTGCCCCGGTCTGCCTGCTTATGAGGCGCTGTATGACTGCGCGCAGGCCTTTGCCGCTGCGGACACCTTCCCCGATGGCCGTCTGATCACCTATCCGGCGGACTGGGGAACCCGTTCGGCCGATCTGGTTGAACTGATCGACCTGCCGTTCAAACCAGTGCCCGGTGGTTCGGAAGGCGCGATGCTGGCCGAGCTTAAAAGCGCCGTTGCCGCCCAACAGCCGATTCTGATGATGATGTGGCAGCCGCATTGGGTGTTTGCGGATACCGAGGTTGAATGGGTCGAATGGGACACGCCACACGGTACCTGCGATGAGACCAGCCAGAAACGCGGTGAGGCCTGTGGCTTCCAGCAGGCGACTGTCGACAAGATCGTCGCTAAGGATTTCGCCTCGACCTATCCGGATGCGATGAAGATGGTCGAGCTGATGAGCCTGACCAACGACGTGCAGAACGCTCTGATCCTGGAAGTGGACCAGAACGGGCGCGAAGTGAAAGAGGTTGTGGCCGAGTGGATGGGTGCAAACCAGGACGTCTGGCAGCCTTGGGTTGAAGCCGCCAAGCAATAAACACCACTGACTCCGGTGGAGCGCCATTTGCGTGCTCCACCATTTTCAAGGCTGCCGAAATGACCACATCTTCCCCGACCACCACCCCGAAACTGTCCTGCAAACATGTCTGGAAGCTCTACGGCAAGGGGGCGGATCAGCATCTGAGCAACGTCGACGTCGCCGGGCAGGGGCCCGATGAGGCCAAAGCGCTTGCGCAACGCATTCGGGACGGCGGCGGTATCGTCGCCTCGACCGATGTCAGTTTTGACGTCATGCCGGGAGAGATCTTCGTGATTATGGGCCTGTCGGGCTCGGGCAAATCCACCATCGTGCGCTGCCTGTCCCGTCTGGTCGAACCCACCGCCGGAGAGATCCTGCTGGATGGTGAGGACCTTCTGAAAGTGTCCTCGAAAGAGCTGATCGACATTCGCCGCCACAAGATGGGGATGGTGTTCCAGAGCTTTGGCCTGATGCCGCATCTGAATGTTCTGGAGAACGTGGCCTTTCCGCTGAAACTGCAGGGGCTGGACGACAAGGAACGTCTGGAGCGGGCCGAGCGGGTGATCTCGCTGGTGGGCCTGGAAGGGCGGGAAGGTAGTTTCCCCAGCCAATTGTCCGGTGGACAGCAACAGCGTGTCGGTATTGCCCGGTCGCTGGCGGTGGAGCCCGAGGTCTGGTTCCTCGATGAACCCTTCAGCGCGCTGGACCCGCTGATCCGCCGCCAAATGCAGGACGAATTCCTGCGGCTGCAGCAAGAACTGCACAAATCCATCGTCTTTATCACTCATGATTTCCTTGAGGCACTGCGCATCGCCGACCGGATGGCGATCATGAAGGATGGCGCGGTTGTCCAGATCGGCCGTCCGGTGGATCTAATCCTGAACCCGGTTGATGACTACGTCCGCGAGTTCACTAATGACGTCCCGTGGGAGTTGATCCTGACTGCAGGCGATGTGGCCTCGGACAACTCGCCGCCTGCCGGGATCAAAGAAGTTCCGGCCTCGACCAACGTGGCCGACCTGCTGCCATATCTGGCCTCGCACGACACCGGCGTTGCTGTGCGTCGGGACGACAACGCGCTGGTGCACATGACCAGCCAGAACGTAATCGCCGCTTTGGCCAGCGGTGTCTCGGACGCCTCTGCGGTCAAGGACTGACGTCATGGATGCAGCTTCGAACAGATCGCTGGTGGTCTGGCTTGCGGTCACGGTTCTGGTGGCGATTTGCGTTGTTTTCGCAAAAAACCTCGGGCCGCTGGTGACATTTCCCGACGCTCTGGTCCTGCCGGTGACCGATCCGATGAACACCGCGATGCGGTGGTTTGTTGTTACGTTCGGGTGGTTCTTCAAGGCCATTTCCTGGCTGTTGGACTGGCCAATCCTGCTGGCCAAGACGGTTCTGCACGCGGTGCCCTGGGCGGCCTGGTTTGTGCTGTGGGTCTTTCTGGCCTTGCGCGCCGGAGGCAAAGGGTTGGCGGTCTTCACCGCGGCCAGCCTGCTCTACATGGTCACATTCGGGTTCTGGACCCAGTCGATGAACTCTTTCGCCCTGGTCTGTGTGTCAATCCCGATGGCTGTTGCCTTGGGCTTTGCGCTGGGAACATGGGGCTTCATGTCCGAGCGTGCCTATCGGATCATCATGCCGATCCTCGATCTGATGCAGACTGTGCCTGCGTTTGCCTACCTGCTGCCGATCCTACTGCTGTTCGGTTTTGGCACAACGGTGGGTCTGGTCGCTTCGATTCTGTTTGCCTTCCCGCCGATGGTGCGCAACACCATCGTCGGTCTGCGCGGTGTCCCGGATGAGGTGATCGAGTCCGGCCTGATGAGCGGCGCCACCCCGTCGCAACTGTTCTGGCGCGTGCGGGTGCCAACGGCGCAGCGGCAAGTTCTGCTGGGGGTGAACCAGACCACTATGGCGTCCCTGTCGATGGTCATCATCGCCTCGATCATCGGCGGCACCAACGATATCGGTTGGGAAGTGCTGTCGACCATGCGCAAGGCTCAGTTCGGAGAAAGCCTGCTGGCCGGGATCGTGATCGCGCTGATGGCGATGGTCCTGGACCGGATCACATGGGGATTTGCGGTACAGTCTAATTCGACGCAACGCAAAGCGACAGGCTGGATAACCTGCGCCGTTCTGTTTGGCGCGGCTTGGCTGCTGGCTCTGGTATTTTCGCCGCTCAAGGACTGGCCCGAGGCATGGGTTCTGAACCCGGCCCCGGCCATGAACGCAGGTCTGGAATGGGTCTTCGTCGAGTTTCGAACCGTGCTTGAAGCAATCAAGCGGGCGGCGCTGTTCTACCTAATGCTGCCTATCAAGATTGGCTTGGTAAAGGCCGTCAGCCCGTTTACCTGGGGCTTTGCCATGACCCCGGCTGTGACTGTTGGATATGCACTGATCGTTGCGGCGGTAGCGGGCTATTTGGCCTTCAAAGGACGGATACTGCCAGCACTCTGGGTGATCCTGTTTGCTCTGGTCCTGTATTCGGGCCTAACCGGTCTGGCCTGGATCGCGCTGTGCGCAATCATCATCGCTTTGGCCTGGCAGGCCGGTGGCACGAACCTCGCCCTTTGGGCGCTGGCCGGGGTCGCCTTCCTTTTGCTGACCGGGATATGGGAACCTTCGGTCATCTCGCTTTACCTTTGTGGGGTCGGGGTGCTGCTGTCCTTCCTGTTTGGCAGCGCCATCGGCATCTGGGCATCCGAGAATGATACCGTATCGCGCATTGTGCGGCCGGTGATCGACACGCTGCAAACAATGCCGCTGTTCGTGATCCTCATCCCCTTTGTGATGGTGTTCAAAATCGGAGAATTTACCGCGCTGCTGGCCATCATCGTCTATGCCATCGTTCCCGCGATCCGCTACACCGAGCACGGTTTGCGCAACCTGCCCCATGACGTGATCGAGGCAGCGACGGCCATCGGTACAACGCCTCGTCAGTTGCTGTGGCAAGTAAAGCTGCCGCTGGCGGTACCGTCGATCATGCTGGGGCTGAACCAGACGATCATGTTCGGCATTTCGATGCTGGTAATTACCGCGCTGGTGGGCACGGATGATCTGGGACAGCAGATCTATATCGGCCTGGGCGACGGTGATTTCGGGGTTGGCATGACCGCAGGGATCGGCATGGCCATCATCGCCATGATTGCCGACCGCATCACACAAGGGTTCAGCCAGCAGATCCAGGCGCGCCTTGGCGTGAAATTGGACAACGCAGTCTGACAACAAGGTAAGCCGCATGGAAACCGCAGCGCCCGAACCAACCGTCGACCTCGACCTGTGCTATATGTCAGCGACCGAAGCGCTTGCGGCGTTTCGCATGGGCCGACTGAAACCCAGCGCCCTGCTGCAGGCATTGATCGAACGGATCGAGCAGGTCAATCCGGTGGTCAACGCTCTGACCGACACCTATTTCGACGAGGCGCGGCAACAGGCTCTCGCAGCCGACGCGGCTTATGAGGATGGCTCGGCCAAAGGCGCGTTGTTGGGCGTTCCGGTACTGGTCAAAGATGCACAACGGGTCAAAGGCAAGCGCACGACGCACGGATCACTGCTGCACATGGATGCTGCACCGGACGAGATGTCGGACCCGATGATCGAACGCCTGCAGGATGCTGGGGCGATCATTCTGGCCCGAACGACGGTGCCTGAGTTTTGCATCTCGGGCGTCTGCCGCAGCCTCGCGTGGGGCAATACGGTCAACCCGTTCAACCCCGACTATGGCACTGGCGGATCGTCGGGCGGGTCCGGGGCAGGGCTGGCGGCAGGTTTTGCACCGATCGCAACCGGCACCGATATCGGCGGATCAATCCGAATTCCGGCCAGCTGTTGCGGCGTGGTGGGGTTCAAGCCGCCCCACGGGCGAAACCCGGACGGTCCGACTGCCAATTTTGACCGCTACAATCATTGTGGTCCGCTGGCCCGCTCGATTGCGGATCTGGCTCTGGTGCAGGACGTGGTGTCGGGCGCGCATCCGCGCGACCATGACAGCCTGCGGGAAACTGTCGTCCTGCCGCGCGAAGCCGGCAGGCTGGACGGCGTCAAAATCGCCTTTTCGATGGACCTTGGCTACTGTCCCGTCGACCCTGAGGTGCGCCGCAATACTCTTGCCGCGCTGGAGCACTTTCGCGCGCTGGGTGCCGAAATCACTGAGGTCGATGTCCCCTGGACCCGTGCCTGCGACGCGGCGGCGACCCATTGGTACAACACGATGCACTATCTCAGGCAGGCGTCCTGGGCGGCAAAGACTCACGCCGATCAACTGAACGATTACACGCTGGCCGCAGCAAAAGGTGTCGAGGCCACAACGCTGGACGATGTGTCCCGATCCTGGGAAACCCAGCACGACATGTATCAATTCTTCGGTGCGTTGATGGAGCGGTTCGACCTGTTCCTTTGTCCGACCACAACGATACCCGCGGTTGCGGCTGACCACGATGCAACCGCGGGAGATTTCGAAATTGACGGTGCTCAGGTCGATCCGGAATACGGCTGGATTCTGACGCATCATTTCAACATGCTGCACCATTGCCCGGTCATTGCCGTCCCCAGCGGCTTTGCAACGACAAGGGTTCCGACAGGTCTTCAGATTGTCGGCCGAACATTCGACGACCCGACCGTCTTCCGCGCCGCGCTGGCTTACGAAGCGCAAGTCGGAGGATGGTTCAAGAACCCCAAAGCGCGCCCGATGATTTAGCATCCATCCGGCAAAGTAGACACTGACCAAAGAGCACAACCAAGCGGCCGACGGAACTGTAAGGACTGACGACAACAAGTAACCTAGCCACCACAGATAGCTCCATTTTCTCTGAGAACATTGGTCGGAGTGAGAGGATTCCAACCTCCGCCCCGGTAAATGGTCTTAGACGGTGAAACTGTCATCACACTAAAGCCATATGGCTTGGCTCTCCATTTGCGATGAGCTCGGCGAGGTGTTCAACGAGGTTGGGCGTTGGCTCTCGCTCGATGGCTCACTCTCACACGGCACCCACTCTCCATCCAGCTTCTTGTGGGTTGTGAAGGTTGCACGCATCTCTTCCCACATTCTGGCGGAATTTCTTCGCCCAGAATTGGACGTTGCTGGAAGGGGTGGTGGCTTTTGGGCGCCCAGGGTGGCAGTGCCAGTAACACTCATTGGCTAATAGGACGGTCTTCCACTTTGGTAGTACAATGTTCGGCGAGCCCGGATATCTCTGGGGATGCAGCCGAAAACGAGACCCCTTTTTGTGAAGAGCTTTGCGTAAGGCGAGTTCCGGCTTTGTGTTTTTTCTCTGAACTTTTCGCATAATGTCGGAGCGAGCTTCAGGTTTTACCCTGTCTACCAAGGTGACCCCTCCATCACTCTTCATCCATTGACAACTCCTAAA
The DNA here is from genome assembly GCF_056537245.1 of Ruegeria sp. CG11. Taxonomy (NCBI): domain Bacteria; kingdom Pseudomonadati; phylum Pseudomonadota; class Alphaproteobacteria; order Rhodobacterales; family Roseobacteraceae; genus Ruegeria; species Ruegeria sp. CG11. The sequence continues at coordinate 99,290 of NZ_JBQFRE010000006.1, forward strand.
ATACCATTTGTGCCCTTCACTTGTATTAGTGGAAACTCGCCTGGAAGTTGGTTGACGTGAGCTCCCAATGGGTATCCAGAGGGCGCTAATGAGCCTCCTGAACAAAACTGGTCCACGGTTATGTTTAGGAAGCGGAGGGCTGAGAATGGCGAGCAAACGATCGAAGCCCGAAGTGATTGTCTCCAAGTTGCGGCCGGTTCAAGTTCTGATGGGGCAAGGCTTGTCCCGTCTCGATGCGATCAGGCAGATTGGCGTTGTGGAACAGACCTATTACCGCCGGCGAATACGGAATGGGCGTGGATCAGTTGAAAAAACCGAACCGGGTCGTAGCTTTATCTGCCTGGGGACCTCTGGCCAATTGTTCGCGACGGATCGCAATTACAAGCCAAACCCTGACCGCTATGTACATGCATTTGCGCACATGCTACCGGACAGTTGGTATCAAATGGCGGCGATGCAGAACGGTGCGAGGCCAATTTCTAGGATAGGTGATCAGCTGGGACTGTCTGCCGCCGAAGTTGTTGCGCTTGCCGAAACGGTAAGCGGTGATCGCGTGCCGATTTTCCTGCCCTATCTGGCTGGCGATCGCAGCCCCCTCGGGGGTCCACAAATTCGGGCCTGTTTTTTGGACTGGAAGATTCGACAACACGCGCGGACATCTGTCGTTCCATATCGGAGGCTATTGCTTTTTGCTTTGCTGATGCAGCGCAGAGTTTCGGCGACGCCATAGACAGTTTGGCGGAATTGGCCGCCATCGGGGGGGCAGCGAATCTGATCTGCTGCTGAGTCTGATCGCAACTGTGACCGACAAACCTATTGTGCGTTCGGAAGGGGCGGACACCGGTCCGGCCTATGGCGCGGCCCGGCTGGCAGCCTTTGGTGACGGTGCATTGGATAGAGTTGATCTCGCGTTGCAAAAGCCAACGACGGATAGGTTTGAGCCCGCTGATATGGCGTCAATGACCGAGCGGTTGATGCGATTTCGTGCACTCTACGCCTCAGTTAGCGCCGTCGAATAGCTGCCTTGGCGTTGTTAGCGGAGCCTAAGCCAATGGTTTTTCCCATGGCGGTTGCATTGCAATTTCGGCAATCAGGAAATCCATGAATACGCGAACCTTGGGCGACAGCACGTTTGATTTCGGGTAGATGAGCCATAAAACGCTCTCTTCTGCGGCTTCATAATTGGGGAGGACAAGCCTCAGTTTGCCCGATGCAAGCTCTTCGTGGACGCTCCATAGCGAATTCATCGAGATACCGGCACCAGCGACGGTTGCGAGCTTTTGGCTGAGGCCATCATCCATAATCAGCGGACATTTGGTTGCCCCCGGATCGAACGTCGCGGTGGCGCCACCCGCGGACTTCAGTGCGCGCGCGCGGATATGGCGAAATGCGATGAGTTTGTGGTTTGTCAGATCGTCCGGGGTTTCCGGTACGCCATGCTCGTCCAGATAGTGAGGTGCGGCGCATAAGATGCGTCTGTCATCCGCCAGCTTTCTTCCCTTGAGGCTGGTGTCGGCCAGCGGCGCGTTCCGCAATGCAAGATCATAGCTACCTTCGATCAGGTCGAACTGCGTATCCGACAGGCGCAAATCCAGCGTAACCCCCGGCTGTTGATCCTGAAACTTCGCAAGGATCGGCGCGATGTATAGCTGGGCAAAAGTGCTGGGTGCGGTAAAGCGTAGGGTGCCGGTCGCTTGCGCCGCACCTTGCCCCAAAGCCGCCATTGCAGCTTCTTCCTGCGCCAAAATCTCACGCGCATAGGGTAGGAACTCGGCACCTTCCAGTGACAGGGAAACTTTGCGCGTGGAGCGATGAAGAAGCTCAACGCCCAGTTGGTGCTCCAGTTTGGCAAGCCGTGCACTGGATACAGCCGGGACCAACCCCAGTTCACGTCCCGCGGCCGAGATGTTCAACTTGTCCGCGGCAAGCACGAAAAGACGAAGGGCTTGAGTATCCATTATTCAATTATATGCAAAACACGAAAACTGAAACTCATTTTCCCCAGTTTTATCGTTTTTAGCAAGTGCTATTTCAGGCTAAACGAGAAACACACCAAAAGGAGTCACAAATGCCCGTTCGTCCTAACGTCCAGTCACAGATCCTCGAAGCCTTCAATTTTCGGCACGCGACCAAGATCTTTGATCCCGAGAAGAAGATCAGCGATTCCGAATTCGAAACCATTCTTGAGGCCGGGCGCCTGTCTCCAACTTCCTTTGGGCACGAGCCGTTCAAAGTCCTGATCATCCAGTCGCCTGAGATGCGCGAGCACTTTCGTGAGTTTTCCTGGGGCGCGAACGGAATGATGAATGGAAGCACGGGTCAATTGGGCACCGCGAGCCATTTTGGTATCATCCTGGCCAGCACGGCAGAAATGATGACTGCGGGCTCGGATTATCTGCAGGAACACTATCGCTCGGTGAAGCAATTGCCTGATGATGTAATCGAGCTGTTCAATGGCGCCTACGGAAAATTCCAATCAACAGACCATCGCGTCACATCCGAGCGTGAAATTGCGGATTGGTCCGGCAAGCAGGCCTATATAGTCCTCGCCAACATGATGACAGCGGCTGCCTTGATGGGGATCGACTCCTGTCCGATCGAAGGGTTCGATATGGAACTGACCACCGAGGTGCTGTCCGAGCATTTCGGTGTGGATACGACCAAGTGGAAGCCAGCGGTCATGTTCGCGTTTGGACATCGGGCCAGCGATCCTCAATTCCCCAAAACCCGTCGTTCGATGGCTGAAACAGTGAGCTGGTTCTGAATCCCTCGCAAAAAACGCAAAGGCTACTTTCAGTCGCGCATAGCGCGCTAGATTTGGCCGAGGACCCGAAAGTCACAACCCCCGCAAAAGCATCGAGATCCGTATTTTGGTGCGTTATTGAGCGAGGAGCAATTATGTTAGACAAAAGTCAAAACCCGGCATTTGAACCCATCAACAAGGCCTTCAATCAAGTGTTTCGACCAAATCGGTTGAGCATAGGGCTGGTTTTGCCGTTGGAAGCCTACGCGGTTGGCTCCGAACCGACTATGAAAGACCACCTTGAAGCGGCTCAACTGGCCGAGCGTTTGGGATTCTCGGCGCTATGGCTTCGCGACGTGCCCTTCAACGTGCCAAGCTTTGGCGATGCTGGACAGATATATGACCCTTTCGTCTATCTGGGTGTTCTGGCGGCCGTGACGCAACAAATAGCGCTTGGATCGGCAAGCATCGTTTTGCCACTGCGTCATCCGGCACACGTCGCCAAAGCTGCGGCCTCGGCAGATGTTTTGTCTGGCGGGCGTCTGTTGTTGGGCGTGGCGTCAGGAGATCGACCCGAGGAATATCCGGCCTTAAATCAAACCTATCCGGATCGCGGAGAACGGTTTAGCGATAGTGTAAACTATATCCGCGCGGTTGGGACCTCCTATCCAAAGCATGAAAGCAGTCACGGCAATCTGTCCGGTGGCATTGATCTTTTGCCGAAACCCGCGGGCGGGCGTTTACCTCTGTTGATCACCGGAGGCAGCCAAAAATCCCCGGATTGGATTGCCCGAAACGGAGACGGCTGGATGACCTATCCCAGGGATGTTGCTTCACAGGCGCGGATCGTGGCGGAATACCGGGGCAGGCTTGCAGCGATGGGGCAGCCGAACAAACCGGTAATGCAATCTCTCTATGTTGATCTGCGCGAGGACCCTGACGCCCCGCCGCGCCCGATCCATCTGGGGTTCCAATCCGGTGCGAACTTCCTGCGTCGCTATCTCAGCGAGATTGAGGCCTTGGGGATCAACCACGTCGCCCTGAACCTGAGATTCAACCAGAAGTCCATCGAAAGAACTCTCATACGTCTGGCGGACGACCTCCTGCCCGACTTTTCCTAAAGGAATAATCTCATGGTCAAAACCATTCTTGTTACAGGTGCGACCGACGGCATCGGACTGCTCACTGCCAAAAAACTTGCGGCGGACGGCCATCGGGTACTTCTGCACGGCCGCAACCCCGCAAAGCTGGAGGCCGCCCGAAGAGACGCGGGAGGCGAAACAGAGACATACAGCGCTGATCTCTCTCAAATGTCAGCAGTTGTCGCGCTTGCCGCAAACATTCGCGCCAAACACGAGACATTGGATGTATTGATTAACAACGCGGGTGTTTTGAAAGCTCCGCAGCCGGTGCTCGAAAACGGGTTCGATGTCCGCTTTGTCGTCAACACGTTTTCGCCTTATCTGCTGACTGAACTGCTGTTACCCATCATGCCCAAATCCGGCCGTGTCGTGAACCTTTCATCGGCAGCACAAGCGCCGGTAAATATTGCCGCAATGCAGGGTAAAGAGCACCTGTCTGATATGGAAGCATATGCGCAAAGCAAGCTGGCAATTACGATCTGGACCCGTGAGTGGGCCAGGGAGTTGGCCAATGGACCGACATTGATTGCTGTAAACCCGGGCTCATTGCTCGCCTCAAAGATGGTTAAGGATGGCTTTGGGGTTGAGGGCAATGATCTCAACATCGGTGCAGATATCCTGATTGATGCAGCACTGAGCGAAGAGTTTTCAACTGCGTCGGGCCGCTATTTCGACAATGACAGTGGCGCGTTTTCCGACCCGCACCCTGCCGCTCTGAACGCTGAGCTTGCGAAGGATGTAATGACAATAATTCGAACCATAACTCGCCAGTTACGCTAGGCCACAAACCTAATCCACTACCGTCTAACCCTACCCTTCGCGTTATTAATGCAGAAGGCCAAGAAAGGATTGTTCGATGAAATATGAGAACTTCCAAACGTTCGACGTGCAGGTCGAAAACGCGATCGCCAAAGTGACCTTCAACTTCGGAACGGTGAACGTGCAAGGCCAGGAAATGTTGGCCGACCTCAACAGCCTTGCCATGCGGCTGGAACGGGACCGGGACACCAAGGTAGTTGTTTTCCAGTCCGCAAATCCAGAGATTTGGGTGTGCCATTACGATACTGAACTGCTCAAGGATATGTCGACCGAGGCAGTTTCTCGCGAAGACGCCCAGTTGCTGGACCTGCAATCAGTTTGCGAGCGTATCAGTAAGGTGCCTCAGGCAACGATTGCCAAGCTTGAGGGCTTCGCACGCGGTGGCGGGCATGAACTTGCGCTAGCTTTGGACATGCGCTTCGCGGCGCGCGGTAAATTCAAGTTCATGCAGATGGAAGTCGGCATGGGTATCCTGCCCTGCGGTGGCGGAGCGTCTCGTATGGCGCGTCAGACAGGCCTTGGCCGTGCGCTTGAAATCATCTTGAGCGCGCGGGACTATGATGCGGATGACGCCGAGCGAATGGGGACAATCAACAAGGCGCTGGAACCTGATGAGATCGGCCCCTACGTTGACGATCTGGCGAAACGCATCGCTCAGTTCCCAGCCGACTCTATCAATGCATGCAAACAAATGGTCTATGAATCTACCGATAAACCCATTGCTGACGCACTCAAGGCAGAAGCCTATTGGCTTTATCAAGCGACCAGTAAAACACCTGCGATCAAGCGGTTCACAATCGCCGACGAACAGGGTTTGGAGCATGAGATCCAGAACCAGCGCAATTGGAATGAGCTTGTCATGAAGGTGCAGGAGAACAAGTAGTTTCCACTTTTGCGTCGCTTGACCGGTTATCTTTATTTCGGGTGACCGGTCGTCTTGCCCAAACTTACGCTCGCAAACAGTGGCGCAAGTCGCAAGCGACAACGCGAGTGAACTTTCTATACGGAGGTTTTCGTAACCTAGTCAGCGAAAAGACAGCTATTCTGCTCTTTTTTCATCCAGTGAGCCATCGCTATGTGCCGAGCCTGGACATTCTCTGCATTCGTTAGGGCTCAATACTGGTATCGTATTAAGCAGACGTTCAAAAAGTCTATTGGTCATTCGCATTTCCGGGATGTAATCCAACGTCAGTTATGCGCAGAAACCGTGCGCTCAATGTGTAGTTAGCTGTCAATATTGTTGCGCATTACCTGACCCTCGCTTCGCTATTTCCGAAAACCGCTTGCAAAGCCACCCTTCAACCACGCAAGGACGGCGCAGAATGGTTGAAATCTCAAATCCTATAGCGTCCACAAAACCCAAGTCACTCACTCAGCAAGACCTCGGCGCCGAGTCAAGGAATGCCTGTTTCGGTTTCCATAGAATAGACCAGCCCAACCGATGCAGGGCTGATCGAGCTTCAACCTGAACTTCAGATATGCAGGGCTTGGCCCAGAGCCTTCAGACAAGCTTCCTGCAAGCTTTCAGACTGTGTCGGGTGGGCGTGGATGGTTGCGCCGATGTCCTCAAGACAGGCGCCCATTTCGATAGCCAGCGAGAAGGCCGCCGAGAGTTCCGACATCTGCGCGCCGACAGCCTGAATGCCCACCACAGCATGGTCGCTTTCGCGCCAGACTACGCGGACAAATCCATCTTCTCGTTCGCATGTCATGGCCCGACCATTGGCAGCCAACGGAAAATCGCTGGCTTTTGTGCCATCAATTTCGCCGGGCAGGGCGCCGCAGGTAACGATCTCGGGGTCGGTGAAACAGACTGCAGGGATCGCGCGTTTGTCCCACTCGACGGCGTGGCCAGCAATATGTTCGGCTACCATTTCGCCCTGTGCCATGGCGTGATGGGCGAGCATGGGTTCGCCTGTGACGTCACCGATTGCGTAGATACCGCGCATCGAGCTCTGACAGGTTTCGTCGATCTGGATGAACGGTCCGTCCATTGTGAGCGACAGTTCCTCAACTCCGATGCCATGGGTGCGCGGGCGGCGGCCGACGGTCACCAGTACCTTGTCAGCGACAACATTGCCCTGATCCGTGGCCAAAACACCTTCGGAATAACCCTGCGCCTTGGTGCCGGTCATGACCGTGACGTTCAGAGCCGACAGACGTTTCGCCACCGGTGCAGTCAGCTCTTTGTCATAGGTGGGCAGGATGCGGGATTCGGCCTCGACCACCGTGACCTTGGTGCCCAGTTTGGCAAAGGCCGTGCCCAATTCCAGCCCTATATAGCCGCCGCCGACAACGGCAAGGCTTTCAGGCACGTCACCCAGTGCCAGAGCTTCGGTCGAAGACAGGATATCACCGCCAAATGGCAGGAAGGGGAGTTCGACCGGGGCCGAACCCGATGCGATGACGATGTATTCAGCAGTAATTTCACGGCTCTCGCCATCAGTATCGCTGACCAACACGGTCTTTCCATCCAGAAACCGGGCACCGCCCGACACGAACCTGACGCCTGCCTTTTTCATCAGACCCGAGACACCGGTATTCAGCCGTTTGACAATACTGTCTTTCCAGGCAACAGTCTTGGCGAGGTCAATTTTCGGGGCCGGGGCGGTGATGCCCAGCGGGCCGTCATTGACCGCTGTGATCCGGTGAAACTCGTCGGCTGCGTGGATTAGCGCCTTGGAAGGGATACAGCCCACATTCAGACAGGTGCCGCCGGGCTTGGCCTCGTCCACTACGATCGTGTCGATGCCCAACTGCCCCGCACGAATGGCGCAAACATAGCCGCCGGGACCAGAGCCGATGATCAGCAACTTACATTTCAGGTCCGACATTCAGCCCTCCACAAACAGCATGGCCGGGGTTTCCAGCAAGGATTTCAGTTTCTGCACGAAGACCGCCGCATCCCAGCCGTCGACCACCCGGTGATCGAAGCTGCACGAGATGTTCATCATCTTGCGCGGCTGGAACTGCTGACCATCCCAAACCGGGCGGATCTGCATTTTGTTGACGCCGACAATAGCCACTTCGGGGTGGTTGATGATTGGCGTGGTGGCCAGCGCGCCCAAGGGGCCGAGCGAGGTAATGGTGATGGTGCCACCCTGCAATTCCTCGCGCTTGATCGTGCCGTCACGGGCGGCCTCGGCCAGACGGGTCAACTCAGCGGCATTGTCCCACAGGCTACCCGCTTCTGCGTGGCGGATAACCGGTACGTTCAACCCGTTTGGCGTCTGGGTGGCGATACCCACATGCACTCCACCATGGCGATGGATGACGCCGGCCTCGTCATCGAAACGCGCGTTCAGTCCGGGCTGTTCGCGCACCGCCTCAACAATCGCGCGCATCAGGAAAGGCAGCATAGTGAGTTTTGGCCTGTCGCCTTTGTGTTTATCGTTCAGCGCCACCCGCAGGGCGTCGAGCGCCTCGATTTCGACCTCTTCAACGATGGTGATATGCGGAATCTGGCGTTTCGAAAGCTGCATCTTTTCGGCGATCTTGCGACGCATGCCGATGACGCGCACCTCTTCGATGCCGGTATTGGCGCCACGGGTGATCTGACCCTGTTGAATGCCGCCCGAGGCAATCCACTGATCCAGATCGTTGTGGCTGATCCGCGAGGCCGGACCTGACCCCGGCACCTGGCGCAAGTCGATCCCTTCTTCACGAGCACGGGCACGTACCGAGGGTGAGGCCAACGGCTTGGTGCCTTGGGCGCGTGCCACGGCAGGCGCGGCCCGCTCGGGTGCCTTTGCAGGTTCGGGCTTGGGCTCGGCCTTTGGCTCTGGTTCCGGCTCAACATCGGTCGCCTCGGCCACAGCAGGCGCGTCACCTTCGTTGCCTTCGCCGTCGACCTCAATCCGGATCAGAGTAGCACCAACGGCCATCAACTCGCCGATCTCGCCACCCAGTTCCAGAACCTTGCCATCCACGGACGAAGGCACTTCGACCGCAGCCTTGTCGGTCATTACAACGGCTAGAATATCGTCTTCCCTGACGATATCTCCGGGTTTGACCTGCCATTCGGTCAACTCGGCCTCGGCGATGCCTTCGCCAATGTCCGGAAGGCGGATGATATGTACGCCCATGGCTCAGTCCTCCATGACGGTGTTGAGGGCGTCACCCACCCGCATTGGGCCCGGGAAATACTGCCATTCCTGAGCATGCGGGTAAGGTGTGTCCCAACCGGTGACCCGAATAATGGGCGCTTCGAGGTGATAGAAGCATTCCTCTTGCACGAGGCTAAGCAGCTCAGCGCCAAAGCCGCAGGTGCGCGTGGCTTCATGCACGATTACGCAGCGACCGGTTTTCTTCACCGAGGCGGTGATCGTGTCCAGATCCAATGGCATGAGTGTTCGCAGGTCGATCACCTCGGCGTCAATGCCGGTTTCCTTTGCGGCGGCCTCGGCCACGTAAACCATGGTCCCGTAGGCCAAGACGGTCACATCCGCCCCTTCGCGGGTGATCTTTGCCTTGCCCAGAGGCACGAGCTCATCGCCTTCGGGGACATCGCCCTGGGCATGCTTTTTCCAGGTTGTCAGCGGCCTGTCGTGGTGTCCGTCAAAAGGCCCGTTATAAAGCCGTTTGGGTTCCAGGAAAATCACCGGATCCGGGTCGGCAATCGAGGCAAGCAACAGCCCCTTGGCGTCCGCGGGGTTGGAAGGCATCACCACCTTGAGGCCAGACACATGGGTAAACAGCGCCTCCGGGCTCTGGCTGTGAGTCTGGCCGCCGAAAATTCCGCCGCCCGTGGGCATACGGATGACAAGCGGGCAGGTAAAATCGGCGTTCGAGCGGTGACGTAAACGCGCGGCCTCACTCACGATCTGGTCATAGGCAGGATAGACATAATCGGCGAACTGGATCTCGATCACCGGTTTCAACCCATAGGCGGCCATACCGATTGCTGTCCCGACGATGCCGCTTTCGTTGATCGGCGCATCGAAGCAGCGGCTTTTACCGTACTTCTCCTGCAAACCCGCGGTGCAGCGGAAAACCCCGCCGAAGAACCCTACATCCTCACCAAACACCACCACACGGTCGTCGGCCGCCATGGCCACGTCATGGGCATCGCGAATGGCTTCGATCATTGTCATTTGGGCCATCGCTTAATACCCCGCTTGCTGGCGTTGCCGGATCAGATGCGGTGGCATCGTTTCATAGACACCCTCGAACATGTCACGGGGCGATGGTGCCTTGCCGTCGCCCAGGGTGCCGACGCTCTCGGCCTGTTTCTGCGTTGCTATGACGCCATCCATAATTTCGGCCACGGCCTGTGTATGGCGTTCGTCGGACCATTCGCCGATCGTGATCAGATGCTGCTTCAGTCGTTCTATTGGATCGCCCAGCGGCCAGGCGCTGGCTTCCTCACCCGAGCGGTAGGCCGAGGGATCGTCAGACGAAGAATGCCCGCCCGCGCGGTAAGTCACATACTCGATCAAGGTCGGGCCCAGCCCGCGACGCGCGCGTTCGGCGGCCCATTTGGCGACCGCGTGAACGGCCAGATAGTCGTTGCCATCGACACGAAGCGAAGGGATGCCGAACCCATGGCCGCGCGCGGCAAATGTACCGACACCGCCCCGGGCGATCCCCTGAAAGGTCGAAATAGCCCATTGGTTGTTGACGATGTTCAGAACCACCGGCGCCTTGTAGGTTGAGGCAAACACCATCGCTGCGTGAAAATCGCTTTCCGCGGTTGAACCGTCGCCGATCCAGCCAGCGGCAATCTTGGTATCCCCCGAAATGGCCGAGGCCATGGCCCAGCCCACCGATTGCACGAACTGGGTGCCCAGATTGCCTGATATCGAAAAGAACCCATGTTCTTTCGAGGTATACATAATTGGCAACTGCCGTCCGTGCAGCGGGTCATCGGCATTGGAATAGATTTGGTTCATCATCGTCAGCATCGGATAGTCCACCGCGACCAGAAGACCGGCCTGACGATATGTCGGGAAGTTCATGTCACCGGGGCGCAACGCACGCGCAAAGGCACAGCTGATCGCCTCTTCGCCCAGATGCTGCATATAGAAACTTGTCTTGCCCTGGCGCTGCGCCATCAGCATACGCTTGTCAAAGGCGCGCAGGGTTAGCATGTGGCGCAAGCCGGTACGCAGCTCATCAGGCGTCATTGCCCCTGCCCATTCACCGACGGCCTGTCCCTCTTTGTTCAGAACCCGAACAATCGAAAAAGCCATGTCACGAATATCATCCGCGGCCACGTCGACCGGCGGGCGCAGGACCTCACCAGCGCGGGGGATCTCGAAGTCGGAAAAATCAGGCGTATCGCCTGGTCGGCAGCCCGGCTCAGGTACATTCAGCGAAAGCGGTTTGGTTGTATCGCTCATGCTGCCCCCTCCTGTTGATGGCCACGTGCACGGTCCAGAATGTCACCGACAATCTGATCGGCGACCCGTGTGGTCGATCGGCCGGTGCGGTTCGAGGTTTCCAGGATTTCGGCAATACGCGTCGCGATCTCCTTGAGCCTGGACTGGCGATATGTCTCACCCGCCTTGTGGATTTCACCTGCCACGCTGATGATGCCGCCTGCATTAACTACGTAATCTGGCAGATAGCGAATTCCGCGCGCACGAAGGGTTTCGGCAACGTCGTCTTCAGCCAATTGGTTGTTGGCCGCGCCACAGACCAATCGCGCCGACAGTTTCTGCGCGCTTTCATGGGTCAGTATACCGCCCAGAGCACAAGGTGCGAAAATGTCCATCTGCGCGTCAAAGACCTGATCCACGGGGCAGATATCCGCACGCAACCGGTCGCGGGCCAGATCCAGCGCCGCCTGATTTATGTCCGACACGATCAGCGACGCACCCGCAGCATACAGTTTTTCCGCCAGACTCATGCCTACGTGGCCCAGACCCTGAACCAGCACACGACGCCCGGTCAGATCGTCGCTTCCGAACACGTCGTGTGCGCCAACCTTCAGGCATTGGAATACCCCTTCGGAGGTAAAGGGTGACGGGTCGCCGCTGCCATGCTCGCCCCCTTCAAGGCCAACCGCGAATTCCGTTTCCTCAGCTACAATCTGTATGTCTTCCGGCGAGAACCCAACATCTTCGGCGGTATAATACTGCCCCTTAAGTGCATCGACTGCACGGCCAAAGGCGCGCAGCATTGCCGGAGTTTTGTCTTCGCAGGCATTGCCGATGATCACCGATTTGCCACCGCCCAACCCAAGTCCAGCCATGACGTTCTTGGCCGTCATGCCGCGTGCCAGTCGCAACACGTCCTCGCGCGCAGCTTCCCGACTGTCGTAAGCCCACATTCGGCAGCCACCCGCCGCCGGGCCGCAAACTGTCGAATGCAGGCAGATGTAAGCCTGCAACCCGTTGCTGGTGTCCTCGGCAAAGATCAGACGTTCATATCCGGGTGGCGGTGTTTCTTCTGTGAGGATCAGGGGCATGGTTTCACCATTCGTTTGCATGGCAGGAGTGTCGTCAATTCGATCCGTCGGGATCATCACTTCTAGCCTATGGTCCAGTAATGGGTTGAAAAACCGCTTTTCTAAGGTACTTTGAAACAAACTTAGTGGTATTCACTACAAATATAAGGATTCATAGTGCCTTACACTACTGATCAAGTGGATCGAGAGATTCTTCGCGCGCTGCAAGAGGATGGACGCATGTCATTGGTCCAACTGTCGGAACGCATTGGTCTGTCCGCCACACCTTGCAAGCGCCGGTTGGCACGCCTTGAGGATTCTGGGTTGATTTCGGGCTACAGCGCCCGAATTGACCGTAAAACGGCAGGCTTTCCGATCACAGCTTTTGTCTCGGTCGAATTGGAGAGGCAGGATGCCGAAAAAGTGGCCGACTTCCAACGCCAGGTCGCGCTGTTTGACGAAGTGGTGACTGGAACGTTGATGACCGGCGCACAGGACTTCCTGTTGGAAATTGCGGTTGAAAGCCTTGAAGAGTTTGAGACGTTCCTACAGACAAAACTAATGCGGCTGCCGGGACTACGAGTGGTGCGTTCACGGTTCGCTTTGCGCCAATTCATCAGTCGAACGCGCATCCCATATTGAGAGCATAGCCAGTTTCGATGATTTCGCGGTGTTGCGAAATGCGATCAAGCAGCGCTGTGGTCATCTTTTCATCGCCAAAGAAGTTGGGCCACTCTCCGTAGGCTAGCTCGGTGGAGAGGATGATGGCTGCGCCTTCTTCATCCAGCAACTAGGCCATGTTCATTGACCTTGATCTCCATTTGGAAATCTGGGGCATTTGTATGCGACGCCGCAGGTGATCATTCTTGCTGATCTGCCGCGGGGAGAGGGCGAGTTGCCCAGACATGCTTTGGTTTCAGTGGTCGCTTCTGCCCGACGATGCGACCTTTGTTCCAAGCTATGCGAAGCGTGCGAATGGCAGGTAAGTTTGGTGTCTCCATGATTGACCCTCCAATCCGCCATGCCCTCCCACACCGACAACAATGAACCATATCTTGGGATGAGGCGTTGCCTCTGAGATCTGGTAACCTATTCTTCCAGAAAACAATTGCACAAAAAGCAGCAGGAATTCGGCGATTTTTTAATAATTGATAGCGGTAGACTCGAAAGCCCAGCATATTGTCTCTAAACACAGTCAGACCGCACTTTGCCGAAGCCGGGAGAAGTTGAACTGATCTGACTGATTAGAGGTGTTTTCCTCAAGCGGGGGCCTGACACGTGCTTATCACCGTAGATTTTCACAGTACAAGTTGACTGATCTGGGGCGAACGCATGCATTATAGGCGGAGTACGTGCACCGAACATTGGGCATGGCGAACGACGAGAGCGGCAGTCGAGCCCAGAAAGAACTCCTTCATACCAGGTCTATGCGACGCTAGGACAATGCAGTCGATGCCGTGCTTGTTGGCGTACTCGGTAATTGCCCGACCTGCAGATTGGCTCTCAAGAAGGACAGAAGAGACCTGAGATTCGTCTTTCAGGCGCTCGGCCAGACGCGCCTTTGCTTTTTGGAGAGATTTTTCGGCAATCCCTTCATCCATATAGTACATTATTTGTCTATTTGGTGGTTCGTGAATATGTGCTGCTGTGATTTTTCCGCCTTCGGATACAAGGGCGTGCGCTGCCGAGAGCGCGTGTTCACTAATGCCGTGTTCAAGAGACAGCGCGACTAGGATATTCTTGTACATTTCAAACCTCTGTTTTCAGGTTTCCGGTTTTCTGCTGCGAACCCACTCTCCCGGTTCATTTTTGAGAGAGTGCTCATGCACCCCAATCGTTGGAATGGGGTGCGCGCTTCCCTGATTGCTTTGCAATTTTCACTTTCCCGCCGCTACCTGCTGAGCAGGAGGTCCGGCAAGAAGAGAGCCAATTCCGGTACGAAGGTTGTCAGCATCAGCGTGGGAAGCCAGGCAAAGACAATGAAGATCAAAGTCGGCCACAGCATGCGCGAAACCGGCTCATCGCAGACCTGAGCACCAAGATAGAGCAGCGGCGCTGTAGGAGGTGTAATGTTCGCCATTCCCAGGTTTACGCCAATCACAGCCGCAAAATGGATCGGATCCATACCAGTGCTCTGAGCAATAGGCAGCAAGATCGGTGTGGCCAGAAGCAGACCCGAGATGTCGTCCATCAGCATTCCGATCAGGATCATCACGACGTTGATCATTAAAAGGATAACGATCGGGTTGTCCGACACGGAATAGACCAGATCCTTGGCCAGCTGGGGCGCGCCCTGCGAAATCAAGTTGTCCGAAACGATCAGAACCATGAAGATCATGACCATGACAACGCCAATCGTAACGCCTGAGTTCTGGATGGTCTGAGCCAGCGTTTTCCACGTCAAGCCACGATAGAAGTAAATCGCGATCGGAATCGAGTAGACCACGGCGATCCCGGCGGCCTCGGTCGGCGTCATGATCCCGCCATAGATCCCACCTAGAATGATAAGCGGCATCATCAGAGCAGGTCCGGCCAACCGCGCCTGTACTCCGAATGTTGGCAGAAACGGTTTAGGGCGTTCCGTTAGGTTAATGCCGTCATACTTCCGCAGCATGAACTGATTAACCACGATCAAAAGTGTGATGAGGATGATCGCGGGAATGACTGTGGACAAGAAGCACTTCAGAACGTGCTGTTGTGCAACCCAGCCATAAAGGATGTGCGACGAACTCGGTGGGATCAACAGACCCAAGGGACTGGCCGCCACGATCAGAGCCGCCGATTGCCCTCCCGGGTAGTTGGCCTTTTTCAGGTGGGGCATCATGATGCCGCCGATACAGGTCAGCGTTGCATTGGCACTACCGGAAATGGAGCCGAACACACCGCAGGCCAGCACCCCAGCAGCGCTCAATCCTCCTTTGATATGGCCAATGAACATTTCAGCCAGCGAGACCAGAGGGGCGGCAATTTTTCCTTTTTCCATGATGCCGCCAGCGATCATGAAGAGCGGGATCGCCAAAAGCACCAATGAACGGATGCCCGTCGAGCCGGTCGGCAAATAGCCGGTGATGGATTGATCTCCAACAATTGCGATGAAAATCAAGACTGATCCGAATGCCACGTAAACGCTAACGCCCAACAGCAGCATAAAGCAGACAATAAGGAGACTTCCTCCGATGATCATTGGGTTTCTCCTTTTTGCATTTCTGATCTTAAGGGAAGGCCAAGCCCCTTGCGGATATGCACGTACAAATATGCCGCCGTGAACGTTGCCATGAGGCCAAAGGCAATCATGATCGCGATCCGCCAGGTCACAAATGGAATGCGCAGCACTGGCGTTGCGCGCAGTCGCGGGAATGAGAAGTCATCGAGCAGCGAAACGTAGCACGCATACATGAGAAAAAGGATCACCAGGATCTCGACGGTCAGGACGACAAAGCCGCGCCACCAGATCAACCGAGGGTTTTGGATCACAATGCCAAGAATGTCCGCGTTGATATGCAGGTTGCGGGCAGAGGCCAGCACTGCGCCTGCAAAAAAACCGATGATGCTGATGCCCAGAAGCCATTCTTCATAGGCAAAAAGATCGCCACCAAATCCGTACCGGATGACGACAACGGCCCCAAATGTGAAGGCCATCAGAAAGCCGGCAAACATGACGATCTGTCTCATGACAAAGGCCACTGCTTTCAGCGGATACCCAATTACAACCGGCAACTCGTCGGTGATTTTCTGCGAGCTCTTCTTCTCCGCGCTTTCTACGACCAGTAGATGCCCAGCTTCTGAAGCAGACATTTTCTCCCTCCCTTTGTTGAGCCAAAGACCAAAAAAGGGCCAACTGTTTTGCTGGCCCTTCTCTTGGAGTCTATTGTTGCGCTTTTGCGGCCAGCAGGCGGTCAATGATGTCCTGACCGACGTTTTGCGCCATCGCGGGCCAGACCGTTTCTTGAACATGCGTGGCCATTGCAGCCTGTTCTTCGTCGCTCAGGCGCAGGATGGTGTAACCTTTGTCGAGCAGTTTTTGACCGAACACTTCGTCGTTCTCACGGTTGTAGGCAAAGAAGTCCTCGGATGCTTTGGTCATAGCGGCCTGCAGTGCGGCACGCTGTTCGTCGTTCAACTTGTCGAGTGTCCGCTGCGACGCATAGAACGTTGTCAGTTCCGAGATCGAGTTGTACTCGACAAAGTGAGTGCCAACATCCGACTTTGCGAAGATCGAGTAGGTCGCGGTCTTGGTGCAGCAGATGGCCCCATCGACAATACCGGCCTGAAGTGCGGGGAAGATGTCGCCCCATGCCATGGTTGTCGCCTGGTAACCCAGTTCTTCAACCATCGATTTCACAACGCTGGACGACCAGACGCGAATGTTCATGCCCTTGTCGTCAAAGGTGTTCCAGTTTTCGGGCTCTTGCGAGGCAACGATGCCGATGAACCCTTCCGGGTTCTGTGCCATGACGCGGACACCGTATTCGTCGGTGATTTCCTGTAGGATGGTGTTGAACTCGGAATCCATGTTGAGCAGGGTGCTTTCCATGTCCTCCCATCCCCCAAGCAGGAACGGCATGGACAGGAACTCAAGACGCGGATCGGTGTCGGCATAGATGAAGGCCGAGGCCAGATCGATATTGCCGCGGGCAACGTCTTCGAACAGCGCCTCACCGGAACCTAACTGGTTTGCCGGAAAGACTTCAATCGTCAGGCCAACATCTGCAGCCGCTACGTCAGCTGCAACCTGTTCCATCATTTTTGTGCCCTGATGATCGATCGGGAACACGCCGGCAAAGCGCAGTGTCATGTCTTCCGCGAATGCCGCAGTCGACATCAGAGCACCCAGCGCGCCTGCCACCATACCTGTGGTAAACTTATTGAAACTCATCGAGATCTCCTCCTGTTTGACGAGTAACGCCCGCCCAGCGGCGTGCTGGAGCGGGCGTCGATTTGCTGGTGTCAGCAAAGTTCCGGGGCGATGAACTCGTATCCGAGGTCATCGGCCACAGCCTTGTATGTCACCTTGCCGTGGGCCACGTTCAGGCCGTTCATCAGGTGACGATTGTCCGCAAGCGCCTGCTTCCAGCCATTGTTGGCAATGGCCAGAGCGTGCGGCAGCGTGACGTTGTTGAGCGCGTAAGTCGACGTTCGGGCGACTGCGCCCGGCATGTTGGCGACACAGTAATGAACAACATCGTCGACAACGTAGGTGGGCTCTGCGTGGGTGGTGGCTTTGGACGTTTCAAAGCAGCCGCCCTGATCGATCGCCACGTCCACGACGACCGCACCGGGTTTCATTTTGGAGATCAGCTCGCGCGAGACCAGCTTGGGCGCAGCAGCGCCCGGGATCAGAACCGCGCCAACAACCAGATCCGCATTGGTGACTTCTTCCTCCAGTGCAGCTTTGGTTGAATAGACAACCTTGGCCGAAGCCTCGAAGTGGTTTTCCAGCTTCTCCAGAACTGCTGGATTGCGGTCAAGAATGGTTACGTCCGCGTGCAAGCCGACTGCCATCTGAGCCGCGTTGAAACCAACGACGCCGCCGCCGATGACCACAACTTTGCCGGGCTTTACACCAGGCACGCCGCCCAGCAATACGCCCAGACCACCCTTGGCCTTTTCCAACGCACTGGCCCCGGCCTGGATCGACATGCGACCGGCAACCTGGCTCATCGGTTTCAGCAGGGGCAGACCGCCATTGTCGTCGGTGACGGTTTCATAGGCGATGCAGACCGCGCCCGAGTTGACCAGATCTTTGGTCTGCTCCGGATCGGGGGCCAGATGCAGGTAGGTGTAAAGGATCTGACCTTCACGCAGCATGGCGCGTTCCACGGCCTGAGGTTCCTTCACCTTCACGATCATCTCGGCATTGGCGAATACATCGGCAGCAGTTGCAGCAATTTCGGCTCCGGCAGCTCGATAGGCATCGTCATCTGCGCCAATGCCAGACCCGGCATTGGTCTCTACGATAACGTTGTGGTCATGTGAAACCAGTTCCGCGACGCTTTCGGGGGTCAGGCCGACCCGATATTCATGGTTCTTGATTTCCTTGGGAACACCAATGAACATTTTCTTCACTCCTTGGACCGGATGATCATTTTGCAGTTGGCATGACGAATTCGGCACCTTCCGAGATGCTCTCGGGCCAGCGCTGCATGATGGATTTCTGCTTGGTGTAGAAACGCACACCCTCTTCGCCGTAGGCGTGCATGTCTCCGAACAGGCTCTTCTTCCAGCCGCCAAAGCCGTGCCAGGCCATCGGAACCGGGATCGGAACATTGACGCCGACCATGCCGACCTGAACCTGCTTGCCGAACTCACGCGCTACATTGCCGTCGCGGGTGAACAGCGACACGCCGTTGCCGAACTCGTGGTCGTTGATCAGTTGCAGGCCTTCCGCGAAACTCGAGACGCGGACGCAGGACAGAACCGGGCCGAAGATCTCTTCCTTGTAGATCTTCATGTCGGGGGTGACGTTGTCGAACAGGGTGCCGCCAAGGAAATAACCTTCCTCGTGCCCTTCGACGGTATAGTCGCGGCCATCGACCAGCAGATCCGCACCTTCTTCGACGCCAGAGTCGATGTACCCTTTGATCCGATCCCGCGCGGCTGCAGTGACAATCGGACCCATCTCAGCGTCCAGCTCAAGACCGTTTTTGACCTTCAAGGTTTCGGCTCGTTCTTTAAGGACAGGCATCAGCTTGTCGGCGGCATCACCAACCAGCAGGGCAACCGAAATCGCCATGCAGCGCTCTCCGGCCGAGCCATAGGCCGCGCCGATCAGTGCGTCGGCGGCTTTGTTCATATCGGCATCGGGCATCACCAGCATGTGGTTCTTTGCGCCACCCAGTGCCTGAACGCGCTTGCCGTGCCGCGCACCGACCTCGTAGATATAGTTGGCGATCGGTGTCGAGCCGACGAAGGACACAGCCTTTACGTCGTCATTTTCCAGCAACGCATCCACGGCGACCTTGTCACCCTGAACGACGTTGAACACACCGTCTGGGAAACCAGCCTTCTGCATCAGATCCGCATACAGCAGCGAAGCTGACGGATCGGTCGGCGACGGCTTCAGGATAAAGGTATTGCCTGCGGCGATGGCGATCGGGAACATCCACATCGGCACCATGACCGGGAAGTTGAAGGGAGTGATCCCGGCGACAACACCCAACGCCTGACGCGTGGTCCAGTTGTCCATGCCAGTGGAGACTTGTTCCGTGTAATCGCCCTTGAGGAGTTGCGGAATGCCGCAGGCAAACTCGATGATATCAATGCCGCGCTCAACTTCTCCTTGGGCGTCGGTGAACACCTTGCCGTGCTCGACCGTGATGGCGCGGGCAAGCTCGTCTTTATGCTCGCGCACCAGGGCCAGGAAGTTGTTCATCAGGCGGGCACGGCGGATCGGAGGCGTGTTCGACCACTTGGGGAACGCGGCTTTGGCAGCGGTCACCGCGTCGTTCACCGTCTGTACAGTCGCCAGCGACACCTCGCCGGTTTGCGCTCCGGTTGCGGGGTTGTGCACCGGCTGGGTCTTTTCGCCGGGCGTAACTGTGATTTGGCCATTAATGTAGTGGCCGATCAAAGCGATCGGGGATGCATCTTTCATGATGTCAGTCCTTTTTAGGGTTAGTGGTCAGAGGTTATGGCAGGTCAGCCAATACCTCTCCAAGCGTTTGACAGAGGGTCGCTATTTCAGGTTCAGAGATGATCAGCGGTGGCGACAGGGCAATGATGTCGCCAGTGACACGGATCATGATTCCAGCGTCCCAGGCGCGCTTCATGGCGTCATAGCCCCGAGCACCCGGAGCGCCGTCACGCGACGCGAGTTCGATGGCTCCGACTAGGCCCAGATTGCGAATATCAATGACATTCGGCAGGCCTTTGAGGCTGTGAAGCTGATCTTCCCAAGGCTGAGCCAGCAGAGCAGCGCGGCGGAACAAATCATTCTGTTTGTAACTTTCCAAAGCCGCCAGCGCTGCGGCACAAGATACAGGGTTGGCGGAATAGGTATAACCGTGGAACAGTTCGATCGGCGCATCGGCGTTTTCCATAGCCGATGCATAGATTTTGTCAGAAACGATCACGGCACCCATCGGGATGACACCGTTGGTCAGGCCTTTTGCCGTCGTGATGATGTCGGGCTTCACATCGAAATACTCCGATGCAGTCGCGGCCCCCAAACGACCAAAGGCGGTGATGACCTCGTCGAAAATCAGCAGAATGCCATAGCGGTCGCAGATTTCCCGCATTCGCTTCAGATATCCTTTTGGCGGCAGGAGAACACCGGTGGACCCGGCCATCGGCTCAACGATCACTGCTGCAATCGTCGACGCATCGTGAAGCGCAACCAGTCGTTCCAGATCATCCGCCAGTTCTGCACCGTATTCCGGGCAACCGCGGGAGAATGCGTTTTTCTCCAGATCATGCGTGTGACGCAAGTGATCAACGCCGGTCAGAAGCGTGCCGAAATGCATGCGGTTCTTGACGATACCGCCAACCGAGATGCCACCAAACCCTGTGCCATGATACCCGCGCTCGCGTCCGATCAAACGCGTACGCGCGCCATCGCCGCGCATCCGGTGGTAATGCAGCGCAATCTTGAGCGCCGTATCAACGGACTCGGATCCCGAGTTAGTAAAGAAGGCGTGGTTCATCCCTTCCGGCATCATTGCGGTCAGTTTCCCTGACAGTTCGAACGCCTGAGGGTGGGAGAACTGGAAGTTTGGCGCGTAATCCAGCTCGTGCACCTGTTTCTGTACCGCTTCAACGATAAGCGGATCACGATGACCGGCATTGACGCACCATAGCCCGGCGGTGCCGTCCATGACCTTGCGGCCGTCGGAACTGGTGTAATACATCCCCTCGGCCGACTGGATCATGCGGGGCTCGCGAAGGAAATCACGATTGGCCGAAAACGGCATCCAAAACGATGACATTGTGTTAGGTTGATCGAGCACGTTCATTCCTCGTGAAGCAGATTTTCATTTGGTGCCAAATCCTTGCAGAGTTCAGGCGTTCCGCACACCCGGCTTTGTGGGTTTCTGTAAGTCATTGAAAAACAGACCCGCCCCTCCTAAAGTGCTTTCGATCAAAAGCAGGAAATCACGATGGCTGACTCTTCGACATCTGATCTGGAAACTGCCCGGCGGCTACGATTGATTCGAACCTCAAAGGGCCTCAGCCAGCGCGAGATGGCCAAGCGCGCAGGAGTAGGTAGCGGGACGATTTCCCAGATCGAAAGCGGATCGACCCAGCCGTCGGTAGCGTTGCTCAAGAAGATCCTCGCTGGCGTTGAAGTCAATCTGGGGTTCTTCTTCAGCTTCGAACTGAAGAACGAGGACAGCTTCTATTTCCCTCAAAGCAGTATGCGCGATTTGGGGTCGCCCGGTGTTTCCTATCTGCTAGTTGCAGGAGAGCGTCGAAACCGAAAGTTGCAGATGCTGATTGAAGAGTACGATGTCGGCGCGGACTCAGGTCGATCCGAGTTGTCGCACGAAGGAGAGGAATGCGCGGTTGTCATAGAAGGCCGTCTTGAAGTGACAGTAGATGGGCAGTCAAGAGTGCTAGGTCCCGGAGACGCATATTATTTCTCGAGCATACTGCCACACAGGTTTAGGAATGCAGGGGATACGCCATGCAAAGTTATCAGCGCGTGCACCCCTTCGTCCTTCTGACTTAAACACAAGAGTTCTGTTATTGATGCGTTCAATATTTCGCACGAAGGGCACATCCGACGACCAATTCAAAATGAGAAATGAAGTCGACATTCACAGACTGAACCGAATGTCGAATTCTAAGTGTCCGGATGCCCAGCCCATTTCTGGTTTCGTGCTTGCCACGAAAGTCCGCATTGTGGGCTGGGGCTGCAGCGTTCTAAAGTAAGCATCGCAAGCGCACCCCAATCTGACTTCTTTCCGATCTGACCTACAACGCTTATGGTGGCGCTGCGCGCCACTAAGAAACACTGATACATGCGTTCCGCGCTGAACGGATACTGCGAAAGCTACAATGCCAGGTTCCGCAATGAGTTCCCGAATGGAGAAATCTTCTACAGTCTGCGCGAGGCACAAATCCTGATCGAAGAGTGGAGGAAGCACTAAAACGCAAAACGCCCTCACAGTGCTTTGGGCATTCGCCTACCAGCCCTGGAAACCATCGTCCAGATAGACCGGAGGCCGGTCATTCGCCAACAATCAAATTGGACCACTCAGGTGGGGCTGATCAAGACGAAAACCGCTTGACCACACGACCTCATCGGGTAGCGTCGACGTCAAATCTGCCGACCTTGGGGAGTGTCGGTAAAAAAAGAGCATATCAGATATGGGTGACTTATAGTGTTTTGTTGCTGCCCATAGGAGTTTGAAAATATTGGTGAATTTTCTATCACAGGTGACGGGATGGTTTTCTTCAGGGTCTAGGGCTGGGGCAAAACGAAACAACAACCGCGAACTGGAGGACCTTCGAGTCGCGGTGTGCGTCGGTGGGCAATTGCGAACCTTCAGAGAGTGTACTGATGCTTTGAAAGAACACCTAGTCGCGCCGTTAAATGCGGATGTTTTTGTGGCAACCTGGGCGCAGGTGGGAAACTCGCATAAGGAAGATTTAATCGTAACAGACTCTGTCAGCCGAGAAGAGGTGATCGAGGCCTTCGGCGCCAAAGATGCTATCGTTGAGAGTTTCGACACAGGTTACTTTGATGAGCTTTCAGGGGTCAAAAGACCGGCCAAGCTTGCAGAGGCTGAGCCCATCCATTCGAAAAGCGCATTGCCTAGTTTTTATATGATTGAACGCGCAAATGCGCTGAAAAAAAAGACCGAAAAGGAATTCGGCCGGCTGTATGATGTCGTTATTAGAATTCGCCCGGATCTGCTTTTGGAAGGTAGCCTAGACTTCATTAGAGATGCGGAATTTGATAGCAATACGATTTGGGCGTCAGACTATAATATCCAGACCAAAGTTCAGGTTAGCGACAAGTTTGTTTTTGGCTCTTCAAATGCGATGGACCGATATTCGAACCTGTTTGAGCGTTTGCCGCATTATTGGGAAGAGTGTTCCGGTGATCATACTTGGGAGGGGACTCCGGTCGGAGAGCGGCTGGTCAAGAGGTACTGCAAAGACGAAGGTCTTACCGTAAAGTTCTTTAGTACGCCTTGCAAAATCAATCGGTGGTAGGCGGTACTTTTTGGTTTGAGGATTGGATAGAATGGATAGGTGAGCAACCTTAGGCTCAAGACACATAGATTTCTGACTGATGGCTTGCTTCATGGTTAAAAAAACGAGCGGTGAGCATGTCTGAAGCCCTTCTTCCTAAAGTCCCATGGCAAACCGAGGGTTGATGACAGGCGTGTCCTAAGTGGCATTATATTCATTAATCGCAACGGGTTGCGCTGGAGCGACGCGCTGAAAGAATTCGGCCCGCATAAGACACCCAACAATCGCTGGAAGCGTTGGAGTGAGAAGGGTATCTTTGCACAGATAATAGTAGGTTTGGCTGCTGACCACGGCGAGCATACGACCATTATGATCGACGCCACTTGCCTCAAAGCCCGTCGAACGGCGTCCCAGACTGGGCGTCAATAAAAGGGGCATGGTCGCCTGATTGGTCGCACCAAGGGCCGTATAGACATCAAGTTGCACGCCAATTGCGATGGCAAGGGGCGACCGCTCAATCTGTTTGTCACCGCAGGACAGGTGAGTGACTACATCGGAGTGCGCGCGATGCTGAGCAGTCTGCCTGATGTCGATTGGCTACTTGGCGAATGAGATTATGACGCTGGTTGGTTCAGAGAAGCGTTGAAAACGAAGGAATAGGCTCCTGCATCCCTGGCGGAAAGCAACGCTAGAAGCCCGTGAGGTGCGGCCAGCACCGCTACAAACGCCGCAGTCGGATAGAGAATATGTTCGACAAGCTCGACGATTAGCAACGCGACGCGACAAGATACGACAGACGCCAGAAGGTCTTCTTCTCAGCCTTCGCCCTCGCAGCACTCGTCATCTATTGGCTATGAATCCTGAGCCTAGATTTCGTCGCGTTTCAAAGCCTCATATTCATCCGGTGTGCCGCAGAAGATGACCTCTTCGATCGAAATTGTGTGGTAATAGATCTTTGCTCCTTGCCGGATCGCGCGGTTGTAGAGTGGAGCAATGTATCGCTCGCCACCTTGCAGTTGTTTGGGATCTGTTGTTTCGATCTGGCTATATAAAGAAAAGAAAAACTCTGAGCTTTTGAAGTAGTAAAGGCCGGAACTGCACAGGTCAGAGATCCTAACTTTCTCAGCCACCTCGAGGGCTGCGTTCGGGGCTTTGTCGGGGCGCACGAACGACCAATGATCGCCTTCGCCTTTAAAAACCTCGATATACCCATCTGTAGCGGACAGATCGAACTCGGTCGGATAGCGGAAACCGGGGCGAAAGGTATCTATGTTGAAAATGGTTAGAGGCTCATCTGGGGAGATGTTGACCGCACGCAGTCCAAGAGCCACAGTTTCAGCCTGCCCACTGGTTTCATGGTCCAGTTCAACAAGGTCATACATGTCGGCAGTAAGACCCATTTCGCTAAGTTCATGTATGAGGAATGCCTTGGTGTCATCAATTTCACGGTAGACGAAAAGAAAACGCTCTTTTCCGAAGTAATGTTGGAAGCTTTGTATTGCAT
Organism: Ruegeria sp. CG11; assembly: GCF_056537245.1. Classification (NCBI taxonomy): domain Bacteria; kingdom Pseudomonadati; phylum Pseudomonadota; class Alphaproteobacteria; order Rhodobacterales; family Roseobacteraceae; genus Ruegeria; species Ruegeria sp. CG11. The sequence goes on from NZ_JBQFRE010000006.1 coordinate 124,027, forward strand.
TGCGGAAAACACTGTAGCCGTTCACGTGCAACATATACTTTGGTTTTGTGTATCCGCTGCGGTAAAAGCGGCTGCTCATTCCAGCCATAGGAATAACGATCATGCCTTGGCTCCTTGCATTCGTTCGTAAGCCAGTAATCCAGAGCAAAGTAACATCTTTTGGCGAACCGGATCTTCTTCGTGCAGAGGGAGCATAGTGAAAAACAAAAGTCCCATATGCGCAATGAGTTCAGCTTTTTGCACTCCAAAAGACTCGGACACCTGCTGAAAGAAAATCTCTTCTACCTCGTGATCATACGAGCTGGATGCTACCGAGAAGAGCCAATCAAACTCTGAATTTTCTTCCAGTACGGACCGACCGAGTATGATTTTATCGTAATTGCCAAGAATTGAATGTGCGAGCTTGCCCAGATCATAGCGATAGTCGCCGTACATACTTTGATCCCCGGACGCCAGTTGACCGCGGGGGTCGATGCAGATCACACGACCTGCAGTGAAGTCATAGAAAATGTTTCCAAAAAAGAAGTCACCATGCCACATGCAAATGTCTTCTGGTGACGTCGCCAGGATTTCAGCAAGTAGCTCGGTCACAATTTGTTTTAAGCTCGGGAGCACGATGCCATTAACCGCAATCTGTTGATCCAGAGAGATGTCAGATGTTTCGCAAAAATGCCCGAGCCGGTCCCAGGTTTTTTGAACATACATGTCCTGAAAAAATGAGTTCGCGAATTGCTCAGAAGCTTCAGGGCTGAACGCCTGCGGGCGCAATTTGCGGCATTCCTGTAAGAAATCGACGCAGCTACGCAAGATTTCGAGCCAGTTTGCAAGAGAGAGCTCACCAAACACATGCAGATCTGCAAGTAAGGGATGATGAACATATTCAAGCGCGTACCCAGCCTGATAGTCACCTTCGGCCCGCCCGAGATATCGCGGTGTGTGGAGGCGCAGCCTGTTCGGGATATTTTCGTACCAATTGGCCTCGGCGCGAATTTTTGTGACATTTTTGGATCGCTTGACAGTGTAGCCATCCTCGAACTTAACCTCGTTAAACGAGCGTGCTGTCAGCATGTCTCGCTTTGACCGGAAATAAAGTGGCAAGTGGCCAAAGTCATACCACTCTTCAGGTTCAGCTAGTGAAAGGCCATTGCATCGGTGATAACTGTTGAGTGCGCCGGTGATTTTGTCTTCGACACAGGCGGCGTGCAGTTTATCGGGATCCGAGAAGTTGAAATAGCCTGATACGATCCTGCGGGTGCTTTGGTGGATGGGCGGATCTTCTGAAAAACGCACCAACGCGCCTTTGTCGTCGCATTCAGCGAAGGCCCACAGGTAGTTGGCTGTACTGTCCTTTATGGCGACAATGTCATCCCGGAGTAGATCTTCGTTTGACATACGGACTAACGTATCGCCATACAGGATTCTAACATTTTCCTGCGGTTTCAAAATATCAAGCGCGCCCGAAATTGCCCCTCTGATCGGCAAAGTTTCTGGTTGGCGGAGGACTTCGATGTTGCTGTGATCCAGCATTACCCTGTCAACGCCAGATATTTCGTAGTCATCGGGCAGCGTGAGAACGCAGCGTTCGCCCAGAGCGAGCTTGGCTTGGTGGGAGTACAACCTGTCTTGCCCCAGTGGCAAGAAACTGGGCGGAAGCATTCCAAATTGGTGAGCGATTTCAGGGCTGACTCGGCGACCCGACATGATAATCAGCACGATTGCGGTCTCCTCAAGGCGGGCGTCACGACTTGTCCATGTTTGTCAGCTTTCGTATTTCGTCGTAACTGAGCGAAACAAACTCATCCGGGCGAATTGCCTTGTCATCAATATAAAACCCTTCAAAACCGCACCAGGGTTTTCCAACCCAGATTTCATCGTGTGGGATATCGTGTTTCTCCAACCATGCTGCAATACCAGGCAGAGTTTGAACGTTTATTTTTCCAATGTTGCCTGCGTGGGTGCGCATGTTTCGGCTGGTGTGAATGACAATTTCAAACCCGCGCTTATGATAGTCCCGAAGGCGTTCTACTACGGCTTGGTTCGGGGCTTTTTCTGCATAGCTGGGAGAGCTTGAGCCGTCCGTAATGGTATCATCCAGATCGATAATCAATCGCTTCATTTAGCGCTCACATCGCCTCAATTTCGTGAATGTATCACAACTGACTATACGGATCCTGTCCGCTTAAACAGTGTGTCATTTTTCAAGGCATACCCATAGGTGGTTTCGAATATTTTGTCTATGCCGACTCGTGCGGGACGATCCTTGACTATACGGGCGCTCATACCTCAGCAGACGGTAATCTTCGAAGAAATGGACTGTCCGTCGTCAGAGTTTTTCGGAGACCGTGGACTGTGTTGTATCGGAGGTTCTGGTTCGATTTCTGTTTGAGTTTAGGCGGCAGCGGATTGGTGCTACAAGCGGCGTTTCTGGATTGTTTGTTTCTTGATCTCCTATCTCATCTTCAAGATCTTAGCGCCCCGGCCGTGATAGACATCGGCGGGAGTCAGGTTGTTGATGTTCTCGTGGTATCGGTCGTTGTTGTAGGGATCGACGAATGCGCCGATCTGACGTTCGAGATCGCCCGGCAGGAAGTAGTTTTCCAGGAGAACCTGGTTCGTCATCGTCTGATGCCAGCGCTCAACCTTGCCCTGTGTCTGCGGGTGATGTGGTGCGCCTCGAACGTGATCCACACCTTTGTCGTCGAGGTTCTTGGCCAGATCGGCTGCGACGTAAGACGAGCCGTTATCGCTGAGTAAACGGGGCTTCTGAGCAACTGTTGCCCAGTTGCAGCCTGACGCCCCCAGTTCCAGAGTGTCATTCGACCATTGTTCTTGAATCAATGGCGAATATGGTCTCGTCATCTCCAGCCTTCATCGTGGTGCAAAGCTTCCATGCAATGATATAGCAACTGTAATCGCCCGTTTGTTCAAGGCGGGGCCGGATGGGTTAAAGGGGGGCTGAGTGCCGAGAACTATAGCTCGATCATGGGAACGTCGCGCCACGGCGACGCGGGATCTGCAGGACCTAGTAGAGAAAGGTGTTCTGACCCGAACGGGCGAACTTTGGTATATACGCTATTGGCTAAAACTGGTCCGGGAAGCGCAAGGGGGGCTGCGGGTTGATCACGCGACCCTCAACAGGTGGGTTGTAAAGTATTCACCGTTGGCCGCTGCTCAGGAACAGTCGAAGAAGCGCTCAGCACAGAAATCCTGGCGCATGGACGAAACCTACATGCAAGTTCGTGGCAAGTGGATGTATCTCTATCGGGCGGTTGACAAAGCAGGAGACACCCTTGATTTCATGTTATATGAACCGAGGAATGGTACGGCAGTTACTGGGTTCTTTGCACGGGCTTTGTCTTCAAACGGCATCCCGGACAAAATCGTGATCGACAAGAGCGGGCCAATGGGGCAGGTGTCCGAGAGGTGGACCGAATCCTGAAGCGATTTGGCTGCCCGGTCAAAGTACTGACAGTCAGGTCAAAGTTATTGAATAACATGATCGAACAGGATCATCGGTTTATAAAGCGGCGTGTTCGCCAAATGTGTGGTTTCAAGCCTTTCGCATCTGACTCCGCTACTTTGGATGGCATCGAGGTTGCGAACATCATCCGAAATCGCCAATTCTCTAACGTGACGAATTCCGGCTTTCAGCAATTTGCCCAACTGGCAGGAAAAGTGTGCCCGGAAAGACGTGGCTTCTGATCGTCCAAAGAATTTGCTACAAAACCGAACTGGCTGCATAAGTGCGAACCGGTCGCTGAAATAACGCACCGCGTTCAAAGCTTTGCAACAAAGCCGCTTTCCTGTCATTCGCTGCGCGAGAACTGATAGTCCGCTCCCATCTTTGATCGGCGGAGGAGCATGGTTTCTTTCAGACCGGAGCACATAAGCGCAAGGCATCGAGAATTGCGGCGTGCATATTTCGGCTGGTAACTGCGTCACCTATGCGGGCCAAAAAGAATTGACCGTTCCGATTGATGTCAACGAATGGAAACGTTCCGTCAATGAGCGCCTTGTGTTCAACCTGCCCATGGTTGCGCGAGATTGGGTTGAGGTCGTGATAGAGTTCGGCCATCGGGGACAAGCCATGTTCTACCACCACGCAATCAACAAGGCGCTCAGTGACATCCCCCGTTAACACATGCCGCAGGCTGGCGCGAAGCCGACCACCTTCACGGGCGAGAGAGGCGACTTCCTGCAGGCAGGTGAAGGAAACTCCATTGGCGGCGAGATCACGCAAAGCAACGGCAGAGGTCGTCGGGCCAAGGTCATGCAGAAGGGTCCGGTCCGGGGTAACGAAATTGACGCTACACCCGGTGCTTGCCAGCGTGTCGGCTGTGACGGCCGCAGGGTGGTCGCCGACCTCGTCAAACAACAGCACTTCGCCTGAGACACGCGCCTCACCGGACAACACCTCCCAGCTGGAAATCGTCAGATCGCCACCGAGAATGGACAAAGGCTCGGGCCAGCCGCCAGTTGCAATAATCACGATATCTGGGGCTTCGGACAGCACGTCATCGGCTTCGGCATAAGTGTTTAAGCGGATATCGACCCCGAGCACGGTCACCTCGGAAATCAACCAGTCAGCGACGCACCATATCTGTCTGCGTATCATCCCCTTGGCGGCCAGAATCAACTGCCCGCCCAGCCGATCCGACGCCTCGAACAGCACAACCTCATGGCCGCGCAGGGCGCAGACCCGGGCGGCCTCCAGCCCGCCGGGTCCGCCACCGACAACAATCACTTTCTTGCGTGGGTCGCTGGGGGTGATGACGTGAGGCAAGGTCTGCTCACGCCCCGTGGCTGCATTGTGCCCGCACACGGCAGGTTTGCCCTGATTTACGCGGTCCACACAGTAGCCCAAGCCGACACAGGGGCGGATGCGTTCTTCATCCCCGCGTGCGAGTTTTTCTACCAGATAGGGATCAGCCATCTGTGCGCGGGTCATACCCACCAGATCAACATGGCCGCCAGAGACCGCGTGGCGGGCCGTGGCAATATCCGCAATCCCCCCGGCGTGCAGTATCGGCAGATCGACGGCATCACGGATGCGCCCGGCCACGGTGATATGTGGGGCCGCAGGCAGGCCCATGGGACGCACCCATTCGGCTAGGCCAAGATCATCATAAGGCGCACCCGCGAGGATGTTGAGCATGTCGACATGGCCGGAATTATCCAACATCCGTGCGGCGGCAATGCAATCTTCGGCGCTCAGTCCACCTTCGGTCAGTTCGTCGCCGGTAATGCGCATCGACAGGATGAACTCGGGGCCAACTTCAGCGCGTACCGCGTCAAGCACTTGCAGTGTCAGGCGCATTCGGTTCTCCAGCGTCCCGCCATAGTCATCGCCGCGCTTGTTCGTCAGCGGGGACAGGAATTGCCCCAGAAGGTGTGAGTGGGACAGGATCTCGATCCCGTCGAACCCGCCCTGCTGACAGCGGCGCGCAGCAGCGGTGAAATCGCTGATCACGCGGTCGATATCCTCTTGTTCCATCACTTTGGGAAAGGCGCGGTGCGCGCGTTCTCGGATGCTAGACGGAGCCAGAACCGGCAGCCAATGCCCATCATCCCAGGCTGTGCGCCGCCCCATATGGGTGATCTGGCACATGATGGCGGCACCATGTTCGTGTACGCCATCTGTAAGCTTCCGGAACCATGGGATAATACTGTCATCGCCGGCATAGAGCTGGCCGAACACTGATGGGCTGTCAGGGGCGATATTGGTTGACCCGCCGACCATGGTCAGGGCGACTCCGCCCTTGGCCTTTTCCTCGTGGTACAACCTGTAACGGTCCCGGGGATGGCCATCTTCGACAAAATTCGGTGCATGGGAAGTGCTTACGATACGGTTGCGCAAAGCTAGGTGTTTCAATTGAAACGGATCAAGTAGGTTTGCCACTTTCGTATCCCTTCGGCCAAATTCGCTGTTTGAAAACTGTCCAGAGCCGGGCCCGCCGGTCAGATTTCATGCCTGACGAGGTTCGTTGTCGAATGTATTTTATTTGGGAAGCAACGCGTGAGAATTCTCTGCTTCCGACATAGCTGTATGAAAAGACGACCCGACCACGAGATTCATATGTGGAAAATTCGTTGAGCAGAGACGGAGACCCGACAGGTGCCGTTCGATCCACCAAGGTCAGTCAACGGCCGCGACGCGTGTAGTCTTAGACTGGAGGCGCTGCGCGCGCTGTGACCAACTGTTTGGCTACGATCCTTTCGCGATGTATCATGTACAGTCCTGCACCGATGATGATGGCAATCCCAAGCAGGCTAAGCATGTTCGGAAAGTCACTGAATACAAGGTAGCCAAACAAGGTTGCTACCGGCAGCTCAAAGTACTGCAAAGGTGCCAATGTGGCGGACGGGGCAAACGAAAGTGCATAGGTCATCATCATGTGGCTCACCGTCGCAAAAAAACCGGTCCCCAGAAGCCACAACCACGCGATGTCTGTCGGCCAAACGGGATCGAAAAGCTCGGAGCCGGAACCGTGCGCAACTATTAAGATTGGAATGCAAAACAGACTGGCAATCAGGCCAGTGTGGAACTGCAGGGCCACGGGGTGCATCCGACGCGACAATCCCCGCGTCACAAGAATGTAGAAAGCGAAGGCAACAGCCGTGCCAAGCGGAATTATTGCAACCGCACCAAAGGCCGCGAAACTGGGTTGGATGACGAACAATACGCCAACAAACCCCACAAGAGCCGCCCCGACACGACGAGGGCCGACATCTTCGCCAAGATAAAACTTGCCGACCAATAGGACAATGAACGGGGCCACAAACACGATTGCCAACGCATCGGCAAGCGGCATCACGCGAATTGCTGCAATGAAGCAAAAAGTAGCGAACAGCAAAAGCAATGAGCGGAATATGAGTGCCAACACTTGAGCGCGCGCCACACGCAACGATAGCCCCATTATCCAGATAAACGGTGCCATCAACGCGCACTGCACTACAAAGCGAGCAGCCGTTATCTGTCCAACTGGAACACTGGCCGATGCGAGTTTTGCAGCTACATCCAGCAAAGGAGCAGTCAGGCAAAATCCAAGCATCAGCGCAACGCCAGCAAGGATGCGATCGGTGGATTGAGGTGTGGAATCAGCGGAGGTCATTCCATCATGAAGAACTGCCGCCAAATGCGTGTCTGTTCTCAATGCGACGCCTGATAAAAGTCCTGACACTCGCGAGTCCGGGGCGGGTTGAAATTTGTGCCCGCAGCGAAGGGCAGGTTTGACAGGTCGCACAGCAGCATCGGATGTCCGGATTCAGGGTCTGCTACGGGCCGCTCAAGACGGCCGGATTTGGTACGATCAGAGTGACGTTGCATGTATCAGGTGTCCGCTGTAAGCCCAAAATATGTTTGCAAAACTCATGCTGTAGGCGAAAAATAACGATATTTTTCAGCGCGCGCGTCAAAATTTTCTGTGGCGCGGCGGAGGTTGCCGCCATGCATACGACGTGCCGCAAATCCAAGTGATAATTTCACTCTACGCTACCTAATTGAAAAGTTGGCATGTTCACTTTTGAACAGCAATTTGGTTTTCAATCCATGGAGAAGAGCTTGTTCAACATTTGTTCACCGTTGCGCGAAATTGTTAAAACGCGGGTCTTTTGATCGGTTCTGTCGCAAATTTCTTTGAAGGCTGAGTAGATGGAGCAGGGAGGTCGGTTATCCGAGCACGCGTTACCATAAAGTACGCCCGACCTGACAAATTGGGGAAAGAGTTTGCGACAGAACCGCCGTGGGGGTTCAATTTTGCTTTAGCGACGTTTGTCTTAGTTGACCTCGAACCAGGAAACGTAATCCGCAAAAATCAGTCCACACCCCGGCGCGGATCGTTTTAACGCTTGGTTGAACTGACTGCACAAGTCCGATCCAATCCTTGAGATACAGCGATGCGTGCGGAACTTCACAACGGATCCCTAACGGACGAGTCAGTGATTAACATTAAGTGTGCGCATAAGAAGCTAGATTTGCAAAGAGATCAGACGAATGGATGTGCGAAGCTTTTGCATTGGTCAGGATATCCCTACCTGGATGCGAAAATTCAGCTGACTGCCTTGATTTTGACAGGGTAAGTCGATGACAAAGATACCGCGTTGGTTGAAATCCAAGTCAATACACTACTGTAGAATGCAGATTTTGAGGGGGAATAATGGCTAAGAAGAGCGACTCTAAGGTTTCAGATGAAGCAGCAAGTATTCAAGAGATTGATCCGGAAGTGATTAAGCAAATTGCGGAAGTGAGAACACACATCCGCGAGACCTTCGGAAAAATCGTAATGGCCATGATGGGTTTGCCACGATATCGAAACCAGACGATCGCTGATTTGCAGCATTTGGTGTTAGAACCCTTAATTCGTGATCGCGTTTCGATCGCATATCCTGCGGCTCAAAAAGATAATCCTATGACGGACGTTGCAGGCATGGCAATTTGGGCGAGTGTTTCTGAAGACGTCGATGCCAAGATTCGCGAGCAAATCAAAGCAGGCGTATTTCCAGTTCGCCTTAGCGCGGAGGAATGGAATAGCGGGCAAATAAACTGGCTTCTCGATGTCATCGCGCCCGATCAGAAAACTACCACCAATGTAATCGCTAATTTTAAGCAAGTGGTCAAAGACGGAGATCTTCGTCTGCACCCTATCATCGCACGATTGGTAGCTTCCGAAACGCTCGAGAAGCTGGGTGCGAAAATGCAGCCTGCTCAGCCTGAGGCAGTAAACACTGAAGAAAATATAGAAGCTTGAGCTTCTGCGCCAAAGAAACCTGAGCGAAAGAAGGTCTGTCTAATGGCGTATTGGAGAAGCTAGTTCAATGCGGTTCCTACTCTGTTTATTGCTGCCGCTGTTCCTTGCTGGGTGCAAGGAAACCTACAGCTGGCATCAGCGTATCCAAGTTGAGATTTCCACCCCCAATGGCCTGGTATCCGCGAGTGTCGTGCAGGGCATGAAGGTCAAGTACTACCCTAATGGTTTGTTCGCGACGGCGACCGAGACGGATAGCAAACTGACCGGGGAAGCGTTGGTGGTTGATCTAGGCGCTGAGCTTGGTCCGCGTCGGTATCTGTTTGCTTTGCTACCGGGACCGGGCCTTGCGCGTAGTGTCTTCTTTGATCTGCGCGAAAAGGGAATGAGTACGGGCCGCTATCTTGCTCTGATCGTAGATCAGAAGGGTAAGCCACCAAAGTCATTTGACGGTTTAAGGTGGGTGGGTTTCGCGGATTTCTCTGATCCAAAAAGCGTTTTTGCGGTGAACCCCGAAGACCTCGCGGCCAGTTATGGCGAGGGCTACGCGTTGACCGGTCTGACCCTGCAAATCACCGGTGCCCCATTGACCTCTGGCGAGGTGGAGAAGGTGTTGGGGTGGTGGTGCAATTTTACGCAACCATACAAGCGACTAAGCGGCCAATCCGGAGCAATTTCAGACAACCAGCTCGCGAACCGTCTTGGGCCTGGTGCATTTAAAACAGGTGGATGTAAATGACGATCTCGAAGGACTTATTCCTCTCTATTCTCTCTATGGATGTTTACAATCGTGGTTATGAAGCTGGAATTGCCGATGGTGGGGTGGGCGACCCAGATGGATTGGGAGACCGAATAGGCATCCAGGTAGGCGCCGCAACAATAGAGGCGTCAAGCGACTCAGATCCTGAAAGTCCCGAGGCATCTGCTGGTTTTTATGCGATTTCTTATAGCGTCGACGGTAGCAATATCGAAGGTTGGGACACTGACAAAACCAAGGTTCTGGCGTTTCGCGGCACGAATACATCTCTCGATTATCTACGCGGGTGGTTTGTTGGTGCAGGCGATATTCTTACCGGCACACAGGCCCAATTGGCATTGGATTTCTATGATCAGGTAGCTGCCTCTCCTTACGCTATCGGGGCAGACCCCAACTTGATCGTAACCGGCCATTCGCTTGGTGGTGGATTGGCTGGACTGGCGTCGGTGCTGTCTGGAACAGAAGGTGTTGGTTTCGACCACATGTCATATGCAGCTGCGGCGTGGATGCAGCAATATTTAGACGAACAGCGGGCAATTGATCCGAACTATACGCTGAGTGCAGATGAGATCGCATTAAAGATTACAGAATTTGCCGCTAGTCAGCCATTTGACGATCTCGATATGGATGCGTTCCGTGGTGTTCATGTCTCGAATGAAATCCTCGAGGGCTTGCGTGACGGCACGCTGGTTGGGATAACATCGCCGATATTGGCAGCGCTAGGTGGCAGCCTGCACCCTTCAATTGGCGCGCTTATTGCAACCTTCGGGGCTGCACAAACCGCTATTCTCAGCGCCACTCATGCTCTTGAAAGTGGTCGTCAGATAGAACTGGATCCTGTTGTGGATCAGATCGCCTTTGACCTAGCGGATCGAGCCCTGAAACTACACACGAACGAACTCCTCGTTGTGCTTCAATATTCGAAAGACGAGGCTCTAAGGTCGGGGAATCCTCTGGAGTTTGAAACGTGGCGCGAAATCGCGCGCCCATTCTGGGACGCGTTCTTTAGTGAGGATGTCGCTCAATCCGCTGGCTACGGGAATATGTTCGGCAAGGGGTACGATGGGGAGTCGGCAGACCGAAACCAGATGGGCCGTGCCATCGCCTATTCTGCACTTGATGGATCCGATGGGCTTGTTTTCGGAAATACTGGCATCCGTGCGATGTTCGACGATGCTAACGAACTGGGAGCATTGGTTGCGGCGGACGGTCTGCCAAACGCTACTGATAGATTGATAGGACGCTTTACTCAGGCAATAGTCCAATTTGCTGGGCAAATGGCTTTGCAAGAGGTCAACTATCTCGAAGCCGCCAGACCCGATGCTGCAGGTATTGATCCAAGCGAAGGGATCCTTTCGTTTTTCAAAGATGGTGCTCAAGTCCCTCAGGAAGCTGGAGGTCAAGACGATTTCACAGGTGCTGATTTCTTGGCCTTGGATGTGTCGCAAACACTATGGAACATTGATCACCGAGAGACGCCTCAACGTAGGTATGACGATGAGGTGGCGATCTACGGCTTGAAGGATTTGATCAGGGCGTATTACAGCGACGGGGACGAACAGCAACGCCGTATCGTCGAAGAGTTGCTGGGATTTGAAGAAACCGCACAAAAGGTAGGATTTGGTGGAGTTCTTGGGGCTATTTACTCCAATCCGATACCCTCGAATGACCCAACAGTTATCCCAAGCTACATTGACAAAATTTTCTTTGCTCTAAACGAAAATTTGGTGAATGCCGAAATTGGTGATCAGGATCAATCTGTTACGGGCATTGATCGAGCATCTTTGACGTTGTTGAATAGCGCAACAAAAGAAGTCTACGGCGATGACGGCCGCAACGTGATCGTTTCTGGCGAGGCAGAGCTGGACGTGTTTTCCGGTGGTCTCGGCTCGGATATCCTTTTTAGCGGTGATGGTAACGCCCATATATTGGACGCGATTGGCGAGCGGCCTGACTATGGAAGCAGCGAAGGCGAAACGGTTCTCGATGGCTTCTTCGATGACATCTATGTCGGCACTCGCGAACGGTCCGACTGGTTAGAGACGTTTCTGAACTGGTGGAATGGCGAAGATGCATCTGATGTAGTCGAATATTCCGTTCTGTCAGACGTTCAAGATGAGGATTCCCTGCAGCGTCAAGGTTTGGAAGTCCTCAGCCTGGGTTACAACGAACTCGAGACAGATGGGTTCGCCAAGACAGTTGATGTAGAAATTAGGGACCTGAATTCGAACCGTGAAAGTGCCGATAGGCTGCTTCACATTGAACGAGTTCTACTATCAAAACGTGCTGATCGGGCAGTGGTACAAGACGCGTGGCTTCAGGCGCCCATATTGCTCGACTTTAACGGGTTTGCGGCGGGTGAAGTAAACGAGACCGACTTCGATGAAGTTTCGTTCGCAGATTTGAACTTTGGTATTGATCTTGTAAATGGCGCAATGCGTGAGACAGACGCTAGTGCGGAAAGCGATCGACCCGGCAACTTAGCCTCTGTACTCACCGTGATATTTGCTCCTACGGAGCTGCCACTGCTGTTGACAGGATTCCAACCATCCGATGGGAAATCACCATTGAAGTTGGCTGGCTTTGAATCTGTTGAAGGAACTGATTTCGCCGATAATCTGATTTTTGGAGAAATAGGGGCGCTATCAAGGGCTTTTGGTGGTTGGCACGAGAACGACAACCCACTCCGTTTCGGTGAGATTGATGGTGGGAAAGGCGACGATAACATTGTCGTATACAATCCTTTGTTGGTCCGAGCGGGCGAGCAAGTCCCAGACACGTCGTTGGCAAGCCCCGATGAAAATGTTGTTGCGCAATCGGATCTAAACCTCACGATCTCTGGAGGAGAGGGCGACGACTGGCTTTTCGTGTCCAGAGGCGAAGGTGCAATAATAATTGGCGGCAATGGTCGCGATTGGATTTTCAATACGTCTTTTGGCGGTGAAATTTATGGCGATACTCAAGATGGCCGTAGCTCCGACGGTACCGACCTAGAAGGTTCGGAGAATAGCGATAACATCTGGTTCTGGCCCAACACAACCATGAGGGATCCGGCGCCAAATGACGTTCTGAAGTTCTTTGGTATTCCACTCGTGGGGGGTACCAATGACTTGCCTCTGTATTTCGGGCCTGGAGTGATGCTTGATGCGGTGACCGGCGTCAGTGGTTTGGCTACTTTTCAAAGCTCGGTCTATTTTGATTACTTTTTACCTTTCATAAACTACCAGCTAACCAGAGATGAGAATGGTAAGAGTACTCTCTATGTAATCAATATGTTTAGCGGCTTGGCTGATGAGCTCACGGGAGCTCAATCTGTTCATGAGCTGGCAGATGGCACTCCACTTTATGGTGCCATGAAGTTCGAGAACTATCAGGATCGGGCGACGTTTTGGAGTGCGGGATTCCGGAAGGGTGCAGAAGAAGATTTTCGGAACGCGAATAGCTTAGTTGATCTCGTTTTTGCAGGGGAAGGTTTCAATCCCGATGCAGCGGGCGACTTGGGCATGTTGTTCAAGAATGCCAACCCGTACCTTTCGATAAACGCTATGATCCCTGGGTTCCCGGGTGGCATCAATCGCTTCCTGCCAATGATCGACAAGTTGCTTACGCTTGCCGGTGCACTAAACCTCTTTGTCAAGGCAGCACGATGGGCAGATGGCGAAGACCCGTTGATCCTCGACCTCGACGGCGACGGCATTGAAACCATTGCCCGCGAAGAATCCGGCGTATTCTTTGACACGGACGGTGACTTCTTCGCTGAGCAGGTCGGCTGGGTTTCTCCCGATGACGGTTTCCTTGTGTTGGATCTGAACGGCAACGGCCAGATCGACGACATTTCGGAAATGTTCGGTGGCGTTGGCTTATCTGGCTTTGAAGAGCTCGCCCAACATGACGAAAACAATGACGGCATTGTCGATGCGAATGACAGCGTCTATTCGGAACTTCAAGTCTGGCAAGACCTGAATCAGGATGCTCAGACCACCGCTGATGAACTTTCCAGCCTGGCAGATCTGGGCATCGGGTCGGTCTCGCTGACAACAACTGAACTGGGCATCACTACGCCTCAGAACAACGAGTTGCTGCGCGAAGGGACATTCACCCGCACAGATGGCAGCACCGGTAATCTGTTTGATGCGGCACTGGCTGCTGATCAGGTGAACACGATTTTCCGCGGCGAACGTGGCGCGGCGTCTTGGATTCAGGATGACGCAATCTATTCGAGAGGCTTTGGGCAGGTCGTCAATTTCGACATTGTCATGTCGAATGACTTTCGCGTTGGAGAACTGGCACTGGCCGCTAGCGCGACCATGGATACGCCCAACCTGAACGCGCTGGTCGAAGCCGCTGGTGAGACCTTGGGTCAATGGGCGCTATCGCAACCGTTGACGCGTGAGCTTACGCCGGTGCTTCTCGATGACACAGGCGCGCTTATTGATCGCGCCATCTGGGTTGAAGATGAGGATAGTGGCTTCTGGCAACTGGCCAGCGGCAATGCCGTACAGGCAACTGACGGCTCGGTAATCGACCGCCCGCAGTTGTCCGACATCATGTCGCAAGCTGCGGGCGCTGGAACAAACTGGCAGATCGAACAGGTTTTCTCGCCTTCAGATCGTTCAGCGCCTTTGAGCCACCGCAATGAGACGGCTTATCTGGTCGAGGTCGTTGATGGGCGTGCGGTTGTTCTGGATTTTGCCGTCAAGGAAAGCGGTTTCTGGACGTTGGCGAGCGGCGCGGATGTGATTGCGCCGGACGGATCAATCATCGCCGAGCCGAGTATCGATGACATTGTAGCGATGTCTCCCGGCTCAGGCCGCGAATGGCGCGTGGAAGAATTTGGGCACCAGCCGCTTGCGGATCTGCCAGTGCCAACCATCGGGATCAATTTCATCGGCGGTGAAGCGGTTGATTATACCGTTCTGGTGACGGATGAAGATGGCAGCTTCTATGTCTGGGCCCGGAATCTGGATCGGGCGCTGGAACTGCAGTCGAAATACGGAACGGCCCAGGATTTCAATCTCCGCAACTACGAGATCGACTTCGATACGCTAGATGAAGTCGGTTCGGATGATGACAGCCAGTTTCGCGTTGAACTGCTGACGCCCGCACAATTCCACTTGGCCATGCTTCTGGCCGGGTTGGAATTCCAGCCAGAAATGCTGACGGCTTCGATTGAGAGGGACACAGGAGACCTCAGCTATACCGTCAGCCCTGAATTCGACACCGGTGTTGCTGGTCCGGACGGCTATGTCTCCGGCATTGAGATGATGCTGGACCTGCTGGGACCGGTTGCGGATCAATATGTGTCGTTCAGCCGCGCTTTTGCAGTGCGCATGGCGTTCCAGGGCGGTCTGTCTGAGTTCGCTCAAGGGATCGAATACCAACCGGATATCGACCGTTACACGGCGACGACCGACTACGAGTTGCAGCCGGTATTCGAAGCCATATTCCAGAGTATCCCAAGCGGGTATGACGCGGCCCGAGACTACTTGAGCGACTGGAACGAGATCCTGCTTCAGGTCTATCCCGACTATGTACCTTCGGGTGAGGGCAATGTTGCGGGCAGTTCCATCAGCGTGGATCAGGCCTTCATCATGCAGATGATGCTGCCGGCGTTTGAGACAATCCCAACGGATCTAGATTTGCGCAGCGTGATGTATGCATTGTCGCTGAACGAAAATCGCCTGCGGGATCACGATGCTGGCGCTACAGAAGTTCTGGGTACCTCAGGTGTCGATTACTTCCATATGACGGAAGGGGAGCAAGTATACAAAGGGGGTCGGGGAGCGGATTTTTATTTCCTCGGTCAGAATTCGGGGTCTGATGTCATCGATGACGTCGACACCGGTCAGAAGGACAGCCTGCGGTTGGCCGGTGTATTGTCATCTGATGTGACCGCTATGCGCGATGGAGAGGATTTGGTGCTCACCATCGCCGGGCGTGACGATGTTATCCGGATCAAGGATCAGTTCCTGGGCGAACTGAACCCGCTTCTGACTAATGGATCCCGGCTTGATTCAGGCGTGGATACGATTGCATTTGGCGACGGCGTACTCTGGAATCGGTTCCAGATGGCTATAGAGGTCAGCAATCCGCAAGACAGCAATGATGTCGTTGTCGGATCCGGCTCGGGAGACGTCCTGCGTGGCGGGAAGGGGAATGACGTCCTGCGTGGTGGAGCAGGAGGCGATTACTATTTCTACAACATTGGCGATGGTCAGGATGTCATTGGCGAAGAGCTGGACGGAGTTTCAGCGCTTTCGCAAGCGGGCTTTGGCCCGATCCAGGCCGGGCTTGATTTCCTGTTCTTCGGAGAAGGGATCACATCAGACTCTCTGCGGCTGCAAAGAGACGGGGAATCAGACGATCTGCAAATCTATCTGCTCGACGCGGATGGAGTAGAGACCGGCGACAGCCTCATTGTTGAGGATCAGTTCAACGGCGTTGCGCTGAACCTTGGCGCGATTGGGGCTGCTGCAGGATTCGACGAAGAATACATCTCACCCTACCT
This sequence comes from Ruegeria sp. CG11, assembly GCF_056537245.1. Taxonomy (NCBI): domain Bacteria; kingdom Pseudomonadati; phylum Pseudomonadota; class Alphaproteobacteria; order Rhodobacterales; family Roseobacteraceae; genus Ruegeria; species Ruegeria sp. CG11. The sequence goes on from NZ_JBQFRE010000006.1 coordinate 140,036, forward strand.
GATCGAACGGTTCGTGTTCGACAATGGCGAAACGCTGGATTTCGAGCAGATTGCGGCGCGGGTCATTGATGAGGCGGGGACATCGGGTGACGATGCAATCTATGGGCTGGTCAATGACAATACACTCGATGGTCGGGGTGGGGATGACTACCTGACTGGCCTTGAAGGATCCGACACCTATGTGTTTGGCCGTGGATACGGCCACGATGTTGTTGAAGACAATGATCTGAGTATCAAGATTTTCGGGGAGCCTACAGATCGACTGCAGTTCAAGGATGATCTGCGGTGGAGTGATTTTGACTTTGAACGTGATGGCGGCAGCGACACGCTGACGTTCCGAATTTCAGGCACTCAGGACAGGATAACTCTCACAGATTTCCTTAAAGCTGGACCTCCTTTTACCGGCCTCATTAACAAGATCGAAGAGATTGAATTTGGGGACGGCACGATCTGGTCCTGGACCAAGCTTCTCCAACATTATGTCGATATCGCCAAAACCGAAGGTGACGATGTCATCTATGGTTTCAGTGTTGCAGATCGCATTGATGGTGGTGCTGGTAATGACACCCTGATCGGGCAGGGCGGCAACGACACCTATGTGTTCGAACGGGGATACGGCGAAGATACTGTCGTATCCGACGGAGGTTTCGACCGGGTTGAATTCAACGGCGTGAATGTCGCAGATGTGACGTTCAGCCGGACCGATCTGGATCTGATCATTACCATCAACGACACAGGTGATCGCCTGATCCTGCGCGATCAATATGTGCGTGATGAACAGCAGATCCATGCGGTGGAAGAGTTCCACTTCGACGACCGCATCATGGTGTTCACCGACGTGAATGCGGAAGACATAGATCTGGTAGGAACCTCTGCAGATGAAACCATCACAGGTTCGAACCTGACAGAAACCCTGGACGGCCGAGGGGGAGATGATATCCTCATTGGCCGCGACGGCGGTGATACTTATAAGTTCGATGCCGGCTATGGCCAGGACGTGATCGTGGATGCGCAGGAGCGCGCCTCGTGGCAAGACCGGCGGTTTGTTCCGAATATCACCCCGGACACGGTTGAGTTTGGTGGTGATATCACGCGCGACAATGTGATCTTCACCAAAGATGGCAATGATCTTGTTGTCTCAATCGAAAACCGGTCAGATACGCTGCGCATTCGCGATCAGTTCGTGTCGCTGACCAAAGGTGTTGAACTGTTCAGGTTCGACGATCAAACAGTCATGTCGATTTCCGATGTCGAGGAATTGCTCCAGATTGCAGGCGGTAACCGGGGTGACAACGTTATTGAGGGCCTTCCGGACCAGGTCAATGAATTGGATGGCCGCCAGGGCGACGACATCCTGCGAGGAGGGGATCTGGGAGACCTCTATGCCTTTGGTGCGGGATATGACCTGGACCAGATTGAAGAGTATGAAGACAAAGCGGGTTCCATTGATCGCGTCATCTTTGGCGAGACAGTGCGTTCCGACAGTCTGATCGTACGGAGGAACGGCGACGATCTGCTCATCGATCTGGGGAATGGTGAAGACGTCCTGACCATTGTTGGCGGTCTGGCAACCACAACGATTGAAGAGTTTCTGTTTGCGGATGGTTCGATCCTGACGACGGATGATTTCCGGGGTCGTCTTCTTGAGGGGGATGACGGTGACAATCAGCTGCTCGGATTTGACGGCCGGAATGATACGCTGGCGGGTGGCGCGGGCTCTGACGCACTTGAAGGTGGGACCGGTGGTGACATCTATCGCTTTGGTTATGGCGATGGCGCAGATTCTGCACGCGACACTGGCGGAGACGATCGCATAGAGTTTGGCGCAGGCATTGCGCAGAACGATGTTTTATTTGCTCAGGTCGGTGAAGACTTCCTGATCACGTTGGAGCGGACCGGTGAATCCCTGGTCATCCTGAAGGGCGCATCGTCCGACAGCTCAGACTGGATTGAATCCTTTGTCTTTGCAGACGGCAGCGAACTGACCCTGCAGGACGCCCGTGTTCTGGCCCTGCAGGCGCGCCAGAACAGCGGCATGGACAACATCAATGCGCGCCATCTGCCCAGTGATTTTGCGATCACGCCGGGTGTTGGATTTGACAGCGTGATCATGGATGAGGATACGCAGTTGATCTTCCGCCCCGGCGATGGCATCGACCGTGTGGTTTTGCCGAGTAGCGCAGGTGATGCCGTCATAGCGTTGGATGATCTGACGGTTGCTGATGTCGAGGTACGGGTGACGCGCATCGGCGGCGATGATCTGACCTTGTCCTTCCCGGAAACCGGGGATCAGATCGTTCTTGTTGGCGCCCGGAGTGCGACCTTCGTGCCGGTGATTGCCTTCGCGGACGGAACTCAATGGAGCAAAGCCGATCTTCTGCGTGCTTTGATTGAGGGACAGCAGACCGACGGCGACGATGTTATCTTCGGGACAGGTCAAGCCGATCTGATCGAAGGTGGTTCCGGCAATGATGACATCCGCGGCGAGGCGTCGGATGATCGGTTCATATTCAAACGGGGTGATGGCCAAGACGTAATTGCAGACATTTCCGGAACGGATACGCTGGAAATTCGCGGCTACGACTCTGAACATTTGCAGGTCAGTTTGCCCGTCAATGGCTCGTCGGCCTATGGCGTTGACAATCGCCTGGAGCTTGTACTGCGATTTGATGGAACCGGGGATGAAATTGTTCTGCGTTATGATGCCGATCTGAACGGTGTTGACGTCGTTCGATTTGATGATGGCACCGAATTCACGCGTGATGCACTGATCAATATGGTGATCGGGCAGGGGAGTGATTTTGACGACGTCATAACCGGGACAGATGCAGACGATACCATCGAAGCCGGGCGCGGAGACGACTTTATCGACGGAGAAGGTGGAGACGATACTTATATTTTCCGCGCCGGGGACGGGCGTGACGTCATTCTTGAAGGTGGGTCGCGTTATGATCGCAATACCCTGCAGCTTCCTGACCACTCTGTCTCGGACCTGACGGCCATCGCGATTGAAGGTGGTACCGATGTGATCCTCCGTCTGCCCGACGGTGACGAGATTTATCTTCCTTACGCACTGGGAACTTACAGTCGCAAGGTGAACCGCATCGAATTCGGCGACGGCACGATATGGGGGACAAACGACATACAGGCTGCAACCGAGCGGTCGATTGTACCCGGTATCCCCCGCACAATAACCGGTTCCAATAGTTCAGAAACGCTGGAGAGCACCGCGCTGCCCGAAACGCTGAAGGGACTGGGTGGCAGCGATACTTATATCTTCAGTCGTGGTAGCGGAACAGACATCATCGATTCACAGCCCGCGGCGCGAACAGTAAACACCCTGATTTTGCAGGGATACGATTTTACTGACGCAATATTTGAGCGTTCGCTTACGAGATCCATTGATCTGGTTATCCGCTTCGAAGGGACAGAGGATAGGGTAACGATCCGCGATGCGTGGTACGACGGCACCTACTCGTCATCTTATGTCAACGGATCCTGGATTACGACCTATTGGCGCCCGGTCCAAACATTCACCTTTGATGATGAAACCATTTCTCTGGAAGAGCTTGGCGACCGCCTGCTCGCTCCACAGATCACTGCGGGCGATGACGTCGTGGATGCGACAGGCCTCACAGAAACCATCGAGGCGGGGACCGGTGATGACATAATCGGCGGTGATATCACCGGTGATACGATCATATTCAACCGCGGAGACGGACAGGACACGATCCAACCAAGCGTCACTGGTGGTCGCGCAACACTGGAAATCCGAGGTTACCTGACGTCTGAAGTAACTGTCAGTCGCGACCCCTATGCCCAAAAAGGCTACGTTCTGACATTTGAGGGTACGGACGACCAGATTGTGTTGCTCGGCGATGATCGAACCACGCTTGGTGGCGTGTATCGCGTTGAATTCGAAGACGGAACCTATTGGACATCTACCACACTGGACAATCAGGCGTCGTTGGCGTCAACGCGTCAAGGGACCGAAAAGTCTGACCATCTGTCCGGGAGCAGCTCAAATGATCGTTTTGAAGGTCTCGGTGGGGACGATTACATCGAAGCTGACGCTGGTGAAGACGTAATAGTTTTCCGCCGCGGAGATGGCGTCGATACCGTGCATGGTGACAGTTATCCAGGGATTCAGTTGGAGTTGCCGGATCTACTTCCGGGCGAAATCAGCCTGATGAGGGTGCCGGTGGGTTCGGATGCTGCAGGTGCGTACGATGCTTCTATCGAACTTCGTGTCATCGATAGCGATGACCGCATCTATATGTTTGATACCGAAAACGGGTTGGAAAAGATCACCTTCGCTGATGGTACCATATGGAATACATTGGAAATTCGTGATGCATTTGAGGATTTCCCGGCCCCGGAAGGCCAGACGAAGGTAATTGAAGTCGCACCTTGGGAGGGTGTTTATCAATCTACCGCTGCGGATGAGTTATTCGGCATTGAACCTTATAGATATGAGACTGATGGCCAGGTCGAATTTCAGTACAGTAGAGGTGGTGGACACGATCTGATCTCTGCCCCGGTGGAGATGGGAGACGCAGCAAACCGGGTGAAGTTCGCGGATATTACTTCAGATGACGCAAACCTGAGGTTGCTGCCGTTCAGTTCGCCGATGGCACGCGGCGAAGGCCAAGACCTCCTCATTACGTTTGGTTCTGAAACAGACAGTCTGCGAATTGTTAATGCGAGTGGTGGATACGAACCCAGCGGTGTGATTGAGGTTGAGTTCTCAGACGGCGTAATCATGACAATGGATCAACTGGTTGCACAGGCAGAAGCAGCCGAGGCGGCTGATCCGCGAATTGTATCGGGTGAATTCACTTTTGTTCGCGGAACGCATAGTGGGAACTATTGGGGCGATATTGGCGGTGGCGATGGCCCGTTTTTGGAAGGAGGAGACCCGTTGTTGCCTCCGTCCGGAGGCGGATATCTCGAACTGACATTAGAAAACGTGCTTCAAAGCGAGCTCTCAGCGGAGCTTCGCGCCGAAGAAATTATTCTGCATGTTGCGCCCAGATTACCCGATGGGAGCGATGCGTCGGCGATCTGGCTGGGTGGAATCGACATGCTGGGCTCGCTCGACGTCCTGCTGGATGATGGCACCTTGCTCTTCGGACCGGAATTGCAGGCTCTAATACCTATGCCGCAACCCACGGATGATAATGATACGATCACGGCCCGGGAAAGCGGTCCGGTCACGATTGAAGGGCAAGGTGGCGACGACCTTCTGACTTCCACTTCGAGTGAGACTACCTTTGTCTATACACGTGGTGATGGGTCTGACTTGATTTCCGCACCTCAAAACCGTTCCACTACGCTGCAAAGCAATGTTCTTGAGCTGCATGGGATTGATGTTGAAGACGTGCAAGTTCAGCAGCATGGTGTCGATCTTTTGGTCCGTATCGCCGAAACCGAAGAAGGTGCAGGTGATGGGGGCGTAATCCGATATATCAACGGGTATTGGCTCAATCCGTATAGCAGCTCAGCGCCCGATTATTACCCGCGCCTCGGAGCTATACGCTTCGATGATGGTACCGAATGGAATGGTGCCGAAATTGCGGATCGGGCTGCGTTTGATCTTGGGACGGACGGGGACGATTTTGTCGAAAATCTCGTTGGAGACCAAACCTATGAGATGAAGGGTGGCAATGATGTCGTTATATCCGAGGATGCTAACGACACCTATATTTATCGCAACGGTGACGGGTTTGATATTTATGCTGAATCGGGCGAAAATCCGGATACGCCGTCGGGGCAGCCTGGTGAAGATGTTCTGCAACTCCCTGATTTTCTGCGCGGTGACATAAGTATCCGTCGTGATAACGACGATCTGGTGATCGATATTGTCGCGGATCCGGTGCGAGGTATTCAAGCCGGCTCGATCACGCTCAAAGACGGCTATTTGAACTTCCCTACTCAGAATCGCCTGATCGAACGGATTGTATTCGCCGATGAGTCCGAGACGCTGATGGCGGATGAAATCCAAACGCTCCTGACATCGTCAGCGACGTCGGGTGATGATGTGCTGCGGTCTTCTGGCCTTCCAAGCCTCTTTGAAGGCGGTGGAGGAAGGGACATTCTTTTTGGCGGTGCAGCCGCAGATACCTATCGTTATTCACGGGGTGACGGGCACGACGAAATTCTCGAGAAGCGGCAGTCCGGCACATTGGTTGTCGATCGGCTCGAGTTCAATGGGATCAATGCCGACGCTGTAGATTACGAGATTACGCCGCTTGGCCTGCGCATTGTGATCGCTGAAAGTTCCGAAGGAGCCGGTGATCATGGTTCAATTCTTGTCCATGGCATGTTTGCCGGCAGCGACCTGAATTATGAGTCCGAAAATTCCGGAACGGGTCTTGAGTTGATTGTGTTTGGGGACGGAACAGAGCTCACTCTTGGCGAGCTGTCATCCAGACTTCTGGCCGCTCAAACAACACCGTTTGATGACCGTCTCGCGGGTTCGGCCGATGACGATACGTTGGAAGGCAAGGGCGGAAACGATCTGCTGATCGGGAACGGTGGCGACGATTCCTATATCTATAACCGTGGTGATGGCATTGATCGAATTTTGGACAACGGCGGCTCGTCATCCGACACGCTGTATCTCCATGGTATAGATCCGGCATCTGTCACTCTGAAGAGCGGTTATGATGATAGTCTGGAAATTGTTATCGCAGAATCCGCGCCTGGGGCGGGTGATGCCGGTCATATTACATCTGTTGGCTCAAACCGTTCATATGGCAGCTCAGGTGTCGACAGGATTATCTTTGACGATGGAACCAGTTGGTCTCGTGCAGATTTTGCGAACCTGTCCAGTAGCCGCACGGCAACGGATGGCGATGACCGTATTACCGGGACAAGCGATGCCGACGTCATCGAAGGGCTGGGCGGTAATGACCTGCTCCAGGGCGGATATGGGGCTGACATTTATCGGTTCAGCGCGGGCGATGGATCCGACATCATCGACGATCATCAGAGTGTTGCGAACCGGATAGAAATCTCGGGCTACACCGTTGATGAGGTCAGATTCGTGCGGCGCGGTATCGACGGGCGGGACCTGATTATTCAACTCGGGAATGCCGGGGACGAGATATTTGTCATAAATGGCGTTGATGACGGTTTCTCGGGGTCGTCGATCTCGGAGGTGACACTCACGGACAGCGGCACGCGCTTCACGGCGGCGCAAATTCAGGCCATCCTTGTGGAAGATCAAACGACATCTGGCGATGATATTGTCGTCGGAACAAATGAAGCGGATGCACTGTCTGGTGGGGCCGGAACTGACCTGATCGACGGCCGGGAAGGCGACGATAGCTATACGTATCGGTCCGGTGATGGCGATGACCGTATTGCCGATACAGGATACAGCCAAAACGATGTTTTGCACCTGCCGGATTTTCTGCCCGATGATCTGGCCTACGCTTTGCGTGCCGGGGCTGACAGTCTTGATTTGGTTCTTCTATTCAAGGACAGCCGCGATCGGATCATTCTGGAAAATGCGCTGTCCTCCGATGCGGAGGGCGTAGAGCGCATTGAGTTCTCTGATGGCACGATCTGGACCCGCGATGATATGCGGGCGGAAGCTATCAAACACGCTCAGACGGAGTATGCAGAGCCTGTCGAGGGCTTTGCCGGAAGCGATACGTTTGAAGGCAGTGCTGGTGATGACACGCTTTCCGGCGGCGCGGGGAGTGACACATATTACTTCCGACGCGGTCACGGCCAGGACACGATCGTGGAAACAGACCATCAGGATCTGAGTCTCGACAGGGTTGAATTCCCGGACTTTGTGTCTTCTGAAGTCTCTGTCGCCCGGTTGTTCAAAGGCAGTGACACAATCGTTCTCACCTTTGCCAGCTCACCTGAAGACAGCCTGACAATCACAGATGCCCTCGCAGGTGGTCGCGCAGGGATTGAACAATATGTCTTCTCGGATGGCATTTTGTGGACACCCGCAACACTGGAAACACTGTTGAGTAACAATGCTCCGGTTGTGACGGATGACGGGTATTTCACGGCGACCAGTGGTGAAGTGCTGTTGCTGGACGCCAATGCTCTTCTGAGGAACGATTTTGACGCAGATGGAGACGCGCTGACAATCATAGCGGTCAACGGGGGCGATGCTGGGTTTGCAGAGCTCGATGCAGACGGCAATGTCATGTTCACGCCGCACGCGGATTTCTACGGTCCGACGCGTTTTTCATACACTGTGTCTGACGGCCGCAATGGGATCAGTGTCGGATATGTCGATCTGAGGGTCCGTCCAGTTGCGGAAGCTCGAAATGATGATGGTTTTGAAGTCGATGAAGACGGTTTCCTGACCATTGATACAGTGCGTCTGCTGTCGAATGACCTTGATGGCGACCGCATGATTGTCAGCCAGGTCTTTGGCGCTGAAAACGGCAATGTCAGCCTGGCGAGTGACGGGCAGATCACCTACACGCCCAACGCCAATTTCAGCGGGATCGACAGTTTCAAATATGTTGCCAACACGCCGGAAGGCGGTAGGGCCGAGGCGGTAGTCACGATCAATGTGAAGCCGGTGAATGACGCACCGGTAGCACGAGATAATACCGGGTTCGAGACGGCCGAGGATGTTCCGTTCCAGATTCTGGCGGCTGCTCTGGCCGTCAATGATACGGATCCGGATAGCGATCCGTTGACGGTCACGTCAGTTACCAGCAGCGCTGATCTGAACGTTACCCTCACGGATGACGGCCAGATTCTTGTGACCCCCCGAGCTTATTTCTTCGGTGATACCTATTTTGAGTATACGGTCGAAGATCCCGATGGTTTGACGTCTTCGGCACGGGCGTATGTCACGGTTACGCCGGTCAACAATGCGCCCGAGCTCAGCCCGGATACCTTTAACACGACCGAGGACAATCCTCTTATTGTCAACACGGTTGATCTGCTGGCCAACGATATCGACCGCGATGGTGACGCGTTGACAGTCGTAGAGCTGCGTGGATTCAACAGTTACGGGGGACGGGCGGAACTGCTCGACAACGGTACGGTTCTGTTCACGCCATGGGCCAACTTCAACGGGACTGGTCGCTTCGAATATGTGGTCAGTGACGGGCAGGGTGGTACCGCGATTGGCGTCGCAAATATCGAGGTGGAAGCGGTCAATGACCGCCCGGTGACCCGTGCCGATCATTATACGGATTCCGCCTTCGAGAACATTCTGCGAGGCACTGAGGATGTTCCGCTGGAGATTGCAGTCTCTGAACTGATGAAGAATGACTACGACGTCGAAGGTTTGGCTTTGACGTTCGAGAATGTCTCGGAACCCGCGAACGGCTCTATTGAGATCACAGATCGCGGCACGATCATCTTCACTCCGGATGCGGATTTCTGGGGCGAGGCGACGTTCAACTATCTGATCTCGGATCCGGAAGGTGCAGTCAGCGATGCGACGGTCACGCTATTCTTTGAGAATGTTGGGGACGCGCCACCAGTCGCCGGTTCCGACAGCATCACAGTTTACGAAGACGTTCCGATCATCATCCCTGCTAATGTCCTGCTCGCGAATGACACAGATATCGACCGCGATCCCTTGGAAATCGTCGGTTGGCGCCCACTAAACCTGCAGGAGCAATTCCAACACGGATCATTCACGGGTTCACTGGAACGGCTCGCAAATGGCGACTTCCAATACAGGCCTGCATTGAACGAAACACATGAAGCGGGTTTTGTGTATTTCGTGAGCGACAATGCCGACGGCGTGTCGGAGGGTTTTGTCAATATCGATATCATACCGGTCAATGACCAGCCGAGCGCAGTTGCGGATGATGGCGGCAGCACACCGCTCGGAGTTCCGCTTGTGGTACGGATTTCGGACCTCATCGCGAACGACTTCGATGTTGATGACGAGCCCGATCAACCGAAATCGTTTCAGTTCTCAACCCTCGGAACCGCCTCTGTTGGTGAATTGGAACGGCGTGGTGACTTTATTATCCTCCGAGTTCCCGATGGCTATTCGGGACCTGTCGAGTTTACCTACACGATTATCGACAATGAGGGCGTCGAAGACACCACTGCCGTTACTGCTGTTGTCGAAGACAGCTATGGCCGCGTTCTCACGGGCACGAATGAGATCGATCTCCTGATCGGTACGGATTTTGCGGAAACCATCGAAGGTCTGGATGGCGGTGACATCATTGAAGCCCATGACGGTGCCGATGTTATTCGTGCGGGTGCCGGGGCCGACAATATCCTCGCAGGCGACGGGAACGACCTGATCGACGGCGGCGATGATGCTGATACGATTGATGGCGGCGAAGGCTTCGATACGGTCACCTACGCTGAGTCTGATGTCGCAGTGCGCGCCGACCTGGCCTCACGTCTGGGGCAGGGTGGTCACGCTGCCGGTGATATCCTGACCAATGTTGAAGGGCTGATTGGTTCGGATTGGAACGATACCCTGGCAGGTGGGCTTGCTGACAACCGTATTGAAGGCGGTCGTGGACACGACCTTCTGGAAGGGCGTGGCGGCTCTGACACACTGATTGGCGGTGCCGGAGATGACACCCTCGTCGGTGGCGAGGGTGGCGATGTGCTCGAGGGTGGTGAAGGTTCCGACACGGCGGATTACCGCGGCTCAAGCGCTGGTGTGACTGTGTCTCTGACTGACGGTCTGGCGTCTGGTGGGGACGCGGAAGGTGACACTCTGAGCAGTATCGAAAACCTCTTCGGATCTGATCAGGACGACGCGCTTACAGGGTCGGATGCGGAAAACAGGCTGTCCGGTGGCCGTGGCAATGACACGCTGCGCGGCCTTGGTGGCAACGACCTTTTGTCAGGCGGCCGGGGCGCGGATCAGTTGTTTGGCGGTCTGGGAATCGATACAGCAGACTATACTCTGTCGGCCGATGGTGTGACCGTTGACATGCAGGATGGCAGCGCCGGTGGCGGCGATGCCGAAGGTGATGTCTTCGACAGCATCGAAATCATCCAGGGCTCGTTCCATGACGACACGATCCGTGGTGATGAGAACAACAACACGCTACGCGGCGGTCGCGGCGCTGATGTGATTGACGGGCGTGGCGGGTTTGACATTGCAGACTTCTCGACCGCTGATGAAGGTGTCGGGGTCAATCTGGCAACCGGTCAGGGCACTGACGGTGAAGCTCTGGGCGACACCTACGCAAATATCGAGGCCCTGCGAGGTTCGGTCTGGGATGATACGTTTGTAGGAAGTGCGGCAGACGAGCAATTCGACGGCAACTGGGGCGATGACGAAATCTCGGGTGGTGCCGGATCGGACAGCTATGTCTTTGGCTATGACAGCGGCACCGATTTGGTGATTGAAGCGGGCGTTGCAGCGGATACCGACCGTGTCGTACTGGCGGCAGATATTGCTCCAAAAGACCTCTCGGTCATTCGTGAGGGAGACGACCTTCTTCTGGAACTGGAACGAGATGAAGGCTTCCTTATTGATACCTTGCGGGTGCGGGATCATTTCCTCAATGCGGAATCCGGCATTGAGGAAGTAGTCTTTGCCAATGGTACGATCTGGGATCGCGATCAGATAGAGGCGCTACAGAGAACCGGGCGTTTCAACGCAGCCGATGACATTTATCGCCTCGCCATTGAAGATGTCGAAGCGATCATTGATCCAGGCGTTCTGATTGCCAATGATGTCAGTGAAGGCACGGATGGCATTGAACTGATCGCTGTTTCCAATGCGGTGAACGGTACGGTTAGCATCAATTCAGACGGTCAGGTTTCCTTCCTGGGTGATCCGGACTTCAATGGAGATGCGTTCTTCGATTATACACTGCGCGATCAGTTCGGGCGCGAAAGCACCGCCCGGGTCGAAGTAAATGTAGCACCGGTCAACGACGCGCCGGTCGGAGTGAATGACGGCATCTTCACCGGAACGGAAGACACAGTTCTTCGTATTTCTTACGCTGACCTGCTCGGGAATGATTATGATGTCGACGGTGATCCGTTGACCGTTCTCGAGCTGACGCCGATCTACGATCAGGATGGCGACGCGCTCTATCAGACGCGGCCGGGCTTAGGTTCCGGACCGTTTGATTCTTCCGGCTCCAATGGCATTCTCTATGCAGACGGGACGCATGTGTATTTCCTGCCGAAATCGGATCACTTTGGATTTGCGGGCTTCCGTTATGTGGTCGTGGACCCGGATGGCGCGACATCAAGCGCGGATGTTGAGCTCTATATCGAGCCGGTCAATGATGCGCCTCGCAGCGGCCGGGACGAGTTCACGATCCGCCTTGAGCGCACGCATGAAATCACTGTCTCTGATCTGATGGAGAACGATTTCGACATCGAAGATGACGCTTTCTCATTCGATGGCGTACATTCCGCGATTGGCGGTTCTATGACATACGACGCAGACCGGGGTGTGATAGCCTTCACGCCTGACGCGCTTGGCGCAGCAGGGTTCTCCTATGATCTCGTCGATGACCGGGGGGAACGCAACACGATCTATGTCGATCTGACAGTTATTCCGCTCAATGATGCACCAGTCGCCAACGATGATGGTCCGTTCATTACCCTTGAAGATGAGGTCTTGATAATCGATCCAGCCGATCTTCTGGCTAATGACACCGACAACACCGATCCTCTGGACGAGGTTCTGTTCCTGTCCGGGCTCGACCGGTTCGCCGAAAATGGCAAGGTTGCACTCAACGACGACGGCATGATCGTCTTCACGCCGCGCTCGAACTACAATGGGGATGCGGGTTTCATTTATCAGGTTGCTGATGGCAATGGCGGTTTCGACGTTGCCTATGTGAGTGTCACCATCCTGCCTTCAAACGACGGTCCCGTGTTGCGTGATGATATCGCGCAAGGTCTGGAAGATCTGCCTATCACGGTTATTCCGGGTGAGGTGTTCGGCAATGACCTTGATCCCGAAGGCGACGTAATCTTCTTCGAAAGCGTGTCGGTTTTGGGTGTTATCCAGGAAGACTACACGCAGCGTGATCCGGTGGAGATTTCTTACGGCTTCGACCTGGATCGTCTGGATGAGACGGTTGTGGCGACAGTTGCTCTGGGCGATGGGTCAACATTGCCCGACGGCTTGCTGTTTGATGCGTCGACGCTTCTGCTCACCGGAAGCTGGCCGGCAGATGTCGTTGATCTTGTTGATCTGGTTTTGACGATGGCCAATCCCGCAGACGGCAGCATTTATGAATACTCCGTCACGGTGGACCCGGTCGCAGATTTCACAAGCGGTTTGTCACTTGCGCCTCAAATGGCTCTGTTCGATATCAGCGCAGGCACGTTCTCGTTGCAAGCTGCCGGGAATCAGCCGCTTCCATCTTGGTTGAACTTCGATGCCGATACGCTGGAACTGACACGGATCAGTGATGTTCCGGCAGAGGAAACAGACCTGCTGCGGCTGCAACTCCGTTTTGATCCGGAGCCGCAGGTCCTGCCGGACGGAACCATTGCCCATGGTCGCCGGGGCTTTGCGATCGAAGTGGTTATAGATCCGCAATCCGATATTGACCCTGCGCTGAACGCGTTGTTCAGAAACGAGGATTTCTTTGCAGGGCAAGGCCTTTACGCTCTGCCGATCGATCCAGTTGAGTCTCTCGAAGCCCAGACTGAGAATGGCGCGCCACTGGCAGATTGGCTTGGGTTTGATGCGTCATCCTTCACCTTCGATGGCACTCCGCCGCCGGTTTTTGTCGGCACGCCGCCGGTGCGCGTCAATGTGAGCGATGGTGCGATCAACTATTCGGTTCTCACAGAACTGCCGGTGGATGCAATTTACACTGTTGCACAGGAGAATGGCTTCTCAACCATCGTGAATGGGGATCGGTTCGAACTCGTCACACCGGAAGATTTCAACGGCCAGATCGTGCTGCGCTACCATGCCGCGGACGAAAAAGGAGGTGTGTCTGAATCGCCCGCCGAGATCGTTGTCAATATCTTGCCGATGCCGGAGCTTCCCACGGCGGTGAATGATCAGGTCTCGGCAACCGAAGACGTGGTGCGCCTATTCAACCTGTCGGATCTGCTCGCAAATGATTTTGACGAGGACGGCGACCCGATCCGCGTCATTAGGATCGAGCAGCCACAGAACGGCACACTGGATCTTCTTTTGTCGGAACTGACGCTTGTAACGCCGGTCGAACCGGCGCTCGCAGCAGGTGATACGGTTTCAGCGGTTCTGTCGAATGGTGATCCATTGCCATCCTGGCTGTCTCTGGACACCGCGACCGGCATCCTCAGCGGTCTGGTCCCGCTGGATGCAGCAGGTCTGCTCGAGATCGAAGTTACGGTCACGAGGGCTGATGGCGCGGTTGAAACCCCGATCGCAGTGCAGACAGTACTTGAAGGGAATCTGGGTGTTCAGCTTCGCTATACGCCGGATCCTGGTTTTAATGGCCCGGATAGCTTTGCCTATACCATCACAGATGATCAGCAGGGCACCGACAGGGCCGTTGTGACACTGGAAGTTGCACCGGTCAACGACCCGCCAACTGCGGTTGATGATCACGTCAGCGTACTTGAAGACGGTGTTCTGGTAATCGATCCGGCAACTCTGACCGCCAATGACACAGACCCCGACAATGATCCGTTGAGCGTCCTGTCTGTCAGCGATGCAGTCAACGGCACCGTGGAGTTTGAAAACGGCGTGATCACTTTCACGCCAACGGCCAACTACGATGGCAGTGCCAGCTTCACCTATGTCCTCTCCGATGGTACCGATGGAACGGACCAAGGACTTGTCAGGGTCAATGTGATCTCGACCAATCAGCGTCCAGAAGCAGGAACCGACAGGTTCGTGATCAACGAGGACACGCCTCTGACCATCACTGTTAGTGATCTGCTGTCAAATGACAGCGATGCAGATGGCGATCCGTTCTCCTTTGTCAGCATAGATCGTGACATTGATGGCGGGCGCACGTTTATTCTGCCCAATGGTGACATCCAGTTTGTTCCCGATGGCGATTTCAATGGCGAATTGACATTCACCTACCGGATTTCCGATGGGCGCCTGACGGGTACGGGCTCCGTGGTAATCGATGTTACACCGGTAAATGATGGCCCACGCCTGATTGACGACCCGGTTATTGCCGGAACGGAGGATACACCGCTTGTTATCGATATGGCAGACTTGCTGGCCAATGATGCAGATGTCGAAGGCGATGCGTTCTCTGTAACGCGAGTCTATGACGCGGATAACGGCACGGTGTCTTTGAACAATGGCATTGTCACCTTCACGCCGCGTGCAGATTATTTCGGCAACGCAGGCTTCCGCTATGTCGTCACCGATGCGCGCGGCGCTGAATCTGAAGGCTATGCACAAATCTCGTTAGCCCCGGCAAATGACCTACCCTTTGCTGTCTCAGATAGTCTCGACACCAATGAGGATACTCCGCTGGAGATTTCTGCCGCTGATCTGTTGGCCAACGATATCGATGCGGATGGAGATGCTCTGACGATCGTGTCGGTCTACACCCGAACCACGATCTTTGGTGGGGCGACGTTTGAGACCCCGCTGACCCAGTTGGAGAACGGGAACTGGCTGTTTGTTCCCGATGCGGATGATTTCGGCGAAAGCCGCATCTTCTACCAGATAACGGATGGTCACGGCATACCAGTTGAAGGGTCCATCACAATAGACCTGCTGCCCACGCCGGATGATCCTATCGCATCGGATGACAGTTTCTCAGGCGTGGAAGACCAACCCCTGACCATACTGGCATCAACCCTTCTGGCAAATGACCGAGATCCGGATCAGGAGGCGCTGACGATCACATCTGTCACCGCAGCACAGGGGGTCAGCGTTGACTACCGTCCCACGGGCGAAATCGTGGTTACTCCACGTGCCAATTTCAATGGAACCACCACATTTGACTATGTGGTCAGTGATAATACAGGCCGCAGCGACACCGGCACGGTAACCATTACCTTCGCCGCACGGAATGATGCGCCCACGATTGCGGATGTATCTCTGTCCGGAACGGAGGATACTGCGTTCTCGGCAACCCTTGATCCGGCGATCTTCTCGGATGTGGATGGAGACGCTCTGGCCGTCGGCCTGCGCGGCCCCGGTGGTGCGGCCCTGCCGGACTGGCTCGACTTTGATCTGTCGACATTGACGCTCTCGGGGACTCCGCCGCAGGACTTCTATGGGGACGTTTTGCTTGAATTGACGGCGTTCGATGGCTCGGAGGAGACGGTGGAACCTGTGACATTGACCATCGCTCCGGTCAATGATGCACCGACGATTGCGGATGTTCAGCTTCAGGGTGTTGAGGATCAACAGCTAAGCATCAATCTGGACCCTGCGATCTTTGGCGACGTCGATGGCGATGCCGTGTCAGTTACCCTGCAGTCTCGCGGCGGGGCGACCTTGCCGGCCTGGCTGATGTTTGATCCGGTCTCCCTTCATCTGACGGGGCAACCGCCCGCGAACTTCAACGGGGTCGTCGAATTGCAACTTGTCGCTAGTGATGGAGATCTTGCGTCCACGCGTGATATCAATCTGACGATTTCATCTGTCAATGACGCGCCTGAGATTGACGAAATCTCCCTGACAGGCGTCGAAGATCAGCCTTTGAACATCACCCTAGATCCGGCTGCGTTCAATGATGCGGATAGTGATGCGCTTGACATCTCTCTGCGGGGCGCTGGAAATACGGCTTTGCCGGATTGGATCAGTTTTAACCCTGCCGATCTGACACTCACGGGCGCCCCCCCGGCGGATATCAACGGTGATATCCAACTGGAGCTCGTTGCCAGCGATGGCACAACTGAGACAGTGCAGGCAGTCACGTTGACTCTGGCTCCAGTTAATGATGCACCAGTGGTGTTCAATGATCTGATCGACATGGGCACTGATCTTACGACCACTCTGACCATCGCGGACCTGTTGGGCAATGACGTGGATGTAGATGGCGATGTGCTTTCTCTGGTCTCAATCACGGGCGGCGATGGATTTGCTGCGGAAATCTCGGATGACGGCATCATCACCATTAACCGTGATCCGCGTCTGGGTGGACAGGTGGTGTTCGACTATGTCGTCACTGACGGTCTGCTGCAAAGCAACGGCCAACTGATTGTCGAGTTGGATGTTGCCAATCAGGCTCCTGAGATTGGCGTAATAGGCTCGCTACACAGTGACGAAGACACCGAGGTCGATATCGCGCTTCCAATGGAAGCGTTCAGCGATCCTGATGGAGACGCGCTGTCCTTCACACTTGCACGGGCCGGTGGAACCGCGCTGCCCGATTGGTTGGGCTTTGATGCCTCAACCATGCGGTTGATGGGTGTACCACCCGTGAACTTCACGGGTACGCTGTCGCTGCAAGTGACGGCCAGCGACGGGCAGCTTTCGTCGACGCGGACCTTCGATCTGGTCATCGACCCGGTTAACGATCTGCCGATATTGACCGTGCCACTGTCAGACAGGTCTGCGATCGAGGACACACCGTTTGAAATCCAACTGCAGCAGGGGATTTACGCTGATCCGGATGGCGATGCCCTCAGTTTTGCTCTGACCCAGAGCGATGGAAGCGACCTTCCGGACTGGATCAGTTTTGATGCCAATACCCTGACTCTGACGGGGCAGGCACCAGCCGATATGTTCGGGGATTTTGGCCTGCGTCTGGTGATTTCGGACGGTACAGCGTCGATTTCGGACGACTTCAATCTGATGATCGCCGGTACTCAGGATGCACCGATACTGGTCAATCCATTGCCGGATTTCGACACGGATGATACCGGGGCGCAGCTGCGCACCAATACCCCGTTTGCGATCTCGTTACCCGAAAACGTGTTCTCCGATCCGGACGACGAACCCTTGATGTTCGCTGCTCGATTGGCAGGTGGTAAGGAGCTCCCGGAATGGCTCGTGTTCAACGGCTCCAGTTTCTCTGGCATGGCGCCAAGCTCTGCCGCAGGTCTGATCGAGATTGAACTGATTGCGAATGACGGGACTGAGACCGTATCTGACGTATTCAGCCTGTCCTTCGAAAGCTTCAACACGGCGCCAATCGTGACGGATGACGCGTTCACTGTTGAGATTCCCTATGCGCTGAGGCTCGATCCTTCGGCGCTCTTGCAAAACGATGTTGATCCGGACGGTGACGCGCTTGAAATCGTCAACGTTGGATCGGCAGATCATGGGCAGGTCAGTTTCGAGAATGGTGTCGTCGAGTATCTCGCAGATTTCGACTACGAAGGGACTGACCAGTTCACCTATACTGTCAGCGATGGGCAGAACACGGCGACTGCAACTGTTTCGGTTACGGTTCAGAATGAGTTCGATGATACGCAACAGGGCGGTTCTGGAACGGATATTCTCTTCGGTTCCCGAGGGGATGACCTTCTGCTCGGTGGGGCCGGCGGTGATGTGCTGTTCGGAAGGAGCGGCGATGATCATCTGGATGGCGGAGACGGAAATGATCTGCTGTTCGGAGGCCGGGGTTCTGACACGCTTGTCGGCGGTGCCGGAGAGGATGTGCTCTTTGGTCAGGGTGGCGACGATGAGTTGATCGGGGGCACCGGCAATGACACCCTGCTCGCTGGCCGTGGACAGGACACTTTCCGTTTTGAAACCGGAGATGGGCGTGACACGATTTATGGCTTCCAGGGGTCTGTTTCGAGGACGGGAAGCTATATCGCGGGGGATAACCTGAAGCTTCGTGTTGAGGGTATCGACAGTTTCGATGACCTGCTGAATACCGCAAGTGAAACCGATGGTGGCGTCCTCTTTGATCTCGGCAACGGCGATGAAATATTCCTGACCGGAACCCGGCTGGCAGCTCTGGATAGTGACCAGTTCACCTTCTACTAAGCGATGGCCGTTGATACCGGAGATATTGCCTGATGAACGCAACTCATGCGGGAGAAAGCACCTACGAGGCTGCCGTGCGCAAGATGCGCGGCACCTTCCTGATTGTTGCCTCGTTTTCGGCAGTAGTGAACATACTCATGCTGACTGGTCCTATGTTCATGTTGCAGGTCTACGACCGGGTGTTGGCCAGCGGGTCGGTGGCGACACTGCAAGCCTTGTACCTGATCGTACTGGTACTATTCGTTTTCCTCGGGGTTTATGACTTCCTGCGGACACGCCAGATGTCGCGTGCGTCGTATCGCCTGGACCAGATGGTGGGTAAACCTGCTTATGACATCTGGGTGCGGTCAGCGCTGTCAGAGACACCGGCTTTGGGACGCCCTCTGAACGATCTGGCCGTCGTCAGAGGGTTTCTGCCCAGCCCGTCAATGCTTGGGTTCTTCGATCTGCCCTGGATTCCGTTTTATTTAGTTGTTGTTTTTTACATCCACTCTTGGCTGGGATGGCTGACAGTTGCCGGGCTGAGCGTCGTCCTTGTTCTCGCCCTTGCCAACCAATGGGCCACAAATCGCCACCACGCCAAAGCTATGCAGATGGATGGAACCGAGAGTTTCTTTGTCGAACAAAGTCGACGTAATGCCGAAGCGATTGTTCCCTTGGGCATGGCAAACCGCGTGGCCGGGAAATGGGCAGATATGCATCGCGAGGGGCTTGCGACCGGACAGGTCGGAGGCGATCGGGCGGAAGGCTTCGCGGCAGTCTCCAAGGCGTTCCGGATGCTACTGCAATCCACGATGCTGGGGATGGGTGGATATCTGGCGCTTCAGCAGGAAATCTCGGCCGGGATGATCGTGGCAACCTCTATCATTGCCGGGCGCGCATTGGCACCCGTCGATCAGGTTATCGGCCAGTGGCGCAACGTAGTGCGTGCGCGAGAAGCGCATAAGCGGTTGAAGGCGGTGTTTTCGGGTATCCCCGCGATGAAACCGATTATCGACTTGCCCCCGGCAAAGGGCCATCTGACCATGGCCGGCGTCACAAAACTGCCGGGCGACCGACGGGGTGATCGACCACCAATTCTGGATAATGTGAGTTTTCGGTTGGAACCGGGGGATGCCGTTGGCGTGATCGGGCCAAGCGCATCCGGAAAAAGCACGTTGGCTCGCATTCTTGTTGGAGCACTGCCTCCGGATCAGGGAGAGGTCAGGCTGGATGGGGCCACGCTTGATCAGTGGTCAGAGGAAGCGCTGGGGCGGCAGATCGGATATCTGCCGCAGAAACTGGAATTGCTGGCGGGCACTATTCGCGATAATATTGCCCGCTTTGACGCTGAAGCGCAGGACGAAGATGTCATCGAGGCCGCCCGCATTGCTGGTGTGCATGAGATGATCCTGCAACTTCCCGACGGCTACGCGACGCAACTCGGGTTTGGAGCGGCTCCACTTTCGGGTGGCCAGCTGCAACGCATTGGGCTTGCACGTGCGATCTTTGGAATGCCGCGCTACGTCATCCTCGACGAACCCAACTCAAATCTTGATGCGGCCGGAGACGATGCCCTTTCACAGGCAATTGCCACGCTTCGCGAACGTGGCAGTACCGTCGTGGTGATGGCACATCGCCCCAGTGCGATTTCCGCAGTCAACAAGGTGCTGGTGCTGCATTCCGGCCGCGTTGCTGAGTTTGGCGACAAGGAAGAGATCCTGCAAAAATCGGTGCGACCGTCCCGGAGCAAACCGGTGCCATCCGCGGAAGGTGTATAAGCGATGATTGCGATACAAGGGCAGGGGCCTCAGCTTAAGACGTCCACGCGTTGGCCGGGCCTGTTGGGAATGGCAGCGGCTGTGGCGCTTCTGGCGGGGGGAGCCTGGTGGGCCAATACCACCGAAATTAGCGGAGCAGTCATCGCCCAGGGGTCGGTAGAAGTTCAGGGACGCCCCAAGGCCATTCAGCATTTGGATGGCGGGATCATCGATACATTACACGTCCAAGATGGGGATCAGATCGAGCAAGGCGATGTGCTCATCGAGTTGGATGATACGTTGCTGAAAGCCAATATGGCGATCTACCGGACACGCCTGTCGGAAGCTCTGGCCCTCAGGGACCGGCTCCTCGCAGAACAATCGGAACTGACGGAGATATCTTTTTCCGATCCCGACCCGTTGCTGGCGGAAGAAGCTGTCCATGTCCATCAAGCGGGGCAGCGGCAGATTTTTCAGGCCCGTATCGATCTGGAGAACGGCCGCAAGGAGCAACTCGCCGAGAAGATCCGGCAGTTCCAGAACCAGACAACCGGTGTGAATGGGCTGATCGAGGCCAAGGAACGTCAGCTCACTTTCATCAATGAAGAAATCGCCGCGCAGACAACACTCACTGACAAAGGTCTCGCGCGGATAAGCCAACTCCGGTCGCTGCAACGTAACGAGGCCGATCTTCTGGGGCAGATTGCCGAACATCGCTCAGAGTTGGCGCGGATTCAGAATTCAATCCGCGACACTGAACTTGAGCTCTTACAAGGGCAGCGCCAAACCAAGGAAGAGGTGGTCACCCAGCTTCGGGAAACTACCACCTCGATTCAGGAATTGCATCAGCAAATCCTGACGACCAGCAAGCAGCTTGATCGGGTCGATATTCGAGCCCCAAACAGCGGTCGGATTCACGAGATGCAGTTCAGCACGATTGGCGGTGTCGTTCCGCCCGGAGGATTGATCCTCCAGATTGTTCCTCTGAACGAAGGGTTCGTTCTGCGCACCCGGATCGATCCGAGCGCTGTTGATCAGGTGTATATCGGCCAACCCACAAAGGTTCGCTTCCCGGCATTCAACCAGCAGACCACGCCTGAACTTGTTGGTTCGGTCGAAGATGTTTCTGCATCCACCTCGATAGACGAGGCGACAGGTCTTTCATTCTATTGGGTGACGGTATCTGTTGAGCCAGAGGAGCTGGAACGTCTGGGTGATCAGGAGCTCATCCCCGGAATGCCCGTGGAGGCTTATCTGACCACAACGGACCGAACCGTATTGAGCTACTTGTCAAAGCCGCTGTTGGATCAGGTGAATCAAGCATTCCGAGAAGAATGATAAGCTAAATTATGTTAAAGAGAGAGAGGAAGACAGGTGGCAGACCCGGACGAAAAAAGTTCAATCTTGGAGAGCACGATGGCGAATTCGGAACGCCTCCGAATTTCAATTCCAAGCAAGAGCAATGGCCGGGCAATCCTGAGTATCCGAGCAAAGAAATCGCGGCCGACGCGGCAGAGATGCTGGGACTGATGATTCAAGCCGTTCGACTTCAACAAAATATGTCTGTCGAAGAGCTCGCAAAGCTCACGGAGCTGTCAGCGTCGCAGATCGAACGGGTCGAGAGCGGCGACCTGAGCGTCCCAATCGGCCAGACCTTTGCTGTAGCGGCCAGGCTTGGCGTCCCTCTGTATGAGCGCACGGAATTTGATCCTCGTTTTGTCAATGCACGCGTGCATAAACAGCGACAAGAGAATGCGTTGCTGCAACAGAGGGCATTTCAAGCTCGACACCGGAAAGTGGATGACGATTTCTGAAGCTTTTCTTGCGGATTTTGTGCGACGGCCGGTGGCGGGACGTATATCTGTTGAGCAGAGGCTGCGTCTATTCGCAATAACGCGTTCAACCAGCTGTCATTCGCGGTCTCTGCGCCCTTCCGAAATCAAGAAAATGGCCAATATCGACTGCACGGAAAGGCTGCATATCCCGACCCTGGTTCTGCTTACCAACGCGGCGCGGCTTTTCCGTTATTTCTTCGGCATCCCGGTACGCCACGCGTATGCGAGATTAGCGGCATCGGGTCCAGTGCGGTGAGCAGCGGCCCGGTTCGCTTTCACTTTGTGGACACGAGATAGTCGCGACGATGCCGGATTACCGCCGTCCGAGAACTCATTCCAAACCGCTTGATCGAAATCCACAATCTTCGGGCCCGGTCGGCCGAGCAGACGGTCGAGCCATCTTTGATCAAATTCGGGCGCGTCCGATACCAAAATGTGCTCCCGAACGACGTCCAGCGGCCAATCGGAGACAATATCAGGATCCGACCCTCCACTGAGTACAGTCGAATACGGCAGTCCGTGGATTTCTTCTTACTTGGGATCCCAGTCGCTGACATCCCAACTTGCACGCGTGCATATCAATCTACTTTTCACGACGGCTTTGCGGCCTTCGACCCATGCAAGGCCAACTTCGATGGGCCAGCTCTGCAGGCTCAGAGATGATGCTTCGAAATCAATGAAGGTGTGCATTTAGTCTGCAACCAGGTTTTCGAGAAGGTGATAAGGCGCTGTTTTTCGAAACTCCGCGACAAGGTCGGGATCACCGATGCGACCTCGCCCGGCTGTCCTCAGGAGGTGACACACGTAGTAAATGCCGGCGATCGCCATGCTGGCGCCCGCAACGTTGCAGGCTATTTCAAATGCAGTCATCTGACCTCCTATTCAATTATGCACGCGTGCATAATTTGGTTCCTGAACTTTTATGCACGTGTGCATAATTCGTTGGTTGCGCTGTGCACGTATAGCGAAACCAAGCGGTTTCAGTAAATTATATACATATGACACGAGAACACAAAGCGAACAAAGTTGTCAGAGAGCGAGTGAAGGCGGCGCTTGAGGCCAAGCTATCGCCGGATGAGCTCACTGAAAAGGAGAACGAGATCTGGCTTGACGAGTTCTTCGAGAAAACCTCGACTCTGACCCCGGCGGCCAAAGCCTTCTATGAAGATCGGCGCCGACTCGGACTTGGCGTTGGCCTCGACAAAGACGGAAACCTCGTGCGCGGGTCAGATCTAAGAGCGCGCGCAATAGCTGCGCTGGACGGGATCATCGCACCCAGCGATCTGACCGAACTGGAATATGAAGTCTGGATCGATCTGTTCGAGAAAAAGTTAGAAACACCGACAGCTGACGCGGAAGAGTTCTTTGCTGAGCTGCGTGAGCGGGATGCCGACCGAGTTTCGGGCGAAGTTCGGTCGCAGCACATCGGAGGGCTGGATCGTAGTTTCCGACACAAGCGGGACTTGGTTCGATGACCGATAAAAAATGGATCTCTGAAGCCCAGGCGGGCGTTGAAGATGAGCGCCGGCGTCTCGAGCAGAATGGACCTTCACTTGAGAGGTATCGGTATCCGGTTGCTGAGATCCCTGTCACAGATCAGAAAAACGAACCTTCGCAGTCCGAACGAGTCGCTTAGCGTTTGCGCCGCGATCACTGACGCCACCCTCTTCACCCTCGGCGGCACCGTCGGCAACGACGCGACGGTGATATTCGATCGCAGCCTCAATCATCTCCTCAGTCAAGTTTGGAAATGCTTCGAATACATTCTCGGGTGGGTCATTCGCAGCAAAGTTCGCTATTTCCTGAGCGCCGATGCGTGTTCCCTTGATCGTTGGAATGCCGCCGCGGATTTTGGGGTCGCAGACGATGAGATCTATTCGTGCCATAAAATCGGTTCTCTCAAAATGCCGCTGGCTTTACCGGAACTACAACGTCTTGCTCGAGGTTAGCAGTTCCTCGATCCATTTCTTCACGTCTTCATTGCTGAATTCACCGGTTATGTGACGTTCTTGAACCGCCAAAAACTCCTCGCTGATCTTTCCGCCGGACAGTCGAACGGACGCATTCGCCTGACGCCACGCTTCGCGGCGCTTTGCTTGTTCGGGAGTATCAGACGACGGTTCTGGAGTATAATCCTCGAAGCTTTTGCCGAGCTCTATCAAGGCTTCGTTTGACTCAGCAAGGGTTCTCTCAGAGTTTTCGACTTTTTTGTTCATGTGCAGTAGCATAGCTCAGATTCAAGAGAATAATAGATGTCGAAGCAGAGCAAAACACTGTCCAAAATACTGAGGCACGAACCGGAAATAGCTGGGCTGTCGGTGATGCCGGGCGGCTGGGTTCGCATCGATGACTTGCTGAAGGGTATGAAGCGCGCTGGCATTCGGCTGAGCACCGAAGAACTGCACCTGATTGTTGCCGAAAACGACAAAAAGCGCTTCACGATCTCTGATGACGGAAAACTGATCCGTGCTGCTCAAGGTCATTCTGTCGACGTCGATCTCGGACTCGAAGCTGTTGAGCCGCCGGAGGTACTGTTTCACGGCACCGCTCGCGTAAATCTCGATAGCATTTTCAATGACGGGCTGAACCCTGGCCGACGCCAGCAAGTTCATCTGTCATCAGATCCGGAGGCGGCTGAAAGGGTTGGGCAGCGTCACGGAAAACCCGTCGTCCTCAGAATAGACACTGGCGGCATGCTTCGGGATGGCCATCTGTTCTATCGTGCTGACAATGGAGTCTGGTTGACCGACTATGTGCCTGCGACTGCTGTTGGGTTTTGAAGCAAAGTATGCGCAAAGCTAAACCGCTCTGCAACCTGAAGGGCCTTACTTGGATTTACCAGAGCGCGGGGGATTGTTTCCGCGACCACCGCCAGACTTGTTGCCGGTTGTCGAAGGTCCGTTTAAGGGCGTGGTTTTGCCATGCTTACTCTCCTTATGTTGTAGGTCTCTCCACTGAAGTGGATGGCCCATACGTAAGGAACTCCGAAACACCAAACCATGAAATCGACCTTACCTTGCCGGATTTAGCTACCCTTGGGACGCCGTAATTCATACTTTGAGGACAGTATTTACACGAGACGGTCATCTATTTTATCGAACCGGCAACGGCGTTCGGCTGACTGACAAAGTACCTTCAGCGATCGGGTTTGACAGAAAGGCAGATAGAAATAGGGCCGCCGAAGCGGCCCTCTTCCCAATGTGAACTGTCATCCGATCAGGTATATCTCGAAGCCATAGTTTCACGAGTGTCTTTCGGAAAGAACTTGTCTTCGATCATGCCAAAGCTGTGAAATTGATGCTCGGGGTTTTGACCGAACAAATCCCACATTTCCGCTTCGGCTGCCTCCCATTTTTGGCGGCTGGTCAATGCGCTGTCCAGGTTTTTGTCACCGGACTTGTTTCACCGCATGTAGACACCAAATTTGTCTTTCCCCAGATCTGTGACGAAGATGTAAGCACCCTCATTTCCAATCACATAGCCTGTTTCGAATACCCGTTTTGCCATGTCTCTGTCCCTGTTTCCGTTTCTACAGTTTAGGTGGGCTCTTTTGGCTCGGGTCCAAATCTCACGGCATTGAATGTGAACTGAATGCTTGGAGTTGTTCTGGGTCTTCAAACTACCGGTCGTGTACTTCACGAAAACTCTGGTGTAGAACCCTGCCCCGACCTGGCCCGGCGAGTTGAGGAAGTTGCGGCGGTCAGCGGATTTTGTTGAATACAGGTTCCGATCACCCCGTGCGGGTGATGTCCCCCCGTTTTCAACATGGTGCGGAAAATGCGGAAATTCCGGCGATCACAGGCGATCGGCGGGGCGACAAACGTTGCCCCGACAGGGATCTCTTGCAAACATGTGAAATCTTTGTCGGCTGCTTAGCAGCCGTTGACGCAGCGGGCAGCGAAGGTGTTGGAAGAGCCCAACCTGTTTGATGCTGCACAATGCACGAATGATCGGTTTGGTCGCAGGTGCCGCAATCGTCTGCCAAAGGCGAACTTGAAGCCAACTTGACCTAACGACGCCTCTGGAAAAACGGCAAACTGTCAGATCACATTGGAACTACTACACATTTTGTGAATCCAGAATTGTCGCATCTTTTACAAGAGCGTTCCTATCCAGTTAGTCGTACGACGAGGCACGTACTATAGCCCCGCAACCCAGAAAAACGCTTCTGTTCATGCCTCAATGCTGTAGGATCTGGCTCAGGAATGCTTTTGTGCGCTCGTTCTGCGGATTGTCGAAGAATGAATTTGGTGCGCCTTCTTCGATGATTTCACCAGCATCCATAAAGATCACCCGATCCGCCACAGCCTTGGCAAACCCCATTTCATGGGTGACGCAGATCATCGTCATACCGTCACGGGCGAGTTCGGTCATGACGTCCAGAACTTCGGACACCATTTCGGGATCCAGGGCCGAGGTCGGCTCGTCAAAAAGCATAACCTTGGGGTGCATGCACAACGCGCGCGCGATCGCCACACGTTGCTGTTGTCCGCCGGACAGCTGGCCCGGGTACTTCTCGGCGTGTTGCGGGATGTGAACCCGCTCAAGATATTCTATCGCCGTCTTGCGCGCCTCGGCTTCCGGCACGCCGCGCACCCACATCGGGGCTGCCATCAGATTTTGCAGCACGCTCAGGTGCGGGAACAGATTGAAGTGCTGGAACACCATTCCAACCTCCATCCGGACCTGATCGATGTCTTTCATGCGCGCATGCAATTCGATCCCATCGACGGTGATCGTGCCTTCCTGATGCGCCTCCAGCCAGTTGAGAGTACGGATCAGCGTGGATTTGCCGGACCCGGACGGACCGCACACAACGATCCGTTCACCCGAGCGTACCTCGAAATTGATGTTCCGCAGGGCATGGTAGCTGCCATACCACTTGTTCACGCCGCGCATTTCAATGATGGGTTGGGTCATGGCGGCGTTCCTCAGTGGCTTTTGGTGCGAAAGTGGCGCTCGATTCGGGATTGCACCAATTCAAGGCAGATCGACAGAATCCAGTAGATCAGGGCGGCGGTGATCAGCATCTCCATATGCTTGAAGTCCTTGGCCCCGGCGGTACGGGCGATAAACATCAATTCCCAAACGCCGATGACGGATACGAGCGAGCTGTCTTTCAGCATGGCAATGAACTGGTTGCCGGTGGGTGGAATGATGACCGACATGGATTGCGGCAGGATGATCCGGCGCATGGTCAGACCGAACTTGAACCCCAGAGCACGCGAGGCTTCCCATTGCCCTTTCGGGATCGACTGGATCCCGGCGCGGAAAATCTCGGTCATGTAAGCGCCATAACAAAGGGTCAACGCGAGAATACCGGCGGGTACCGCGTCGATCACATATCCCAGCTGCGGTAGGCCCAGATAGATCAGGTAAATCTGCATCAGCAGCGGCAGCCCCCGGAAAAACGAGGTGTAGAAGCTGGCAATCGCAAAAGCAAACCCGTTTGAGGACAACTTTGCGACCGCGCCGAAGATCGCCAGAATGGACGCCAGCGTGATGGAAATGGCCGAAACGTAAAGCGTGGTGAACACGCCTTGCGTGATCATGAACCACAGCTTGGAACGGATGAAGGCAAAATCCAGATCAAAGCCATAAAAGAACGCCAGGAACAGGATCAGCAATTCCAGCCAGACCACGATCACTTGCAGCCGGAATTTCAGAAATCCGATCAGAACGACGTTGAGGGTGAACAGAACCCCCAGAACAAGACCGATCGCAAAACGTCCGAACAGCCCCGATTCAAGCGGCTCGCCGATCACCGGCCGCATGAGTTCGCCAAAGACGGTTCCGGTCAGGTTGAATGCGGCAAAAACCAGCATCGAGACGATGACCATGACGGCCATGAACTTGGGTTTGTGAACTGCTGGATCGCTTTGGACCGTATCCGCATAAATCATCGGCCACCTCGTTGGTCTGTGCGGGCCGGGTCAGGTCCCGGCCCGTTTGGTTTCTTACTTCGTGGAGGTGTAGTCCACGCCGTACCATTTCTGAGAGAGGGCGGTCAGCGTGCCATCGGTCTTCATTTCGGCGACTGCTGCCGCGATCTTGTCACTCAACTCCTGATCGCCCTTGTCGATTGCAACGGCGAGAGGTTCGTAGAAGACCGGATCGCCCAGAACTTTGAACGGGTAACCATTTTCGGACGCGGTCAGAATGGCGGGCAAGGCGTCTACGGTTGCGTCCAGCCGCACACCGTCGCCCAGTCGCAGATCGTCAAACACTGCCGAGGACCCGGCATATGAGCGGATTTCTCCGGGTGTGACATCATAGGTGAACTCAGGCACGCCTTCGGCGTCGATCGTCAGATCGTGCTGCGCGTAGGATTCGTAGGTCGAAGAGCTGCCAACGCCGAACTTCTTGCCATCCAGATCCGCCAGACTTCCCGCGGCGCTGTCCTCGTGAACGGCCGCAACGGCGGGGGTGTAATAATAGACCGCCGGGAAATCCAACACTTCGGCGCGCGCCTTGGTTGGCGTCATCGAGCCGACCGAGACATCCCAGCGACCGGACCAGTTACCGGCGGTGATGATTTCCCATGCAGGGGTTACGAATTCGGCTTCGACGCCCAGACGTTTGGCGATTTCCTTGGCGACGTCGACGTCGAACCCATCCATTTCGTTATTGTCGTTCACAAAGCTTTGCGGCGCCCAGTCTGCCGAGGTGGCAATGGTCAGCACGCCATCGGACATGATGCGGTCCAGCGCTTCGCCCGCGAAGGCCGCAGTCGCTGTGGTGGTCAGAGCAGCTACGGCTACGGTAGTGAAAAATCGGCGGGTTAGGGTCATGATATCCTCCTGTTGGTGACCTGTCAGAGCCAGATTGTGAGGCGGTAGGCCTCAAGAAGTGCAGCGTGGATCGACCGGCTGGTCAGCGCATCTCCGATCCGGTGCAAAGTGAAGCCAGGCGTGTCGGGCCGGGGTTGCGCGCGCCATTCGGCCAGCGCATCCACATCGGTATGTCCGACGTTGGCGGACTGATACGCAAGCGCCTGCCAGACCTCGTCCAGCGGATCGGTCGCGGCCTCGATCAGCACCTGATCGGCCAGTATGTCCACGGCCTCGCCGGTCAGTTCATGACTCAGAGTGGCGCGCAGGCGATTGCCATCGCGATGCAGCGCGGCCAGACGCTGATAGGGCAAAACAGTCACGCCCTGTGCCGCCAGCCGTTTGTGAAAGATGATCCGGTCGGTGTAGCCCATCTCGGTCGCAACGTGATGGTCGATGGTGGCGACGGTGACCGAGTGGCCCTGTTCGCTCAGATGATCGGCGGTCGAGGCTGCTTCGTGCCGACCCGTATGATCGCAGATCAGAATTTCGCCTGCCGGTTTCACGTCGCCCGCCAGCACATCCCAGGAACTGACGGCCAGCTCTGCTCCGGGTATCCCGGTTTCGGCGGGCATACCGCCGGTGGCGACAAAGACGTGGTCGGGCTGTTCCGCCAGCACATCATCGGCGTCGGCATAGATGTTGCAACGCACATCCACGCCCAGATGCGTCAGCTCTGCCTCGCGCCAATCGACGATCGAGATCAGGTCCTTGCGCCAACCCGCCTTTGAGGCCAGCCGGATTTGCCCACCCAGTTGCGGAGCGGCTTCGAACAGGACCACATTGTGGCCGCGTTCGGCTGCCACTCGGGCGGCCTCCATCCCGGCGGGGCCGCCACCGATCACCACGACCTTTTTGCCCGGCATGTTCGAGCGTTCGACCTGCATCGGCAGATGCGTCTCGCGGCCCGAGGCGGGGTTATGAATGCAATGTGGTTTCTTGTAGATGCAGTGCGAGGCACCGATACAGGGCCGGATACGTTCCTCTTCTCCGCGCATGATTTTGTTCACGATCTGCGGATCGGCGATATGTGCGCGCGTCATCGCCAACATGTCCACCACGCCCTCGCGCACGGCATGGCGCGCATTGGCCACATCCGTAACCCGCGCGGCATGGAAAATCGGCACACCCGCGACGCGGCGGAACTCGGCCACCTGATCCAGATACGGAGCCAGCGGGCGGCTCATGCCCGGCATGTTTTCCTCGACCAGCTTCAGTTCGGTATCCATGCGACCGACATTGCAATTGAGGAAATCGACCGCCCCTTCGTGCCGCAGGATCTCGGCGATCCGGCACACTTCGTCAAAACGCAGGCCGCCCTCGCCTTCGTCCAGCGTCAGGCGCATCCCGAGGACGAAGTCGTCGCCAACCTGTTTGCGAATTTCCTCATGCACCATCAGGGCAAAGCGGGCGCGGTTCTCGATACTTCCGCCGAACCCGTCGGTGCGCTGATTGGTCATGGGGGAAAAGAACTGACCGATCAGATGCGATGCCGCCAAGGTCTCCAACCCGTCCAGACCACCGTCTTTGCACCGTCGTGCGGCTGCGCCAAAGGCTTTCACCACGCGGGCGATATCGGCGTTGTCCATTTCACGCGGGAAGTTGCGATGCAGGTCTTCACGGATCGCGGACGGTGCGATTGTGGGCAGCCATTCACCCTCCTGCGCATCCCCGCGCCGACCCATATGGGTGATCTGGCACATCAGGGCGGTGCCATGCTGATGGATACGTTCGGAAAACTGCTGCAGGAACGGGATCACCCGATCTGTGCCGACATTCAGCTGGTTGAACACCGAGGGGCTGTCCGGCGCGATGTTCGAGCTGCCGCCAAACATGGTCAGCGCAAGCCCGCCCTTGGCCTTTTCCTCGTGATACCGCTGGTACCGCTCGGCCGGCATGTTGTCGTCATCCATCGCCGATGCATGAGACGTGCTCATGACCCGGTTTTTCAGCGTCAGCCCGCGAATGGTCAGGGGCTGCAGCAAAGGATCTTTGGTGGTGACCTGCGACGCCGCGTTCATGCGAATGTATCCGGTAAATCAGCCTTGCGACGGTTCATGAAATCGATCAGCGCTTCGTCGATGGCGGGATCCATGGCCGGACGCTGGTATTCAGCCAAAAGCTCTTTGCGCCGCAGCATGGCGCGTTGCGCGGCATCCAGGCTGCCTTCGGCCTGCCATTGTTCAAAACTGTCGCCATTGGCGTTGGAGGGGACATAGAAGGCGCTTTTGTACCGCGCCATGGTGTGCGCAGCCGACAGGAAGTTCCCGGCCGGGCCGACCTCGGCAATCGCCTCCAGCGCCAGCGCGTCCGTACTGGTGTCCACACCGGTCATCATCCGGGCCGCAGCGCCAAGCATATCGCAATCGATCAGGAACTTGTCGAAATTCGATACCAGCCCGGCCTCGAGCGTGCCCGTGGCATGGATAAAGAAATTCACCCCCGCCAGCAGCGAGAACATCATGTACAGCGCGCCCTCCCAGCCGGCCTGGGCATCCGGGATCTTGGAATTTGACGATGAGCCGCCACAGCGGAATGGCACGCCCAGACGGCGCGCCAGTTGCCCGGCAATCAGCAGGCTTTTCCAGGTTTCGTCATAGCGGATCGGGCTGCCGGATTTCATCGACATGCCCAGCATCATGAAGCCATAAATGACAGGCGCACCCGGACGCACCAGTTGCGTGATGGCCATGCCCACCAGTGTTTCCGCCAACGCCTGCGCCGCCGATCCCGCAACCGTCGTGGGGCTGGAGGCCCCGGCAATCATGAACGGCGCAATCACACAGGCCTGACCTGCCGCCGCATAGACATGCGCGGCATCCAGCATGGTTTCATCCAGCACCAGCGGGGAATTCAGGTTGATCAGGGCCGAAACCACACAGTTCTGCCCCACAAAGTCCTTGCCGAAGGCGATTTCGCACATGGCCAACGTGTCTTCGGCGCGGCTCTTTTCGGTGACGGCGCCCATGAATGCCTTGTCAGAATATGCAATGTGGCCGTAGTTCATATCCAGATGCCGTTTGGGCACCGAGATGTCTGTGGGTTCGCAGATCGGCCCACCGGTATGGTGCATTTCGGGCGCCATATGGGCGAGTTTCACGAAGGTGTTGAAATCCTCCAGCGTGCCATAGCGGCGATCGATGTCACTGGCAGCTACGAACGGTGGACCATAGACCGGCACCATCACCAACGAGTCGCCACCGATCCGCACCGATTTGGCCGGATTGCGCGCGTGCTGCACGAATTCCTTGGGCGCGTTTTCCACCACCAGCTTGCGGCAGAAATGGCGGTCGAACCGTACCCGTTCCCCATCAACCGTGCATCCGGCCTCCTTGAGCAGTTTGAGACTGGGGGCGTGGCTGACCTGCACACCGACGTTCTGCAAAATATCTTCTGCAGCCTCTTCGATGGCGGTGATCTGCTCTTCGTTCAGGATTTCATATGTGGGGGCGGTACGCGTCAGGTAGGGCGGGTGCTCGACAGGAGCATTTGCGGTGGTCTGACTGGAGCGGCGACGACGGCGTTCGGACAACTGGTTCTTCCCTGAAGCTCTTTGATCTGAGTTTCAGGAATTTGTCATGCTTCTATCACTCAAATAAATATGGTTTGGTTTCATGCCTGTGATAACTGCGAGTTATGTCTTTACGCAGAATGATTCCCTCCGCCCAATCCTTGTTTGCGTTTGAGGCGGCGGCACGAACACTCAATTTCACCCAAGCCGGGCGGGACCTGAACGTCACTCAACCGGCCGTCAGCAAAAGCGTCGCAGCCCTTGAGGCGCATGTCGGATGTCGACTGTTTGTTCGCAGCAAAGCGGGGCTGGCGCTAACGCGCGAGGGTGAAATTCTGAACAACGCCGTTCGGCTGTCCTTTCCGGCGCTTCAGAATGCATTACAGCAGATATCGCGGCTACCAAAGGACGAACCAAAAATACAACTTTCACTGTCAACTGCATTTGCGACGCACTGGTTGATGCCACAGCTTGAGGACCTCAAGCGCGACCTGCCTCATTTGTCTCTGGGTTTTACGCTGGATATTGGCGAGATGCGCGGCCCGGTGGCACCCGCAGATCTTGGGTTGCGGCATGAGGCGGAAGTGGACCCCGGGGAAGTAGCCACCCCCTTTGCATCGGAATGGGTCATCGCAGTCGCGTCACCGGATTACATTCAGCGCAACGGAACGCTCGACAATCCCAAAACGGCGGGCGTGCACTCTCTGGTCAAGCTGAATGAACCGCGCGTTACCTGGGCTGAGTTTTTGTCAGAGACCGGGCAGGAAATTCACGGCAAACTACCCGAGCTGAGGGTTCCGGACTATTCTATCGTCATCCAACAAGCGCTCAACGGCAAAGGCGTTGCTTTGGGCTTTGCCAGCACGATTGGATACCTGGTCAAAGAGGGGCAGCTGATACCGGCGTTGCCGGTAAGTTGGCAAACGGGCAGTTGGTACACCCTGACCAGCCCGGAGCCGTTGGAGGAAAATGCGAATGCTGCGCAGTTGTTCAGCTGGATCAGCGAGCGCAGCCGCCATCAACTCGCATTTCTCGAGAAATGCGTTTCTGTGGTCCGGTGACTAACGACTCTTCCAAACCATCAGGAAAAGGAAATCGAACTGGTCGCCGCGCGGCATCGAAGGTTTCGAATGCCATATCAAAGGTCAAGATCAACGCCCGCTCCTTGGTAGGATGACAGCAGCGTGCCAAACTCCTGTGCCGCCTGAATACCTTCCGAATGATCATAGTGACGCGCCGCGGTTGACTGGGACTTATGACTAAGCAAAGCGGCGGCGGCACGGCCTGTCGCTGTCATGGTTTCGCTGGCCTGCGTTGCCACGTTGTCGCGCAGTCGATGAATGGATATGCGGGTCCTGAAAGCCTCTTGGGTCATGTTGCCGGTCAACCGGCCGATCTGGTTCTGACTGATTGCGGTGTTTCGGGATTTGATGGATGGAAACACCGCACATCCGTCATCGAATATTGGGCGAAACGACTGGCGGTATTCCTGCAAAGCCGCTGCCGGCCGAGAATTGCGGAGGCTGCGCTCAATCGGCGCGCCCTGCTTCCGATCTTCCGGCAGTTTCAGCATGGACGCCGGAATGCGGATGCCGACGGTATTGTCATCTTGAAGGTAAAGACTGGTGTCGAAGGAAAGGCAAGACAGCGCCCTTGCACGCTGCGGCAAGGCGGTTCCGATGGCTAGGATCAATCCGTTTCGGAACTGCCGGGCAGCGTCCGAACCCCGCATCGGGGATGACCGCGCGTTTTCGATATGCTGGAACCCGAGATCGTGTATTGCTGTGGCACCGACGAGTTGCGCGCCGGTTTTGGTTAACGCGCCCTCCTGATCGGCCCTGTTGCTCCAATCTGCGACGACAAAACTACAGGCCGTAGAAGAAAATCCAGGCTGAACGAGGCCAATCCCGCTCAGAATGCGCGACTGATAGTCAGCGACCGTCCGTGCCCCCACAGTTCGACCATCTTCCGGATCAGCGAAAAGGTGATGCCCGAATGCGTCCAATGAAGCACCCGTTGGTATCAATGACCCCCCATGCGCCGAACAGAATGCAGCCCAACGCTTCAAGGCACGGATGACGTTCAGAGTGTGGACCGCACTCCACAGCGTTCGGCCTAAAACCCGCTTCCCCTGTTTGGACAGCACTGTCTGCCCTGCGATGGGAGAACGCCACGGCTCCGGCAATCCCTGAAGCAAAGCCTCGGCCTCTGCCCATGCGGTCTTGCGCGGTGGTTTCTGCGACACACTATGTTGGCGCAAGACCTGACCAAAATGCGCGGTCAAGCCCAGCCTCTCTCAGCTTGCGCATCGGAACTTTCGAATAGCGCAAGGCCAAACCATTATAGGTGCTCAAGGCGACCGCGCCGGCGCCCGGCGCAGCCTCTTGATGCACGGCGGTCGGTGGAGCTGAAGCAGAAGCTTCAGTTGAAGACAGCAATTGGCTCGCCCAGAACCTCGAGGATCGGGCGAGTACCGATACCAGGAAGATCGGGTGCAGAGACGAAACGGCCGTCGCGGTGCGGGGGATTGGTCACGGTTTCCTTCTTTATCCCCATCGGCATCAGTGCCGTCATCACACTGCGTGACGGGGTCGCTTGACCCATGTGGGCGACCACAGCGCAGGCCAGCTCGCTCCACGACGAATCCTGCAAGTCCATTGGCACCTTAAGAGCTGAGCAGACATCGCGGATCACCCGCATCTTGGAAATGCCGCCGACTTTGGCCAGCTTCAGGTTCAGCCCATCCAACACCCCGTCTGCTTTGGCCCGCAGCACAACATTCAGGTCGGAGGCGCTTTCATCCAGGATCAGCGGTACCCCGCTGCTGCGGCGCACGTCACGGCATTCTTCGTAGGTCGCACAAGGTTGTTCGAAAAGCACATCCACCTGACCCGCCATGCGGGCGATCCGCAACGCTTCATCCACGCGCCAGCCGGCATTTGCGTCATATTTCAAGGACTCCCCCGGGCGCATCAGTTCACCAATGGTGCGCAGGTATTCGATATCCGCCTCCGGGTCGCCGCTGGACTTCGACGAGAACCGCTTGTGGCCATCAGCTCGCAACCGCTCTATCGCTTCGGCCAGTTCCGGACCGGTCGTTGGAGGCGCCGACCCGTAACATCCCAGTTTGGGCGTGAGCTTGCCGCCTAGAAGCATGTACAGCGGTGTGTTCAAGGCATGCCCCAGAATGTCCCAGCATGCCACATCCAGCGCGGTTTTGACATAGGGCTGCCCGGTCATTTCCGCGTCCATCAGCTCGTTGATGGCACCGATCATGCGGGGATCCTTGCCGATAAGCCCGGGGGCCAGTTCTATCAGGCCCGCACGCGCGCCAGCCGCAAAGGCCGGTATAAAGTTTGACCCCCAGGGCACGCTGTCCCCCCAGCCTTCGATCCCGGTGTCTGTTTCGATCCGGACGATGGTCTCGTCAAAATTGTCCATGACCCGCCCGTGGGAGATCTTGAAGGGCTCGATCGGAACATCGATCTGGTAGACGCTGATACGGGTAATTTTCATGCGATCTCGGTACTCTCTAGAAGGTTGGAGGCGAAGTCGTTCAAGTCCTCCGCCTGGAGGTGGCAGGCAATTACATGTCCGGGGCCTGTTGCTCGTTCCGGCGGCACGGTGCCGTCGCAGGTGCCGGGGACAGCAAGTGGGCAACGCGCAAAGAACGGGCAGCCCGCTGCTTTGAGGTCAACTCCCCCAGAAATGCCTGCCTGGCTTTCACGCGACGCCATGGTGTCTTCCAGCCAGCCTGTGCGCATTTCGGGAACCGAGCCGATCAGAAGCTTGGTATAGGGGTGGAAGGGCGGTGCCAGAATCTGGGCAACCGGCCCCTTTTCCACCACCCGTCCGGCGTACAGAACCACGATTTCTTCCGCGAAGGACGCCACTGTGCTGAGATCGTGGCTGATGAAGACGAACGACACGCCGGTTTTTTCGCGTAAGTCCGTCAGCAACTTGATCACCGATGCGCCCACAACCGTATCCAGTGCCGAGGTCACCTCGTCGCAGAGAATGACCTCTGGATCCGCCGCCAGAGCGCGGGCCAGATTGATCCGCTGTTTCTGTCCGCCCGACAACTCTCCTGGCAGACGGTTGGCGAAACTGGGCGGTAGTTCCACCATGGTAAGTATCTCTCCCACCCGCTTCTTGCGCTGACTGGCATTCAGGCCCGCATAAAACTTCAGCGGGCGGCCAATGATTTCACCGATGGTCTGATGCGGGTTTAAGGCGGTATCGGCCATCTGGAAGACGAACTGCACCCGGCGCAGATCTTCTCGGCTGCGGTTCTTGAGGTCTGCGGGCAGTTGCCTGCCCGAAAGCGAAACCGCACCATCCGCTGCAGGCAGCAGCCCTGCGATAACCCGCGCCAAGGTGGACTTGCCGCAGCCGGATTCGCCGATTACACCGACCGCCTTACCGCGTCCGACAGTGACATTGATGTTTTTGAGAACCGGGAACTGAGGCTGGTGGTTAGTGATCGTGCCATAGCCCGCAGTGACGGCTTTCACATCGAGACAGTCCTCCTCCCCACCGCCGGACCCATTTGCGCTGTCCTTGGATTTTGGCATCGGATGCGCGGCCGCCATCAGCTTTTTCGTATAGGGGTGACGCGGGTTGCTGATGATCTGCTCCACCGGCCCCTGTTCCATCACTTCGCCGCCATACAGCACGACGATATGGTCAGCGATCTGGGCCACCACAGCCAAGTCGTGGGTCACGTAGATCGCCGCCGAACCTTCCTCGTGGATCACTTTTTTGAAGGCCTTCAAAACCTCGATCTGCGTGGTGACATCCAACGCGGTCGTCGGCTCGTCCAAGACCAAGAGGTCGGGCTTTTCCACGAGCGCCATGGCAGCCATCAGCCTTTGCAGCTGCCCGCCAGAGACCTGATGCGGATAGCGTTCGCCAATGCTCTCTGGGTTGGGGAGTTCCAGCGCGCGGTAAAGCTCCAACGCGCGGGCGTCGGCCTCTTCTTGGGTCATGGTGCCGTGCAGCATCACGCTTTCGGTGACCTGCTCGCCGATCTTCAGCGACGGATTGAAAGTGGCCGCTGCGGATTGTGCCAGATAAGCCACGTGTTTTCCGCGCATCAGGCGGCGCTCTTCGCTTTCGACCGTCAACATGTCGGTCCCGCGCAGCAGCGCTTTGCCACCGGCAAAATGCAGCCCCGGTTTGGTGTAACCAAGCGCGGACAGCGAAATGGTTGTCTTGCCCGACCCGGACTCGCCGATCAGCGCCACAACCCGGCCTGCGGGCACATCAAAGGAGACACCTTTGACAATCGGAATAGGCGGTGCCCCAAACGGCCGTGCTTCGATTTTAAGATCTTTGACCTGAAACAGGGGTTCGTTCATGTCATCTTCTCCGCCAAGGCACCGCCGCTTTGGGCGGAAATGTCATCCACGATCAGGTTGATCGAAATGGTCAGGATCGCGATGGCAGCAGCCGGTGCTAGGCAGGCGATGCCACCGTTCCAGAACCCATTGCCGAGGCCGGTCATGTTCTCACGCATCATTGTACCCCATTCGGCAAGGGGCGGTCGCACGCCCAGGCCAAGGAAGCTGAGGCTGGTGACGAATAGGATCACAAAGACCAGCCGCAGGCCAAAGTCGGTGGCCAGTGGCATGATTGCGTTGGGCAGCACCTCGCGAGTGATGATCCACCACTGTCCCTCACCGCGGGCACGGGCGGCCTCGACAAAATCTTGCACCATGATGTCCAGCGCCAGCGCGCGTGCGATGCGGAACACGGCGGCGGCATAGACCACCCCGCCCAGAACGATCAGCAGCGGTATCGATGACCCGATGGCGGCGATCATGACCAGAGCCAGCATGATACTGGGGAAGGCCAGCACCGCATCGTCGGCACGGCAGAGGATGGAGGCGGTCCAGCCGCCTGCCACCGCGGCACCGATTCCCAATGTAATTCCGATCAGGTAGGCCAACATTGTAGCGGCCAGGGAAATGCCAATGGTTGTCCTTGCGCCGTAGATCAGCCGGGAAAGGGTATCGCGGCCAAGGTAATCGGTTCCCAGCCAGGCTTGTTCATTGGGTGGGCGGAAGCCCGGGTCCAGAATGAACTCGCCAGTCAGGGTTTCTTCAATAAAATAGGCCTGATCGTAAGGCGAAATCATCGGGCCAAAGATCATCAGGAAGACAAAGCCCAGCAGGAAACCAGCGCAGACCTTACTGGAGAGAGAAAGGCGAATGCGTTTCTTGGGTGGTGCATCGGGCAGGTCACCAAATTGTGCCGCATCGTCTGTACTTGTCTGTAGGGTCATTTCGGATGCCTCAAACGCGGGTTGGAAAAGATGGAAGCCATATCGGCGATCAAGATGAGGACGATGTACGAGACGCAGAAAATCATCGCGCAAGCCTGAACCAGAGGCAGATCGCGTGACAGCACCCCATCAACCATCAGTTTCGCAAGGCCCGGGTAGGCAAAGATCGTTTCGATGATCACCACGCCGGACACCAGATAGGCCAGATTTAGGGCGATTACGTTCACAATTGGTCCTACGGCATTCAGCAACGCGTGGCGCAAAACGATACGTCTGCGCGGAATGCCCTTGAGGATCGCCATCTCGATGTAAGGAGAGCCCATGACGTTCAGCACGCCCGCGCGGGTCATCCGGACCATTTGGGCTGAGACCACGATCACCAGCGTCAAGATCGGCAGCGACAGAACGTAGAGAGATTGCCAAAACCCTTCGGTGCCGCTGAGATAGCTCACCGCAGGCGTCAGCCCCAGTTGAATCGCCAGCACGAAGATCAGGATGGTCGCGATCAGAAAGTCTGGCACCGATATCAGCCCGAGGGTGGTGAGCGTCACAAGACGGTCGATCCGCCCGCCGGGATTCATCGCCGCGATCAGGCCTAAGAACACGGACAGTGGAATGGCGATCATTGAAACCACCATTGCCATGAAGGCCGTATTGCCGATCCGGTTAGCGATAAGGCTGGAAACGGTCGCCCCTCCGGCCTGGGAAATGCCTAGGTCCCCGGTCAGAAGGTTACCCAGCCAGCCCAGATACTGCAGGGCCAAGGGCCGATCCAACCCCAGTTCTGCTCGCAGCGCCGCCAGGTTTTCGGCGGTGGCCTGTTGGCCCAGTCGGATTTCGGCGGCATCGCCCGGCAGAATCTGGGTTGCGATGAAGATCAGCACCGACACAACCCAGACCAGAAGGGCGGCAATGCCAATTCGTTTCAATATCAGTCCAAACATTTTCCTGACCTGTCGTAGATAATCAGCGCCGCTGGCGGCGCGGATAAGGACGGTCGCAGGTCTCTCCTGCGACCGGTCGGGTTGTCAGTCGGATCAACTGTCCAGCCAGACGAACTCGGGCCATTCGTTGCCGCCAACCGGGCCGAGCGGCACCTTGGTCAGGCCGCGAACGTTTGAGGCAACAGCATCCTTGTAAGGAATGTGCGCCGGAATGACCGAGCCGGATCCATCCGCACACAGACGCTGCAATTCGCAGTTCATCTCGTAGCGTTTGGCGGGATCGGTGACGCCCCGCGATTCTATCAGAAGCTTATCGAACGTCTCGTTCTTCCAGGCGGATTCATTCCACTTCGCGTCCGAAGTATTGCCCAGCGAAATCATGATGTTAGCGGTCGGTCGCGCGTTCCAATTCGTCACGAACAGTGGTTCTTTGTTCCAGACAGCACCCCAGAATCCATCGACTGGCACACGTTTCAGCTGTAGGTCAAACCCGGCCTTGGCCGCTTCGCGCTGCAGGATGACAGCCATGTCCGTGAGGCCAGGGCTGACCTCTGCCACATTCAACTCGGCACCGGTCATCCCTGCTTTTTTGAAGTAGTGCTTGGCTTTGTCGAGATCATAGGGGTGCATGACCGGGTCGTTGATCTCTTTGCACCAGGATGCGCCGTAGGCGGGGCCGATGGGTTGATCGTTGCCGATATCGCCATGGTTACCGCTTGCAACCTGACGGATGCGGTCGCGGCGCTGTAGGTGCTTCAGACCCTTGAGAAAGTTGTAATGCTCGTCCGCACCGCCAGCAGGGCTGTTGTCATAGCGCGCGGCAATGCCGATATACGCGCCCGAGCTTACAACATAGGGTTCAACGCCAGCAGCCGCCTCAATCTGGGGTTCAGACTTTGTGTCCAAATTGGTCATGATCTGGATATCGCCATTGATCAGCGCGTTGACGCGGGCAACGGGATCGGTAATGCCGAACGTTTCAATCTCGTCCAGATACGGGCCTTCGGACCCCCAGTAATTGTCGTTGCGCACCGCAACCGAGCGCACGCCGGGGACAAATTCCTTTAACTTAAAAGGACCAGTGCCGTTTAGGGTCGAGAAATCAGTGGTGCCGTCTTTGATGATCTTGAAGTGGTAGGTTGCCAGAATGATCGGCAACTCCGCCTGCGGCTCGCTTAGCACGGCCTTGACCGTGTGTTCATCAACCTTCACCCATTCAGAGACCGGTTTCACCAGAATTGCGGCAAGAGATTTGCTGTCGTCGCCCAAATGGCGGTTCATCGAGTAGATGACATCGTTGGCGGTCAGCTTGGAACCATCGTGAAATTCCACGTCCTTGCGCAACTGAAAGGTCCATTCGGTGGCGCCCTGGTTGGCTTCGAAGCTATGCGCCAGTTCCGGTCCGGCAGTCAGGTTGTCTTGCATGCGGGTCAGGCTGTTAAAGTGCAGACGTCCTCGAATATAGTCGATCGATCCGTTTTGCAGGATCGGATCCAGCGTGTCAGCCGGACCGTGCTGGGCAAAGGCCGCACGAATCTTGCCGCCGCGCTTGGGCGTTGCAGCCACGGCTTCAGTGGCGCTGGCAACAATAGCACCAGCGCTGGTGGCAGTTGCGCCCATCGCCATCAGCCAACCCATTACCTGACGCCGCGATGCACCTTGTTTCAGGGACCGACCGGCAAACTCCCGATCCGCCTCGCCCATGTCTCCAAAGCGGATACTGCTGGAGATGTCTTTTCCAGATTTAGTGGTCATTCTGCTTGCTCCCTATGGTCTGTTATGGGGCACCGGGAGCCCTATGATTAAGAGCCTTCCGCATGCCGGGTCCTTCCTAATAGGGGCGGGGACAGGCCGTTCCATCTACCCTTTTTGCGCGAGAATTTATCCCGAATTTGGCTCGGAAACTGAGATTTCGGAG
Organism: Ruegeria sp. CG11; assembly: GCF_056537245.1. Taxonomy (NCBI): domain Bacteria; kingdom Pseudomonadati; phylum Pseudomonadota; class Alphaproteobacteria; order Rhodobacterales; family Roseobacteraceae; genus Ruegeria; species Ruegeria sp. CG11. The sequence continues at coordinate 181,910 of NZ_JBQFRE010000006.1, forward strand.
GATTTCTCGCCGCGAATATCGTTGATCCGTGCTTTTGAGGCGAAGGGAAATCACCTGAAATCTGCCAATTATGGGCGATACCCCTTTCCGTTCAGGCGAGTTGAAAATTCAACAAAAAAGGAAACCTTCCAGCGCAATTGGGGCAGCGGAAAAACTGGTTGGGCCAAAGGGTATCACATGGATCCGTAAACGGTCTGATCCGCCACGCTAGTAGAAACGGCACCACATTTTCAGCAGCCGGTTTTTGGGGAGCTCCAGATAATACCTGTAAAAAACAGATTTGCCGAATTGCACGATGAAATCACCGCTTGGCGGCAGGACTTCCACAAGCATCCGGAACTGGGTTTTGAGGTTCACCGCACCGCAGGCATCGTTGCCAAAAAGCTGCGAGAGTTCGGTTGTGATGAAGTGGTGGAGGGTATCGGTAAAACCGGCGTTATTGCTGTGATCAAGGGCAATTCGAACAGCTCTGGCATGGCCATTGGCCTGCGCGCCGACATGGATGCGCTGCCGATACCGGAGGAGACAGGAGTGGACTATGCTTCTAACCACGAAGGCAAGATGCACGCCTGTGGTCATGACGGTCACACGGCGATGCTGCTGGGCGCCGCAAAATATCTGGCCGAAACGCGCAACTTCAACGGCACCGCAGTAATGATATTCCAACCCGCCGAAGAAGACGGCGGCGGCGGTGAGAAGATGGTGCAGGATGGCGTGATGGACCGTTGGAACATCCAGGAAGTCTATGCGATCCACAATATGCCGGGCTTCCCCTTGGGGGAATTCCGCTCGCGCATAGGACCGGTCACGGCCGCGGGGGACTCGTTTGAGATCTATCTGGAGGGCAAGGGCGGTCACGCCTCACAGCCGCACAAGTCGGTCGACACCATGATGATCGCCTGCCACATGGTTCTGGCGCTCCAGACCATCCCGGCGCGCAACATCGACCCGGTGGACCCGATTGTGCTGTCGATCACCTCGATCGAAAGCTCGTCCAAGGCGACGAACGTAATCCCGCAGAAGATCACCGTCAAAGGTACCCTGCGTACCATGTCGCACGAAACCCGCGTTGTGGCCCGCCAACGCATAAAGGAGCTGGCCGAAGGCACCGCCGCCATGTTTGGCGGCACCGTGACATTGGACATGCCGTTAGGCTACCCGGCGTCCATCAATACCGCCGAGGAAGTCGGCCACGCCGCGCAGATGGCGGAATTGGTCTGCGGTAAATACGCTGAATTGCCACTGCTTATGGGGTCCGAGGATTTTGCCTATATGCTGGAGGAACGCCCGGGTGCTTTCCTGTTCATGGGTATCGGCGAGGGGGCGGCGCTGCACCACCCCGAGTACAACTTCAATGACGAGGCTATTCCCTATGGCTGCTCCTGGTTTGCAGAAATGATTGAACGCCGAATGCCGGCGGCTTGAAGAGATAGCCGGACGAAAATCAATGAGATTCACATCTACGCCCGTGACATACCGGTCCGAGACGGTGCATCCGGCTGGGACGGTGACATCCCTGCCGCTGCCAGCACTCAGGTCGGCGCGACGGCGAAATCCAAACTACTCGACGGTGCCCGCCAGGCTGCCCCCTATTTTGTCGAGGGTTACTATGACCTTGAACCCAACATCTGGATTGAGGACGACCGGTCGCCGTCGGCTCTGGGCGTTAAGCAAGCCTCTTTGGTGCCTCTGTGACCCGTTCTGAGAAGGAAAAGAAATGATCCCTGAAACGATGCATTCGGTCCAACTGACCGGACACGGTGGTCTGGAAAAACTTGAGTACCGCACGGATGTGCCCGTACCCCGCCCCGGACCGGGAGAAGTCCTGATCCGGGTCACTGCCGCCGGTGTAAACAACACCGATTTCAACACCCGCATCGGCTGGTACTCGAAGACCGTGACCAGTGACACTGGTGGTGCAGACGGCTACGACACATTGGACGATGACGATGCCAGTTGGTCCGGCACGCCGCTGACGTTCCCGCGCATCCAGGGGGCCGATGTCTGCGGCTATGTAGCTGCGGTAGGTGAAGGCGTGGATCCGACCCGGATCGGCGAGCGGGTGATCGTGCGCAACATGCTGCGAACCTATGTGGACTACCGCCCCTACGAGTGCTGGACAATTGGCAGTGAGTGCGACGGCGGTTTCGCCCAGTTCACAGTTGCACCCGCCCGCGAAACACATACCGTTTCGTGCGACTGGGAGGATGCGGAATTGGCGGCGATCCCCTGTGCCTATTCTACCGCTGAAAATATGCTTCACCGGGCGCAGTTGAAGGCTGAAACCGTTCTGATCACTGGGGCGTCGGGTGGCGTGGGTTCGGCTGCGGTGCAGTTGGCCAAGCGGCGTGGCGCGACAGTTATTGCGCTTTGCTCTCCGGCCAAAGCAGAGGCGGTCAGCGCGCTTGGGGCCGATCAGGTGCTGGGCCGCAACGCCGATCTTGTGGCTGAACTAGGCGAAGGCAGCGTCGACGTTGTGATCGACCTTGTTGCCGGTCCCGGTTGGGGAAGTCTGCTGGACGTGCTACGACGCGGCGGGCGCTATGCCACCGCCGGGCCGATCTGCGAGATCGACATCCGCACCCTGTACCTCAAGGATCTCACACTTTTTGGTTGCACCTTCCAAGTGGACGAGGTCTTTGCCAACCTAGTAAAGTATATCGAAACCGGTGAAATCCGCCCGCTAGTCGCTCAAACTTACGCGCTGAAGGACATCGCTCAGGCACAGGGGGATTTCCTGGCAAAGTCCCACATCGGCCAGTTGGTTCTGCTGCCGCCGCAAACCCGATCATGACACTCAAATCTGCCTCGAAGCTCTGATCTCCTGCGGCCGGCGGCACCGACTTAACTTAAGCCGCTGTCCGCAGAAACCGAGGCAAGACACAAACCATGGGCAAATCCTTTGTTTTCTGCTGCTCAGGGGCTTTTCCGGCGATAACCCCAATGTCACTTCGGCTGGAGGGCGGGATTTAACAGAGTAGCTGCGTGCTTCCGGTTGCACGCCCATTCCGATAGGCTGCCGACCCAAGCAAAAGTCTGCCAACATGGGGCCGAATGGTAGAGCAAACCAGGATTACGATCTTAGTACTGCCCGAGTTCAACCTTTTCACCACGCTCGGCTTTATTGATCCTTTCCGGATCTGCAACTTGCGTTCCGAGCGGGAAGATTTCGCGTGGGAGTTTGTCTCACTTGACGGTGGACAGGTGAAGGCCTCAAGCGGGGTTCTAGTTGAGACCTGTGCGGTCGACGAGTTGGACGTTCGGCCAGATATCATGATCCTTTCCGCGAGCCTTGTGCCACACCATTACCCTGCTGACCGGCTCCGTCCGCTGCTGACCCGGTGGCTGTCGCGTGGCACGCGATTGGTCAGCATCAGTTCGGGCGGCTTCATCCTCGGCGCCCTTGGGCTTCTGGACGGCAAGCAGGCAACCGTTCATTACGACTATTTGGCACCCTTTGCCGAGATGTTCCCCAAAGTACAGGTCACCGCCGCAGGTTATACAGCCGATGGCAATATCATGACCAGCTCGGGCGGGTTGGCGACAATTGATCTTGCGCTCGACCTTTTGGCTTCAATTTCGGGTCAACGCATCGCGGATGAGGTAGCCCGCACCGTGCTACATGGCGGGCTTCCGGGCAGCAACAAGCCACAGGATCCGCTGGGCGAACAGCAATTACAGCAGTCGCTTCCAATGGCCTTGCAGACGGTGGTTGCACTGATGCGGGACAACATCGAAACACCCCTGAGTATCGAAACGCTCTGTCAGCACGCAGGCCTCTCTCGCCGCCGGATAGAGGAAATGTTCTCCGAACGTGCAGGAATGACTCCAAAGGTCTACTATCTCACCCTGCGGCTGAACAAAGCAAAAGACCTTGTAGCAGAGACAACAATGTCCTTCGCGGAAATTTCCGCCGCCTGCGGTTATTCCAGCGCATCAAAGTTCTCTGCGGCTTATCGAAAGAAGTTCGGACGCTCCCCAACAGGTGACCGCGCCAGCGCTCGGCGCAGCCACCTGTTGCACAGCGGTCGGTGGAGCTGAAGCAGAAGTTTCCGCTTAAGACAGCAACCGGTATCGCCAAATTCTTGAATGCCGCAGATTGAAATGGCGAGTTCATCGACGCTGCGGCTTTTGGACATGCCTCAAGAAGGTTGGGACCAAATTGCGGTAAATGAAGGTCCATTCAAGGCTGCCTTGGACCACATTAAATTCTCCACGCGGCATCCAGAATTAGACGTCAAAGAGGAACGCAAGAAAGCGGCGAGCTACTTGATTAACCTCAACGAGCGGTTAGTCGGGCGGGCCTGGCTTTGCGGAGATCGCCCTACCCTTGCCGATCTGGCGCTTCTACCTTTTGTTCACCAGTTCGCGAACATAGATCGCGTGTGGTTTGACGCACAGGAGTGTGCCGAGTTTAATGGCGTGGCGGGATCAATTCCTAGACAGTAAAGCTTTTTGCGGGTGACGAGTAAGTACAGAATTTGGTCAGAAGGCGACGCTCCGATTTGATTCAACGGCTGAGCTCTACACGTCGTATCCGGCCCATAGCCGACTTCCAAAGTCACATCGAGTGCTGCGGTGCGCCCCGCCGAAGCTGCCGTTCGCTGCGCCTGCGAACTATCCTACAGCGCGAATTCACGCAATACAGCCAACCCGACCTGTCGGCATCGTTAGTCAAAGGCAAAAAGCGGCTATATGCTGTCATTTGAAACAACTCAATAAACGCATCGGCGATTAAAATGCTGCAGGGCATTCTGGAACAAGAAACTGCAATCCGCCTCACGATATTCCTTGGTGTACTTATTGCCATGGCGGTCTGGGAGTTAGCAGCCCCACGAAGAAGAATGGAAATCCCCCGGCTTTTGCGTTGGTCAAACAACCTTGCCTTGGTTGTGCTGGACACTTTACTTGTCAGGCTTGCATTTCCGGTTGTCGCTGTCGGGCTCGCTGTGATTGCACAAGAAAATGGCTGGGGTGTCCTCAACCAGATCAGCATTCAGGGTTGGATAGCGTTCCTTATTTCGGTTCTGGCACTGGATCTCGCTATTTATTTGCAGCATGTGCTGTTTCATGCGGTACCACTGCTTTGGCGTTTGCACCGGATGCATCACGCTGATCTCGAGTTTGACGTGACAACAGGCTTGAGATTTCACCCGCTGGAAATCCTGCTTTCTATGGTGATCAAGCTGGGCATTGTCATGGCTCTAGGGCCGCCTGCCTTTTCGGTGTTGGTTTTCGAAGTGCTGTTGAATGCAAGCTCTCTGTTTAACCACTCCAACATTCGCCTTCCCCTCAGAGTTGATGCAGCGCTGCGGCTAATCATTGTCACGCCGGACATGCACCGCGTCCATCACTCAATTGAGCCATCGGAGACCAACAGCAACTTTGGCTTCAACGTACCATGGTGGGACCGGATATTCGGAACCTATCTGGCACAACCCAAGTCCGGGCATGAAGACATGACAATTGGAATTGAGCAGTTTCGAAACAGGCGCAATCTTTGGCTCGACCGGATGCTCATTCAACCGCTCCTTGGTCGAGCTGACCGGTATCCGATAAATCGAGTGAAGGAGCCTTCGCAAAGTGACCCGGAGCTCTAATTGATTGCTCAAGACACCCGGCGAACATTCAAAAATACTGTATCATCATGCGCTTTTCCTCCGTTTTCCTAAACATAGCGGAGGACCACTTCAGCGGGGGAGGATCGGGGCCCTATCTCAAAGATTCAGGAACTTTTGCGGTGTTTTCTGTTTTTCTCAATGATCTCGCCAAGGGTCGAACGCACATCTGGCGACACCGCAGTGAAGCGTACCATAAAACAACCAATGTCGTCGCGCGTATCCAGTACTTTACCGTAGAGAGTCAGAGTGTTTTCAGAGCCGTTTTGCCACTCGATCTGAAACTGGAGATCGCTGAAAGGTTTTGGTGCTGTCTCGGATTGTATGCACGCTTCGACGGGGGAAAGCTTCAGAAGCTGGCCGTGTTACGCCATACCCACGACCTGTTTACCGACAACCGCTCTATACGAGAGCGCAACGGGCAAGTTGATATCTGCCATCTCCACAGATTGCGATGAAAGGGCGATCGCATAGGGACCACCCATGCCAGTCAATTCATAGAGCTTCAAAGGATCGCCAGAACCTTTGGGTTCAACCGTGCGCATCGCTCCCAGTTCAAGAGGCGTTTTGACAGCTTCACGCGTTTTGTCCGCGATCAGGATCTGGCCACCGACGGTGTAGATTTCGATCCTTGCAGCCAAGTTGGTTGTGTTACCTACAACGCTATATTTTGCGCGTTTGCTTGAACCGATATTGTCAACGACCACTTCACCCGTGTTCAGACCGATGCCCATCTCGATTTCCGGGAAGCCATTTCTGGTATTCCATTCGTTAACCCAACCTTTGCTGCATTTCCAACGCACACGCCAAAGCGCTGTCAGCATCGTCGGGCCGTTGCAAGGGTGCGCCAAACGGTTTTGTCGCGAACTTGGCCCTTACCTGTCAGGTCGAGTGCATTTCTGGTAGCGCGCACTAGAACATGACAGGAGCAGGCCGTGACGATCTCATTTAAGGGC